>JBAZLP010000001.1:0-46805 GCA_041650235.1 Minisyncoccota bacterium
CACTCTCGCGTACAAAACCCTGAGATAATCATATATCTCCGTGATGGTTGCCACGGTCGAACGGGGATTAGAGCTGTGCGCTTTCTGGCTGATCGATATCGCCGGAGACAGACCCTCTATCTCGTCGACGTCCGGTTTCTGCATCCCTCCCAAAAACTGCCTCGCATATGAAGACAATGATTCTATGTATCTCCTCTGCCCCTCGGCAAAAATCGTATCGAAAGCCAGGCTCGACTTACCCGAACCGGACAATCCGGTGAACACGACCATCTTATTGCGGGGAATCTCCAGAGAAACATTCTTCAGATTGTGCTCCCTCGCTCCCTTGATTACTATTTTATCCTGCATATCATTTCTTCTTTATATCCTTCTCTAACTGAACTATCTCATCCCTCAATATGGCCGCCAGTTCGAACTCCAGCTTCTCGGCCGCTTCCTTCATCTTCTCCTTCTTCTCCTTCAATATCTCTTTCAACGGCCTCGCATCCCCCTTCAGATCCAACTCCAATATCTTCTCCCCGTATCTCCTCGCCTTCAATTTCTTCGTATCCAGCCCGAACTGCTCCAAAATGTTCTTTATATTCTTCTCGATCGTCTTCGGGGTTATCCCGTTCTCCTTGTTGTATTCCACCTGTATCTCCCTCCTTCTTTCCGTCTCCTTGACCGCCCTCTCTATCGACTGGGTGATATTATCGGCGTACAAGACGACCCGTCCGTTGACGTTCCTCGCCGCCCTGCCGATCGTCTGGATCAAACTAGTCTCGTTCCTCAAGAACCCTTCCTTATCCGCATCTAAAACCGCCACCAAAGAAACCTCGGGAATATCCAATCCTTCCCTCAATAGGTTCACTCCGACGATGACGTCGATCAGTCCCTTCCTCAATTCGGTTATCGTCTCAATTCTTTCCAAGGTCTTAACGTCGGAATGGAGATACTTGACCTTTATCTTCTTCTTTTCGAGATAATCGGTCAGGTCTTCGGCCATCCTCTTGGTCAAAGTGGTGACGAGAGTCCTTTCCTTGTTCTTGACCTGCTCTTCTATCCTCTTGATCAAGTCGTCAATCTGGGAATCTCCCTCCTTATCCGTGATGGGACGGATAATCACCTCGGGATCTATCAATCCCGTCGGACGGACGATCTGCTCGACTATCTGTCCGCTCTCATTCAATTCTTCCGCTCCGGGAGTGGCCGAAACGTATATCTTCTTTCCGGTCAATCTTTCGAATTCGGCGTATTCCAGAGGTCGGTTGTCGTATGCAGACTCCAATCGGAAACCGTAATCGATAAGGGACTTCTTCCTCGATTTGTCTCCGAAATACATTCCTCCTATCTGGGGGATGGTCACGTGCGATTCGTCTATAACGGTCAAGAAGTCCGGATCGGCCATCCTGAAATAATCGATCAGGGTGAAGGGAGGCTCTCCTTTCTTCCTTCCGTCAAAATGCCTCGAATAATTCTCTATGCCCTGGCAGTATCCGATGTTCTCTATCATCTCCAAATCGTAATTGATCCTCCTTTTCAATCTCTCATACTCAAGAATCTTCCCTTCCTTCTCGAAGAACTTCAACCTTTCCTCCAATTCCTCCCTTATCCCCTTTATCGCCTCCTTCTTAGTCTCTTCATTCAAGACGTAGTGCTTGGCAGCGAAGAGAGCGACCTCGTCGACTTCCCTCAAGACATTCCTCCTGATCGGATCGATGACTTCGATCGAATCTATCTTTTCCGAAATCCCTATCTTGTATATGGCTTTCTCGTGGACGGGCATAACTTCCAAAACCTGGCCTCTCAATCTGAAGGTTCCAAGCAACAAATCTTCGTTCGTCCTCTCGAACTGCAAGTCTATCAGCTTTCTCGCCATCTCCTGGCGGTTGATTTTGTCTCCTTTCTTTATCACGTGCAGGACTTTCTTGTATTCTTCGGGGGACCCCAAGCCGTAAATGCAGGAAACAGAAGAGACAATTATTACATCTTTCCTAGTCATCAGAGCCTGGGTGCAGGCGTGCCTCAGCCGGTCTATCTCTTCGTTTATCTGCGCCTCCTTCTCTATATACGTATCAGTGTGAGCCATGTATGTCTCCGGCTGGTAGTAGTCGTAATAGGAGACGAAATATTCGACGGCGTTGTCCGGGAAGAATTCCCTCATTTCGTTACAAAGCTGGGCCGCCAGGGTCTTGTTATGCGAAATCAGCAGTGTCGGCTTCTGCACCTTCCCTATGACGTTCGCGATGGTGAACGTCTTACCCGAACCGGTTACCCCGAGAAGGGTCTGCTTCTCCATCCCTTCTTCCAATCCCCGAACAAGCTTTTCTATCGCCTGGGGCTGGTCTCCTTTCGGTTCAAATTGTCCCTTAAGCTGAAAATCCATAGCTTTTGACCTATGTGAACCTGTATTATACCATCCAAGTCCCAAAACAACAAGAGGACTTAACTTAGTATCGCTAAGAAAGGAGATAAGTCAGTCCTTGAGGCAACGGACGGAAAACCCGTAAGCTGCCGAAACCGTACTGCGGTAAACCGTGGCGTAAGAATAATCCAGATTGCGGTTCCAGCCGGACGCCCCGGAAGCCCAAAAGGTCGTGTACGTGGAACGATTATTGAACGAACCGGCGGTGCCCCGGTAGCCGGCTCCGACTGCGGTAAAAAGAGAGGCGTTGGTGCCGATGTTTGCATGATTTGTCCAGTGGGTGGTTCCCGCTTCCTTGAGTTTCAGCCCGCCATTGGTTCCCCTCCAACTAGTCGTGGAACAGGAGATTGAAGAATCGACATATTGTTCTAGGGTGCACCACTCTGCGTCGGTCGGAACGTGCCATCCGGAAGGACAGAGGCCGTGAGAACTGTTGACGGCGGATAGCTGGTAAACAAGACCGAGTTTGTTCGATTTGATGTTAGTAAGAGTCTCTTCGGCAGTGTTCCCGATATTGGGAGGATAGCCGTAGTATCCGCTGTCAGCAGACCAGGTTGCGGCATATGTGATTGGTGTTCCGTCCCTGTACTTGGTTGTCATGAGGTTCTCGGCCATCCAGGTCTGGTTCCCTATTGTGACGGTAGCGTATTTGTTCCCGTCGATGTCAGTTAAAGCTGAATCAGCCATGATGCCATATGTGGTACCGTCAGAGGCATATTTGTAGTATTGTCCGTTCGGATCGAGAGGAAGGGTGGGAAGGTTTTCTGCGATGGCTTGAGCGAGAGTGGAACAAGGAGAAGAGCCCGAGGGGGCTCCGATGTTGCAGATTGTTGATTGGACAGGATAGGTCATCCCGTTTAAGGTGCTGTATATAGTGATGGCTTTCTTTAGTGCAGAGATATCATTCTTCCTCCTGGCATCGTTAGCGGAAGAAGTCGCTCCGCTCATGGTGACGATGATGAGGCCGGAGATGATGCCGATTATGGCTATCACGACAAGGATTTCGATTAGGGTAAATGCTTTTTGTCCAAGCTTATTCATGCTTCTTCTTTAATATGATTAAATGAAGAATGAGAGCTAGGGTAAAAAATATGGCTCCTCCGAAACATGGTGTCAGGAAGGGGTTTGTTCCGGCCGAACAGCCGACTGTACAAGATGTTTTATTGGAATAAGCAATCCATTCCATGGCAAAATTATACCAGGCGAACAAGGTACCAGCCAACAATACGAAGAACTGCGTTAAGATTATTTTTTTCATATGTTTATTGTTTATTATTTTTCTCCATGGGAAATATCTGTGCCGTCCATCTTCTTGTATAACATCTTCTTCAGCCCAACCCACCAATCAGTGAACCTGGTTTTCTTCATTTCTTCGAATATCTCTTTAGCTGATTCTGTTTCAAGAGCTTTTCCGACGTTATTTATCCAATCCATAGCCAATTCATTGCCGAGATCATAATACTCCTTTGCACTGAAAGCGGCCTCGAGCCAATCCGCATCTTTGGCAATCACGCCTTCCTTGGTATTTCTTTCTTCTATTTCGTTAAAATAATTAACAATATTTTTGAATTCTTCCGGGAGATATTTAATTTGATCGGAAAAAGAACTTTTCTCCGCTTCCCTACTGTCTATATACCTGGCGGCCACCCTGTGCAGATCTCCGATCCTCACTTCTCCATTATCATGGAAAACGAGGATTGAAGCGACCCTCTCCGGACTCAAATCAGTTCCGTCCTTCTTATTCTCCAAGACGGTCAAAATATACCCGATCTGGGCAGCCCTCAGGGAATGCTCCGCGACAGAATCGGGATTATCGACTCCGATAAGCTTGAATCCGTTATGCCTCTCCCTTTTCAGGACTCCTATTTCGAAAATATAATTGACTATGTTTTTCATACGCTTTGATTATATCAAATCCTGGCATTAAATAAAATTGACAAAACAATCGATTCGGATTATCCTCATAAACAGAAAAGGGGTAATCATGAAAATCCCTATTGTCTACGGAGAACGGCCTATCATTACGGCCAGGGAGCCATTCGAGCTTCCCAAAAATAGAAAAGTGATCGTCGCAAAAGCTGGAGAGGAAAAACCTCTCCTTCGTCATTTAAAATACTCTTTCAAGCACCCCTCGAACTTCTCTATATTCTCATTCTTTACCGTGAACCCCGCTGCCGGAGGATGCCCCCCGAACATGACGAGCAATTCTTTGCAGCTCTCCATCGCCTTGACCGCATCCATCCCCTTGGGAACCCTCACCGTTCCCCGGCTTATCTCTTCTCCTTTCCTGTACAGGAAAACGGGTTTGTCGAAATGATTGACCAGGCGGGAAGCCACCGCTCCCAAATGCTCCGCCTCCCAAACATGCGACCCTTCAAAGATTATAGGGGAATCCTTCACGGAAACCCTCTCCGTCAATTCATCGACGAGATTGGCAACATTCCTCTGCTTATCGCGGCTTTCTTCGAAAAGCTCCTCAGCCGTCTCAACGGCTTTTTTGAAGTCCGGCTCGGTTAGAAAAAGATACGGTTTAGAAACGTGCCCGCTTATCCCCGAAGAATTCAAAGCGCTGTTAATCTTGGCAATCATGTCCCTCTTTGACAAAAAATCCATCGGATTCAAAAGAGAAAAAATGGCCCGTATCGCCGGCCTCTGGCTGTATTCAACCTTCTCTAATCCTTCATTGATAATCTCTTCGTTCTCTCCCGTTTCGGGCATCATATCCGAAATGGTGGCCAGAGCCGCCAGCTCAACAAAGCTGTCTTTGAGCATGTCCGACATTTGATCTCCCAAAATCTCCTCGGCTAGACGCAAAGCCAGCCCGGCATTGGCGAAATCCTTGAAAGGATATTCATCCGTTTCCTGCTTCGGATCGACCACGATATCGGCATCGGGAATTCCTCCGACCGTCTTGTGATGATCGATGACTACAACGGAAAAACCGCTGTTCTTGGCGTCTTCTATCTCCCTGAAATTGGTGATGCCGCAATCAAGAGTGACTATCAATCCGTTAGAAACTTTTGATTTGATGAATTTAAGAGCATCCGCATTCAATCCGTATCCTTCCGTCTTCCTCTCCGGAGAAAAACAAAGGATTGAAACCTGCTTTTTCAAGATTGAGGCGAGATTGTCTATCGCCTCCTTGGCAATCACTATCGATGCCACCCCGTCCAAGTCCGAATCCCCGTATATCACTATCTGTTCGCCGTCCTCGACGGCTTTTTTAATCCTCTCCGCCGCCTTGTCTATATTCTTAATCTTCATTATTTTTCCTCTTACTGTTCTCTTCCAGAGCCGCTATCCCCGGCAAATCTTTCCCGGCCATGAAATCAAGCATCGCTCCCCCTCCGGTCGAAACGTGGTCGAACTGGTTCTCAATGCCCAGCCTCTGGATTATCTGCACGGTCTCGCCTCCTCCGACAACCGAAAGGACCTGGCTGTTGATCTGTCCTATCATCTTGGCTATGTCCACAGTTCCCTTGTCGTATGGCTGCTTCTCGAACCATCCCAGAGGCCCGTTCCAGATGATTGTCTTGGCTTCGGACAAGACCGACTTGTATTTCTCTATCGTTTCCGGTCCGATATCATATATGGCTTCCTCTCTCCTCAAGGTTCCGACGGCTCCGGTCCTGCTGTACTCCTCGTCAAAATTGATCAGGCCCATTATTCCGTCTACGGGCAGCTGCAGCTTCGGGCTGGTCAGGTCTATCTTCTTCGCTAATTCCATCAAGCCCTCTTCTTCTTCGTTAATCGAATCCCTGACACAGATCCCTTTGGCGACCAGAATGGAGTTGGCCACTTTTCCTCCGAGCAAGACATAGTCCGACTTGTCGAGCAATCTCTCTATCACTTTTACCTTGGTCTCTATCTTTGAACCTCCGATGACCGAAACCAAAGGCCTTTCCGGAGAAATGAGAGCATTCGACAGAACACGCAGCTCTTCATCCAGAAGCAATCCTGGATATGAAGGAATATATTTGGTTATTCCAACAACAGAAGCATGGGCACGATGGCAGACGCCGAACCCGTCCTCGACGAAAATGTCTCCGAGACGAGCCAGCTCTCTCGCGAACTTATCGTCATTGGCCTCGTCTCCGGCATAGAAACGGACGTTCTCCAATACGATGATCTCACCTTCCTTCATGGCATTGATCTCCTTCTCAACCGCTTTGCCGATAGTATCGTTCAAAAACTTAACGCTTCCTCCGACCAATTCCCAGACCCTTTTAGCGATGGGCCTCAAAGATGAAGCCGGATCTTTCTTGCCTTTAGGGCGCCCGAAATGGCTCAAGAGTATGATCTTCGCTCCGTTATCCCTCAGGTATTGTATAGTCGGGACGATCTTCTGAATCTTATAATCAGCTTCGACATTCCCTTCTTCCCCGATCGGAGCGTTGAGATCGCACCTGACCAAGACCCTTTTCCCTCTGACATCGGCATTCCTTAAATTATTCATGTTTTTGATTGTTATTTCAATTTATCGTTTTTCAATATTTTCCTCGCAATTACGAAAATAACCAGCGCCAAGATGATAAAATTAAGAAGCTCTCCCAAAAAAGAACCGTATCTAATGACAACCGGGCCCAGGTTTAAAACCGCGCTCTTCCAGTCTCCTCCCGCAGTCAGAGGAGAAAAAAGAGGCATAATCATGTCTTTTACCAGAGAATTAACCAGGCTGGTGCTGGCCGCCCCCATGATGAAGGCGATGGCCAGGGAAAATATATTGTACTCCTTGAGGAAGCTTAAAAAATCTTTAAACATATTTTTATTTCTTTTCTATCAAAGGAAACTCCAAAGTGACCTGCGTCCCGACATTTTCCATCGAATCGATCATGATTGTTCCTTTCATCAATTCGATTATCTGCCTGGTGATCCATAATCCCAATCCGGTTCCGGTGATATCGGCCGTCTTCTCGGTCTTGACCCGGTAGAACTTCTCGAACAGATGCTCCCTCTGCTTGGCCGTCATCCCGATTCCCGTATCTTTGACTATTAAAACAAGATTTTTGTCCCTGTTCAAGGCCTTGACTTCCACGCTTCCCGAAGGAGTGTATTTGATAGAATTACCGATGATGTTTATCAACACCTGCTTGAACCTGTCCTTGTCGGCGTTAATCAAGGCTTTTCCTTCGATGGAACAGGACAGGGCCAATCCTTTTGCATCTGACTGGACCTTCATCTCCTTGACCGTCTCTTCGACAACGGGCCAGACATCCATCTCTTTCATTTCCATCTTTAACCTTCCCTGCTCGATCCTCGATACGTTCAAAAGGTCTTCGATAAGATTGCCCAGCCGTTCGGTCGAAACGTTGATGATCGAGAGATAATCCTTGCTTTCGGCCGGAGTGAGTTTATCCGCATCGTTCTGAAGCATCTCTATGTATCCCCTTATAACCGTGACCGGGGTCCTGAGTTCGTGCGAAGCCATGGAGATGAACTCATCCTTCATTTTATCCACCTCCTTTATCTTGTTATACAGAATAGAATATTCGAACAGGCGCGAATTGGCAAGGAGGAGAAGGACGATGAAGATGACCGTCAGCAGAAGCATCCAGTATGAGTTCCCTAGAGCCATGGCCAGCTTTGTGTTGATTATATCCGCCGAAATCGTCATCGACAGAAGAGCCTGCTTCTGTCCCGATGAATCCTTGAGGGGCATCACCACCAGCCAGAAAAGGCGCTTAACACTCCCCTCTTCTTTGTATATCTTCTGGGCTACGGGAAGATCGCTGTTCCAGGCGGTATAATAGTTGAACAAATTTTCCGTCTTCCCTATGCTCCCCTTATCTTTCATGCTCGCAACCAGCTTGAACGCGTCTCCTTCCCTCTGGAATACGTCCAATGACTCGGTGTCTTCGTTATATCTTCCCCAATTGTCCACGAACGACTGCATCTGCTCGACTGAAGAGAACTTGTCCGAAAGGCCGGCGTTGACCGACTGGCCTATCCCCACCGCCTTGTCCTGGAGGGATAAATCGATCGTGTTCTTGAAAGAGTCGGCAAAAATCCAGGTGTTCAAAATGATCACACCTGGAATCACTATCATCAAGGCAATGGAATAAAAAACCTGCTTGTTATCCTTCAAGAACTGCCATTTTGAATTCCTTTCTTCCATGTTATTCTGCGAATCTCTGTTTGATTATGAAGAATGCGGCGACGAGTATTAAGACCACGGCCAATCCGGACAGGACGTACAGCATGAGCATGTTATTGGTCTGGCTTTCCACCTTGGACACGTCGGCTGCTGAAGCAACGAAATCATCGACTGAAACGGCCTGGGCTTCGGCGATGAAGAAAGGCGTGGGCAATGCCGATTCGACTATCTTTCCCTGATCGTTGTTTACCGCTACGTATACTTCATGGGTTCCATCAACCATCGTCTTGTCGAGATCATACGTCCAGTTTCCGTTGGCATCAGCCTGAACGGTCACGACGATCGGCATCGTACTGTAGATGAAGAGAGTGACCACCTGATTAGGCTTGGCTTTTCCTTCGAATCTCAAAGCATTCGTCTCTGTGACGGTTTCAACCTTATCGATAGCCAAAGACGCACTCGCCACGGCGGCAACATATTTGGGCTGCTCCAAGGACTTTCCTTCGGCTATGGCCTTGTCCACTCCGGCTACCTCCGTCTTTATCTTCTTCGCCAGCGGATCCAGCGGATCGGTCCCCAATCTGACTTCTTCCGCGTCGGAATATCCGTCGCTGTCGGTGTCTTTCATATTCGGATCCGTCTTGAGACGATTCTCCACATCATCGGGCAATCCGTCTCCGTCTGAGTCGAAAGCTATGGCCACCGGAGAAAGGTTCTGCTGAGCTGAAACGGTCGTTGCCGTGCGAATCAAGCTGACTGAAACGCTATCTGCCGCAGCCGAGGTTATAGGAAGGTTCTCAACCTTGACTTCTTTTACCTGGGTGACCGGCTGAGATTGTCCCGAAGGAACTGAAACGACCTCGGTCCTGATGGTCTGATTCTTTATATCTACAACGGCTGCGCTTCCGGCCACTTCGGATAACTTCTCTTTGACGTCCGAAGCGATAACCGTTTTCAAATCTGATAAAATAACATTGTCGATCAAGGAATTACAGCTGTCGTCGCTCAATCCTTCGCATTTCAACGGTTTTCCGTATTTGCCGAGGAAATACTGCCGGCATTGTTCCTGAGAATTGAGATCACTGTCGCGACAATCGGAAACTATCCTCGAATGATACAGATATAATTCGCAATCCTTCCTGGCTGTCCAACCGATAGCGGAACATTCAGCAGGAACTGTTTCCTGTTCGGTCGCTCCCGGCTCCGTTTCAACAGGAGTCACGGCATAAACGCAATCTCTTGTGACTAAGGGCGACTTCAAAACATTCGAAGAAATGCATATATCGGACAAAGAACATTTCCTGTACTGGGTCCCTTCGCTTCCGCAAGCGCTCCAGTCTTCGCATTTCCAATCGGCGTCGCTACAAGGCAGTTTACAGGCCTCCTCGACGACGGGATTACCCGGCGTGCATCCTTCGGGAGACGTCGATGATATGCTTCTCGTTTTCTTACCGTCCTTGCATTCGCTCCATCCCGAATATTTATACGAACAGGCCACGGCGGTACAGGCCCTCTCCAATGGTTCGTTCAGCTTGTCGATGCATCCTTCGGGATACGAGCTCAAAACCTTGCGGGTCTGCTTCCCGTTGACGCACGATCCGTATTCAGAAAATTTGTAGTAACAGCTGGTAGCCGTGGTTTCAGTCTGTTCCTTTTCGGCAACGGTGCATTCCTGTTCCGTTCTCGGAGAAACCTGGGAAACTCCCGGACAGTCGTAAGTCAAAGTACAAGGCCTGTACTGCTTCCCGTCAACGCAGACGCTCCAGTTATCGCAAGTCCACTTGTCTGCAGTACACTTGGCCACGCACTTGTTCCCGCTCAATGAGTATCCCGAAGGGCAAGAGCAAGAGCACGAAGAAGCGCTCCATGCACCTCCGCTGTTAGCACAATCCGAACCGGTCAAAGTACACGCCGTCTTGGCCACGCAGCTCCCTCCGCCTCCGAGAGAATACCCGGTCGGACAGGCACAAATGCAACTATTAGAATTCCAGGTTCCCTTGCTCCATTCGCAGTTATTCTTGTTCTGGGTGTTCAGAGCGGTGCTGGTCGAACAACTGGTGGTGGCATTGGCCACGCATTTGGTCCCGCTCAAAACATAGTTAGCGGGACAGGTACAGGCACATGTCGTAGAACTCCAAGAACCTCCGCTGCCCGCGCAGTCCGAACTTCCATCATTGGTGCAATTGGAAACGCTGGTCGCAATCACGCATTTTTTCCCGTCCAAGCGGAAAGAGGTCGGACACGCACAAGCGCAGGTGGTGGAATTCCACGAACCTCCGCTGCCGGTACAACTCACTCTGTCTTCGGAAACGCAGGTTGTCGAACCGTAAAGACATTTGTTTCCGCTCAAAAAATACCCAGAAGGACAAGAACAGGAACAGGAAGAAGTGCTCCATGTCCCTCCGCTGCCCATACATTCCGATCCGTTGTCGGAGCAATGAGCCACGCATTTGTTTCCGCTCATATAGTAATTGGACGGACAGGAACAAGTACAGTTTGTGATATTCCACGAACCTCCGCTGCCGGTACATTCAGAACCGAGAGCTCCGGTAAGGGCGCAATAGGTGGCAACGGGAGCATAGACGCAACTCCCTCCGCTTCCCAGATTGTAATTCGCAGGACAGGTGCAAACACAGGTATCCGAATTCCACGAACCGTTGCTCCATTCGCAGTTATTCTTGTTCTGGGTGTTCAGAGCGGTGCTGGTCGAACAGCTGGTGGCGACCGTTACCTGGTTGGCCGCGCAAGAAGTGCCGCTCAAAGAATATCCTGTCGGACAAGCACAAGAGCACGAAGAAGCGCTCCATGCACCTCCGCTGCCGGTACATGATAATCCTGTATCAGTACAAGAAGGCGTAGTCGTATTGTTGGATGTTCCAGCAGTCGAAGAAGTCATATAGACGCAACTTCCTCCGCCTCCCAGATACCAATTAGTTGGACACGTACAAGTGCAACTATTCGAATTCCACGAACCGTTGCTCCATTCGCAGTTATTCTTGTTCTGGGTGTTCAGAGTATTACTGGTCGAACAATTGGTTGCGCCTCCTGTGACGGTAAAAGTCGCGCTGATTCCCGATCCGTATACATATTCTTTTGAATTGCCGTTATTATCTTTCAAGACAACCTTCCCCACTTTCCAAGTCCCGTTCTCGGCGCTCGAAGGCATTAAAAGGTTGGCAGACCATTTGCCCGTGTCGTTGGAAGCGGTAATATCGGAAGAAATCTGGTTCGTATCGGTTCCCGACGGCCCGATTACTTTGACTGAAACCGATTTTAACCCCGACGAATCGTCCGAAGCTGAAACTGTAACCGTGAACTGGCTGTTTGCGCTCACCGACGTGGGATAGACGGCCACTCCGCCCAGTTGCGGAGCCGTCGTATCGGTAACGGCGGTCGTCAATGTTTCGGCGTAAGAGACTATCTCGCCCCCCTTGGTTGCGACAACAACCGCCAATAGAGAGATACAGAGGAACAATGTTATCAGTTTCTTCATAATGTTTATAAAAACACCTCGAAAGAGATGTTAAGATTAACCTTTAATAATGAATTGAATTTTCTCGGCATTTATACATTATTATATTATAAAACAGGTGAAAAAATAAAACAATACCTCAAAAAGAAAATTTCTCTTTCATCGTCTCGAACAGGTAGACGGCCGGATTCCTGGAACAAATAGCATCTATAGCCGAAATATCTTCCGAAGTCACGCCCTGGCCCTCTTCGGCATTGACCGCGTACATTATATCCATAGGATCATCGGCATGGCCCAGTCCCAAGGCATGCCCCATTTCATGGACAAGGACCGAAACCAGCTTCCGTCTGTCATCAAACTGGTAGATATTGATTCTTTGTGAATAAGAATCGGAAATATAGTTTCCCTGCTCGAATTCTTCAAAAGATTTGCCTAAGTCGTTATATTCCCCGGCGCTGATATTGTATTTCTGAGCGAGATAATCTATCTCCTGCGCTAGCGAGTTTATCTTCTGCACCAGTTCGGCATTGGCGTCCTCCTTGGCCCTGATTTCGGAAATCAGCTGTTCGGCGTTCTTTTTCTTGTATCCCGACTGGTTATAGCTCAAAACCAAGGCCTTCAGCTCAGCCGAACTCTTTTCATACAAAGACACGTATTTATCGTATTCCCCCTTTAGATAATCGTAATTGGTCTGGTCGATATCCATGACCTTGCCCAGCTGGTCAAGCTGGTCCGTAGCTTCCTGGCGGGAATCATAGACCAGATTCATCTTCAACCCTTTTCCCTCCGAATAATCGAAAAGGTTTTTCTTATACGCATCCTCCCATGATTTCTCCGCCTCTTTGATTGAGGAAAGGAAAAAATCGGAAGACACTCCGAAGCGGCTATCTATCTCTCCCAGGGAATATTCGATCGGATTCCGGCAGGGATTGAAAAAAAGACGGGAATATCCCGACTGCATCTCCGGCCAGAAAAGATAGGCGAAAAAAGCCAGAATTATGATAAAGACGATTTCGAATATCCTTGTTCCGTAGTCCATAGATCAATTATCGCAAAAACAAGGAAATATTTCAACAAAATCATTTACCCTATTTCCTGCACTCTTCGAAGCAAGATTTATGCTCTTTTCCGGAATCGAAGCATTCCTTGACGCAAGAACTTTCCTTCTTCTCGAAATAGAAAATATTTTCGGGGAGATTCTTCTTGTCCGCTCCGAATTTGGATTCGATGCCCCTGTCCACAGCCGGAAGATCCTTCTTCTCAAATATCCTTATCTTATCCGCCTTAAAGTCATATCCCTCCTTTTTACCCACGGCGACGACGAACTGGCCCTTCTCAATTTCGGGAACGCCCTCTGTCCTTTCCAGATCCACATTTCTCAACCCCTGAGGTGTCTGAAGGACTATGTATCCTTCCCCTTCTTCGAAAACGATTCCGGCTACTCCGCTGTTCCTTACCCCCGTCATCGGATCAAGAAGCATTCTTGCCGGAACCATTCCGCCCCTGGCCTGTGTCTCGATTATCTTTCCCACATTGGCTGATGTAAGGACGGCTCCCATAACCATGATGCTGGCGACCATTCCCACGGCCAGATATCCGAACGGCTTCTTATATGAGACATCGCTCTTGGTAATCAGGTATCCGGACAGGACGATAAGGATGATGAAGGCGACAACCAGAAGATATGGGAAAGATTCAAGGAAAGCGAAGATGCCGAACTTGCCGAAGCTCAGATACTTCAGATTGTCGGTTTCTTTGAGATAGAAAAGGATGAGATTGAAGAAAAGGACGGAAAGCAAAACAGAAAGGGCGAAGGCCGTTCCAAGTCCCAGCTTTTCGGCGACAAAGACGTATTTCGACCTGATTTTAACCTGGCCGCTCTTTATCTCCTCCATTATTGATTTTTCCAGCTCATCTTCCATAGTTTTTATTTATTTCTTCAAGATTGTCCTTTATCATCTTCTTCCCTCTTAAAATGAGGGTGCCGACCGTATTCTTTGGTATCCTCAAAACATCGCTTATCTCCTCGTACGACATCTCTTCCAGATAGAAGAGGACTATCGGTTCGCGGTATTTCAGATCCAGTTTCCCTATCACCCCTTCCATATCTTTCTTTAAGAATTTCCTGTCCGCCTCCGTCCCTATATCCGACTTCTCGTCGATCAATTTGTATTCCACGTCGTCTAAAGCAACCCTTCCTTTATTCCTTCTTCTCTTCAGATGGTTGACCGCCTCGTTATGGGCTATCCTGTATATCCAGGAGGAGAACTTCTTGCTTATATCAAAGCCGTACAGGTTTTTGTACGCTTTGATGAAGACGACCTGGAGGATATCCTCGACGTCGTCCGTGTCGCTTATGAATTTGTGCAGATAGCGGGAAAGCTTGTCTTCGTATCTCCTGATGATCTCCCTGTATGACTCCTTTTCTCCCTTCAAAATCAAAGAAACTATCTGTTCATCGCTCGATTGCTCTGTCATGACTATATGGTATCACACTTTAATACAACCGATAATCTCTTTTATTTCAAAGGGAAAACCGGCTATTCGGCCGGCTTTTCCGTTTTAGGACCAAACATTCCCATGCCTCCCTTACCGTTCTTAAGCATGTTCACATGCTGTTCCTTCATCTTGTCGAACTGTTCCTGGGTGGTTGCGTTTATCCTCTCTATCTCCTGCTGTTTCCAGGAGTCGAGGGTCATGTTCTGCCATTTGGCCAGTTCCTCAGCTCTCTTGGATTCCATTTCCGTTTCCTTGGCTTGCACCTGGGTCTTCTGCTCTTCGGTAAGGGTTATCCCGTACCTTTTCTCAAGCTGATCGGCCTGGTTCAAGGCGTTAGAAGCTATTCCCGAAGATGCCGCCATGGCTGTAGCCAGCCCGAATCCGGAAACGATCAAAGCGGATAAGATGGAAAAGATGATAAGTTTCTTTTTTTGCATATTGTTTTTATTTATTATCTCGAGGTCCTCTAAAAATTAATACAAGCTTAACGGAAAATTATTTCAAAAACAAAAAACCGGGTCTCCCCGGCGGTTTGTTTCATTTGTCCTGCTTTTCCTTCTTCTCCGCGCAGCCGCATTGGCAGTCGGAAGGACAAGAACAGCAGTAGATGCAGACGCCCGGCTCGCAGGAACATTCGGTTTCGGCGTTCAGAGGCATTCCGCATTCGCACTTTCTTTCTTCTTCCATATTATTTTTTCTCTTCGCAGCCGCATTCGCAGTGTCCGTGCTTCTTGCAGATCATTGACAATCCGACGGCTATGATTATTACCGGCCAGACGATTCCCCAGGCGCTGGCGGAAATATATCCCAGATTCTGGAGAAGGAAGACCGCTCCTATTACGATTAAGGCGATTCCTAAAATCATATGTTTTGTATATGTATTATGATTACGACCTTTATAATATTATACCAGAAAAAATCAGATTGAGAAAAGATACAAAAATCTCTCCCATTCCTCTATGCATTTATCGGATAAATCGATTACGTCGACGAGCGTCCCCAATTCCTCGATGTCCAACCCGAATCTGTCCTCCTTCCTTCCGGGATCGTGGTATTTGACGATTGGAGAAGAGATGTTTCCATATTTGTGCTCCACCAGATGATGGGCCGGCTCGTATTTGTCTATCGTCCTGTGCTTCTGCCTGTTAGCCATATCCTTGCACAATGACAAGGGAAAGCTCTCATTGATGAAGATATCTATATCTCTCTTGCTATACCTGCTTTCGAAAAGCCAGTCCCTCAGATGATAGCACTGGATGAAAAAGGAGGTGAAAGCGTCTATGGCGCTTTCGATGTTGTCTTCCTTGGCAACCGAAAACCGCTTGATGTCCTCGGCCAAGCGCTTTATCCTGTCCAGCTGTTCCTGATATGGAAAAACGTATTTCATTTATTTAAAGCTTCTTCCTTTGCTTTTCTGATGATATCTTCCCTGTCAAAATCGAATATCTTCCGGCGGAGCTCCTCGGGGAAAATCGCTTCTACGTCCTTCGAATATCCGCTGCCGTCGCCGGGAGCTTCATATGAAAACCTGCTTAAGTCATAATAGGAAAGCTCATTGGGGTAGCTTATCTTAACCGGCCCCGAAGAACCGCTCAAGACCTTGACCTCTCCATTTTCAACAACATATTCGATGCAATGCGCCCAGATATATAGCGGGAACAGCTCTTCTTGGGAAAGATTCTCGGCTACGCAAACATTATCGCTATTTTCTTCGGTTTTCCAGCTGAATCGCTTCTGGGTTAAAAGGTAATCGGTTATCGCTTTTTCGACATGTTGATTGGGAAAGGCAAAAGGACACTCTTTAAATTCACACTTGGGACCGGTACGACCCACATATGATCCGTCTGGACAGAGTTTGGCCTCCTGGGAACACATCACTGTTTGCTGGTTAAAATTCTTCCAGATTAAAAATCCTGAAATGGCGACGATCGTGACTGCTATCATAAAAAGGCCTAAAAATATCTTCAGAACTCCTTTTCCTCCGTCAACCTGCTTGATGATGATTTTAAAAAACATCAGCCAGAAAAGTATGTCTATCAAAAGCATTACGATAAAAACGATGAAAACTACAAAAGCAAACGGATTCCTGTAATTATAAGTATAGTTGGATACCGTTGCGATCAAGATCAGATATGGAAAAAAACCCAAAAGGAATCCAACGGATTTTTTAACAAAATCTCCCGCTTTTTTTCCGGAAGAATAACGGTAAAAGAAATAAAAAATAAGGCAGATGGGCAGTCCGATAACGAAAATAACGTTTGCGTGAATAAGAACATCTGTCCAGCCGCCTATAAAAACATAATTTATGTTGGAAGCGATGGCAAGCCAAACAATGACGTCAAAAAACTTCTTAACCCTTTCTTTGTTTAAAGTTATTTTTTCCATATTGAAATAACTTTTCCGCTACATCAAAGCGGCGATGAACTTCCCGATGTAGTACGGCCAGATGATTATGGCCAATACCCCCTGCCAGAAAGACAGGCCGAGGAAGCCGATCGTGAACAGCCATCCCGCGAACCAGGAAAAGGCTGTAAAGCTTTCGTTTTTTATCTTTATATCCTGCATGCATCTATTATACTACCTCCCTCTATTCTTAATCAACCCCGCAATCAACGGAAGCGCAAATGTTATGGCGTAATACGCATAAACATCGGGCTTGTAATAGGAAACCGAATTGAGAAGCTTGATTATGAAGAAATAGTCGAAAACGATGGCAATCAACGCCCAGGCGAAGGCCAGCTTGAAGTAATATCCGAACGAATCGCCTTTCACTTTCTTGAACAAAACCCAGAGGGCGATGATCGTCCCTATGGGCATGATAAACCAGCCGATCTGATTCTGGGGAACGAATGTGAAAAAGACAAAACCCAGAACATATCCGACGAGCCAGAGAATGAATCCCCAACCCAAAGAATCTTTCAATAGTTGTTTGTTCATGTTTATTAACCTTAATATGTCTTAACGCAACGGAAACCCATGTATTCATGGTAGTCGGAAGGAGCGTTGAGGAAATCCAGCGTATATATCCCAGCCCTGTTTCCGTCTCCCCAGCTCCCGCCCCTCAAGAAAGCTTTTTCCCTCTCGCTGTTCGGCGAAAAAGCCAAGAATAATTTTCCTATGCCGTTTATCGATCCGAGATTCTGGTTGGCCGACGATACATTTTCTTTTCCCACTAATCCGTAATCATCCAAAACATTGATCTCATACCATCCGCTATATGGAGGCTGATTGTTTTGCTTTATTGTATCACTCAACCACTCCCAAGCGTTTCCGGACATATCCCAGACTATGCTTCCGTTAGAAAGATATAGATACCTGGAATTGCTTCCGCTTGAAGCTCCGTCAAATCCGGAAACGACGTACTTATTGTCCGAATTCCCCCTGAACAGAACATTCTCGTTCCAATTCTGCTTTACGCTCTCGACATCTCTGGCAATAGCCATCCATTCGTCATTGGTAATCAGATGGTATCCTTCTCCCATGCCCGAGCAGGCGTTTTTCGATTCTTCCTGGGTAATGTTGACTATCGGGGCTCCGTCGGGCGAAGAAACCGCCGACAAAGTCGTGCAATCCGACCAATTGAAACTCTGTCCTCTCAACAGCCCCTCTTCGTTGGAATAGTCGCCGATATTGTCTTTATCGGTATCGCATTTGGCTTCATATGTCATGACGCAGAAATAATTTTTCCCCGACAAAGTTGAATTTTCTTTATCGAAGAAATAAGCGTTGTTTCCGTTCTTTTCCACCATCGTATATCCGTTCGGGCAACTGGGAGAGGGAACCGGCTCAACGATTCGTTCTTCCGTTTTAACCTGAGTGATGTCCTGCTTATAGGTATAAAAATAATCGTAACCCAAAACGACGAGAGACAAAACGGCTATTCCTATCATCAACGCTATGCCGGGAGCATTTTGATTGTCCATATTTTTATTTATTTATTCACTACATTATACCACGGAAAAGTTGACAAATAAAATTGTCGATGGTATTAGGGAACCAGCTAATAAAAGAGGATTGCATGGCAAGGAAACTGATGAAGCTGGCTATGGCAACAGGGCTCATCGCTCTTGTCGCCTGCATCGCTGTCGAATGGCAGATATTCAATCTATTCCGAAAAGAACTGGGGATGATTGTCTTTCTGAGCGGGATTAATATTTTCGTCATTCTGGGCATATCGACCTTCGTCTACGAAAGAGTCTCCCGGAATGTTGTGGAAAATTAGCAAGAGACATCTGTCTCTTTTTTTTGCAAAAACCCTATTCGTATTTCTTCAAATCTTCCTTGGCCCTCTTGATGAACTTTCCGAAATTGCGGTCTTTCTCCCTCTTTTCCAAATCGGACATCTCATAATAGTCGGATTCCTTTTTGATATTCATGTAATTATTGTATCTTTCCTCATCTATCTTTCCTTCTTTCACGGCTTTCAAGACCATGCAGCCGGGCTCGCTAAAATGGGTGCAGTTATTGTATTTGCAGCCCTTTCCCAGCTCGATAATATCTTCGAACAGGTCTTCTATTCCCGAACTGACATCAGCTAATCCCACTTCCCTTATGCCCGGATTGTCTATGACTATCCCTCCGCTCTTCAAAAAATACATCTCCCGGCTCGTGGTGGTGTGCCTTCCTCTTCCGCTGTATCCGCTTATCTCCCCGGTCTTGATGGAATCTTCCCCGATCAGCTTGTTGATCAAGGATGACTTCCCCACTCCGGAAGAACCGAGAAAACAATATGTCTTCCCTTTTTCTATATACATCCTCAACTGATCGATTCCCGCCTCGTTGAATGCGCTGGTTGAAATGACATCCGCGTTGTCGAATCTTTCCTTTATTTCCGAAATTATTGCCTCAAGCTGTTCTCCGGGAATCAAATCGGTCTTGTTCAAAATGATGACCGGCCTTATCCCCTGGTCTTTGAGTATGGCGAAATACCTCTCGAAACGGTTCAAGCTGTAGTCACGGTCCACGGACTCGACAACGAAAGCTACGTCTATGTTCGCTCCGATGATCTGGATGTCTCCCTTGTTCCCGGTCCTGTTCTTGTCCCCGTATTTCCTCTTTATCACCGTCTTCCTCGGCAATATCCCGTTGATCACGGCCTGGTCTTCCCCCAGTTCGGTTATCATGACCCAGTCCCCGACGGCCGGATAATCCTCCCTCGACGAAGCGTCGAACATCTGCCTCCCCGTTATCTTTGCCAAGAATCTTCCGTTCTGATTGACGACTTCATACGAACCTCTGTGTTCGGATGCAATCCTTGCAACCGAAAAACCCCCCGGTCTCTTGGATTCGAAAAACTGATCATATCCCAAATCTTCTAACCTTAATCCGTTCATATATATAATATATATCACAAACTAAAAACCGGCAAAAGTCGGTTTCAGTTTTAGTTTATATTATGAGACTAATTTGAGGCTTTTTTCTAGTAATGATTTAATTGGTAAATTTAAGGGTGGAAAGAATTTTATCATAAATTGGCATAAGATATTTATAATCTTCCGTCCTTATCCTATAACTAATTTGGTTCCACTGCCCCCAATTTATTCCCTCGATGTCTCCAATGTGAATTGCTTTAGAGTAGTATAGAACAGACAAACAAGGAGGGCCACAATGATATTCTTTAGCTTGTTTGTTGGCAAAAACAACATCTTTAAATGATCCTGATATCTTTTCTGGATTATCAACGTAATCGAATGGGCTATCAGTACCAACATTGACTGGATCGATTGCAATCCTCATATCTCGCTTATCATTCTCAAAGCCTTTAGGCATTATCTGAATACCATTATCTTCGGGAATAATTAAATGATTTATCTCAATAACCCAATCTGGTGGATATTTAATTTCGTACTTACATTCTTCATTTTTATAAGTCTTCCAATCGGCCATATCATCTATGGCCGCATTTTCTTTATTTGTATTAAAATTTTCTTGACCGCCTTTATTTATTAAAAAATAACTAATAAATCCTATCAAAAAAACAATTAAAAAAGTAGTGACTAATTTTCTATTCATATTCATATTCATATTGATATTATACCACAAATCAAAAACCGGCAAAAGCCGGTTTCCATTATTAAACGAAAGTTATCGCTTCTCCCTTCTTGTTTCCTCTTCCCGTTCTTCCGATCCTGTGCACGTAGTCATCATATGTGGCCGGGATATCGTAGTTGATGACGTGGCTCACATTGTTTATGTCCAAACCTCTCGCCGCCACGTCGGTCGCAACCAATACTTTGACAGTTCCCGCCTTAAAGCAATCGATCGCCCTCTTCCTTCTCGACAGGTTCTTGTCCCCGTGGATCGACTCAGCCATGAAACCCCTTTTGATCAGAGCTTTGGCGATCTTTTCCACCCCGTATTTGGTCCTTCCGAAAACAAGGACTTTCTTGAATTCTTCCTTGCTCAGATACTCGCAGAGAACATCTATCTTTTTAGTCGGGTCTCCAACCTTGACTATATCCGGTTGACATTGGCCGATGATTCCTTCTTCTTTACCGAAATCTTTTCCGGATTCTTCAAGAACTGGTTCGACAGTTTTTCTATCTCTTCGGGCAGGGTCGCTGAAAAAAGCAGAGCTTGCTTTGCCTCAGGCATCTGTCCTATCAGGAACTTCATGTCCCCGATAAAGCCCATGTCGAGCATCCTGTCGGCCTCGTCTAAGACTATCGTCTGGAATGAAGCCATGTTCAGGGCTTTCCTCTGGACCAGATCCTTGATCCTTCCCGGAGTTCCGATGACGAAATTATTGCTCCTCCTGGTATCCCTCAATTGCCTCCCGATATTCGTTCCGCCTATGCAGAGAAGCGGGAACAGATGCAGCCCGGGAGTGAAATCGTTGAATTCCTTTTCTATCTGGAAAGCCAATTCCCTGGTCGGAACGATAATGATGGTTTTGTTCTTCTTGTCCTTTAGGGATTTATTGATCGCCGGTATCAAAAAGGCGGCCGTTTTTCCCGTTCCGGTATTGGCTATGCCGACTACATCCCTCCCTTTCAGAATCAGAGGGATTATCTTGTCCTGGATCGGGGTCGGTTCGCGATATCCCTTGCGGATGATGTTATTCTTCAGCCGGCTGTCTATTTCAAAGTCATCGAACAGGTGCTCCGGGGTATAAACATCGTTTTCGGCGGGAACCGCTTTCTGGACGAACTTGGCTGTATCTATCCTGGATGCCGAAAAACCTTTCTTTTGAGGAAAGCTCTTCTTGCCGAATCGGGAACGATTATTGAATTTTCTACCTTTGAATCTTTTTTGCATATTATTAAAAAAACGGATCCCCTCCAATACGGAGAATCCGCCCTCGTATCTCAATATCTATGTCCAAACCATATCATTTTTTTGTCCGTTTGTCAATCTTTTTATCGGCTCTTTTCTTCTTTTCAACCGTCTTTTTAGGCTTCTTCGCCTTCTTCTTGGTCTCGGCTTCGGGAAGATCATCCTCTTTGGGCTGGCTGGAAGAAGACAATAGCTTGATAATGGTGTCTAATTTGGCATTCAATGACTCAAGCTGATCCTTGTAGTCGGTCTTTTCCGAAGAACCTCCTTTTTCAAAACATTCTTTGCAATAGACGGCCCTTTCTCCGGTCGGCTTAAAGGGGAGCTCGAAATGCCTTCCGCACTTGTCGCAGACCGCGTCAAACATTGTCTTATCCTGGAACCTGCGATTTCCTCCGTCTCTCCTTGATCCCGGTCTTTCTCGATTGGAATCACCGCCCCGGCTGTTAAAACATTGGCTGCAAAAGACCGGCTTGTCTCCTGTCGGCCTGAAAGGAAGTTCGCACCTCTTTCCGCACTCGCTGCACGTCGCCTCATACATCTGAGGCCTTCCCCCGTCCCGCCTTCCAAAATCTCGCTTTGCGGGGCCCCTCCTCTTGAAATCGGACTCGCTGGCGCTGTTCCTTTTCTCGCGGTCGAAGATATTGTTGAAGTTTTTCATATTGGGGCTATTATAGGCCATATCGGGATATAAAGCAAACGAAAAACCGCTAAACAACTAGAATCGATAATCAGCGAGTAAAGAGATTCTCTATTTTGTTAATTCAACCATTAAGCTTTCGAGAGGTATTCCGTTATATTGCTTCTTGCTTATTTCTTTATTTTCGTGCAATATCCTTATCTTAAATCCCGCTTGTCCTATTTTATCCAAATAATCGTCCTTTAATAGGGCTCCGGCCACGCATCCCGATATCAGGCCTTCGTTATTTCTCTGTTCTTCCGTGAGCTCTTCCAGTAAAACGATATCCGAAAGATATATTCTGCCTCCCGGCTTCAAAACCCTGTATGCTTCGCTGAACGTCTTGGCTTTATCGGGAGTCAGATTGATGACGCAATTCGTGATGATCGTATCAACCGAATTGTCTTCGAGGGGCAGATTTTCTATTTCCCCCAAAATGAATTTCGCATTCTTGATTCCCAGTTTCTTGGTGTTTTCCCTGGCTCTCTCTATCATCTCTTCGGTCATATCCACTCCGATTACTCTTCCCTTTTCTCCCACTCTTCTAGCGGCTAAAATTGCGTCTATTCCCGCTCCCGATCCCAGATCCAGGACAACATCTCCTTCTTTTATCTTTCCGAGGGCTAGGGGGTTTCCGCAACCCAGCCCGAGATTAGCCTCTCCGACAATGCTCAATTCTTCCGCAGAATAACCTATGGTCTTGGAGACATCTTCAGCGTTTTTGCATCCGCAATTGCAACCGCAACCAGAATCGCCTATGGCTATCTTCTTATACGCGTCTTTGACTATTTTTTTTATTTCCTTGTCTTCTTTCATAATTAATATTTTATTTAAAATAGAACTAGCAATAAATCTCTCGCTACTTTTTTATATTGGCTCGGGAGGTGGAACGAACTTGGAACCTTCTTTAGTAATTTCCCTTTCCTGGGATCACATTCCTAACACCACCACGAGGATTTTCCACGTCGCCCTTGTAGCGAGGTATTAAATGTATATGCAGATGCTGAATTGTTCTACCAGCCGCTTCGCCTTCATTAATGCCAATGTTATAGCTATCTGGATTAAATTTATCATCGATTATCAGTCTTGTTTTTTGGAGTAATTCGTAAAAATCAGCAAGCTGCTTACTCGTGAGTTCGAAAAATGACACGATATGGTTTTTTGCAATTATTTCACAATGCCCGGGAGTTACAGGAAAATCATCGTATCTTGAAAAGAAACTTTGGTTATCGATAATAATTTTATCGTCTTTTTTCTTTTGAATTTCGCAAAAAAAGCAGTCTTTTTCCATGGTTTTTATGACTCATCAAGAATTATTTTATCTTTAAACTTACCCCTTTCCTCTGCCTTTTTATTTTTAATTGCTTCTAATTCTTCTTTGCTAAAATTCTTGAAATTTATTATGGCATCAATAACTTCTAAGATATCTGCCATTTCTTCAGCGTTTTCGTCTTGTATGAATTCATTTACCTCTTCTTGCAACTTTTCCTTTAATTTCTGCCAGTATTCTTTGTCGTCGGCAATATGAGTAATGGGAATACTCCCCTTGCTTTTAATTATTTCTGGAATTCTATCTCTGACTAATTTATTGTACCTCATGTCTTTATCTTACCAAAAAACCACTTTAATTAAAAGGCGGCTTGACGACTCGGAAGATACAACAAGCTTGGAACCTTTTTAATTTCAATGCCTGGTTATTAATATATTTATATTTTATTTATCCAGTTATTTAATATTTCCTTAACTTCTTTTAGATGCTTCGGTTTGCTAAAAACATGATCTGCATCTTTAATGACATAAAACTTCTTATCACTCGGTAAAGCTTCGTATAAAATTTTCTGATGGCCAACCGGGGTTGATTCATCGTTTTCTCCTGCAACCAGCAACGTGGGCATGGTTATTTTTCTAACTTGAGTTAAAAGATTATATTTTAATCTATCCTCCATATGCGACCAAGGGATTTTTTTAAAAGTTCCCGGCTTTGATTTTCTTTCAGAAATTCGCCAACCTGTTCGTTGCCACTCCATTATCGCTTCAGGATTATTCTTAAGAGATAACTCACCGGAAACAACTGTAGATAATAAGGAGATGGCTTTAACTTTTTCTGGATGATTTTCGGCATATAATGCTACTGCAATCCCGCCCAAGCTATGCCCGGCTAAAACAAATGGCTCTTGATAAAAATCATTGCTTTTTACCCAGTTAATAACGTCTTCCAAGTCTTCGTAGTAATTCGTTGTTGTTGCATTTTCATAGTTCCCGTCGCTTTCACCAAAAGTATTTGTTGCATCAAATCGTATTGTATTATAATTACGCTCCAAGAAAACTTCTGCGCAAATTTCTATTATTGGCTGATTCTTAGATCCGCCCAGGCCGTGCATAATAAAAACCAGTCCAACCGGATTTTCTGCCTTTTGAAGTACTACAGATATTTTCTGATTTTTTCTATTCTTAATATATATCTTTTCCACAAATATAACTTTAAGCTCATCCTTTAGTTCTAACGTTAATCCCGTTAATTTTTTCGTATTCGCGCTTTTCGTTTTTTGATATCTTTTTTACTATTTCCTCCTCTAAATCAACCTTTAACATCTCAGAAAGTCCCATTAAGTATATTGCTACGTCGGCAAGCTCTTCGCCTAAATCGTCTTTCTTCTTCCTGTATGCATCATACGCCTCTCCTAATTCTCCATAGGTAAAACAAAATTCTTTATTAACATCTTCTGTGTTGAAATTTTTGTTCAATTTATTTTGGAATATTTCCTTTTGAATCTTTTTTAAATCTATCATGTTGTTGATTAAAATGCCTTATTATTTTTATTATATCATAAAGCAAAAACCGACAAAAGTCGGCTCTATATTGGCTCGGAAGATGGAACGAACTTAGAACCTTTTTAGATTTAAATGCTAATTTAATTTCAATAACAAAAACAATTTTCTAAAAACTTTTTTTGCTCTTTTATCATTTTATTGGGTAATTTTTTAAAATATTTGAGCTCACTAGAATTTTCGTCGGGTTGAAAGTTATTGCTAGTTGGCTTAACTTCTATTGCAACACTTACGCTATGGAATTGAACATTTGAACGAATTTCATTCAAAAATTCTATATATCCAAGGAATTTTTTCGGCATTACAATTAAACCAGTTTCATCTTTTGCTATTCTTAATATAGCGTTAGATATTTTTTCTTTTTTAAAAACTGTTCCACCAGGTAAATGCCAAAAACCTTTACGTGGGTCGATTGCTCTTTTGGTAAGCAAAATCCCTTCTTTAGATTTTATTATAAGATCTACACAGAGGCGTGGGACCTTGCTGTAAATATCAAAAAAATCTTTTTCACTTAATGGATATTTACTCATATTTATATTTTATTAATAATAAAATATTATATCACGTAAAGAAAAAACAACAAAATATCTGCTTTAGATTTGCTCGGGAAGTGGAACGAACTTGGAACCTTTTTGGTTCTAAATATCTTAGAATAAAAAAGAACGAGGTAGTAATCTCGCCTGTCATTCATCGAAAACTTTTTTGTTTTCTCTGATCCAAGGAATCACCTCGTCTAATATCTGCGGGTACTCCGAAGACGGAATACTTTCTTTTGTTTTCAAAACGGCTATGGTCCACAAGTCGGTCACGCCGCCCAGTCCCATAAAATGAAATCTGATACGGCGGAGAATGTATAGTATTCCATCCTTTTGAGTGAAGAAATACGTTTCTTTCTCGTCAATGACCTCGCTCGAACTTTCAAATTCGAGATCATTTAATCCGTATTTTTCTACGAATTCTCCATACTCTTTACCGCGAGTGCTATCGCAAATACCATCAATAATTTCAATTCTGGGTCTCATTTTTATGACTTCGACAAAATAATACTATATTTATATAGTATTGTCAAGTTGCTCGGTAAGTGGGACAAACTTGGAACCTTTTTGGTTTCCTAATTTTGGCTTATTTGTGGGGAGGATTTTCATAACATAGAAAATCGGCTTCCGCATTACCAATATTTTTAATCCCGTGAGATTGTTTTGGTAATATCCTAACTTGAGGCAATTTATTTAGAAATAATTCATTAATCTTTCTCGGTCTATTCCCTTGGTATTTCATTACGGTGGACTTTCCATTAATATTTATTTCTAATTTTCCATTTATTAAATAGTAAATATGTTCGGTGTATGGATGCTCGTGAGGTTCCATAATAATATTCGGCTTGATAATAATATATGAAAAAGGAGACTTTCCCTTGAAAGGGACCAAACTAACTCCAGCCACGCCTTTATAAATTGTTGTTCTTTTGAAATCAGGGATAGAATTCTTTTTTCTTGGCTTAAATCCCCAAGTCCAAACCCTGGACTGAATCCCCTCACTCGGTCTTCGATATGGAACTAATAATGATTGAATTGCTTCAAAACCATTTTTCCTTAACTCTGATTTTAAATATTGTGGAGATGTAAAATAATAATCAGCTCTTGAAATATATTCTATGTCTTCATTATTGGATGTGGATTCGTTGCTAATAAATAATAATCCTTGCTCTTTCAAAACTTTTTTATTTTCTTTTATAAATTTTTTTACTGATAATTTACTATCTAGTAAATGACCAATCAAACCATCTGAAAAAGATAAATCGAAATAATTTTCTTTTAACCCAAAAGGTTTGCTAGCATTTAGGACTCTAGTTTTTAGTCCTTTATTCTTGGCAAATCCTAGGGCAGATTCACAAACATCAGTTGCTAGAACGTTATGACTCGAGTCTAATAATAATCTTTCTATAAAAGCGTTACCACATCCGCAACTTAAAATTCTATTACCGGAAGTGTAATTCAATAATTTATTTAAAATTACTATCATTCTTTCTCGGTATTTTTTATGCGATGTGGATGGAGTCATCGAGTTTCCCATATTTTTTCCGTTTTCCCAGATTTCAAATCTCGTCTTTCCGTTTTCAACTGGAGACTCGTAATACTTTTTAATTTTATTAATAGAATTTCTCATAGCTGCAAAATTTTCATTGTTTAAATTATATCACAAAACAAAAACCGACAAAAGTCGGTTTTGGAACTGCTCCGATTGATAGACGACATTAGAACTTCTTTATTAAAAATTAATAAATAAAATTTAAAATCAAGCCTCAAGAGGAATCTCAATAGATGTTTCTATTTGAATCATACTTAATACTTCTTGATGCAAATCAATTGAATCATCTTCTTGCATATCTTCTATAGAAAGAATTATTGAATATGGCTGCTTATAGCCAGATGGCAATCCATTATCTTTGGATTCGCAAAAAATGTTTAATTCCCAAAAATTTCCTGTATGTTTCATTGTAGAAACCTCTAGTGCTGGATAACACTTAACATTTGACTTTGTGTGAGCTCCGTCGTCTGAATTACGAGTGCTAAAACTATCTAAATTTTTTTGATCTTCACGTATAAACTGAACAGAAATATTAATCGGATTATACGTTCTTACATTTTTATGATTAATCGGACTAGAATATACGAGAGTTTTTCTAACCTTTAAGCGTTTCCTACTGCTTCCAGATATGCAACTAGGTATTGGAAATTTAATAGTCTTTTTTTTATTTATTCCTATCTCGTCTTCGATCACCAAAGTTGAAGAAGAATTTAGTGAATACATTGCCTTTTCTAAATTAGGCATTCCGAATCCAGATAATTTCTTTTTCATAGTTTCATTTGTAATGCAATCACATCTTATTGATTCAGCAAAATGGATAAGAAGAGCCTTAATTGTATCTTTATTGTATTCTGGATAAAAATTATGCAACAAACAGGCCTCATGTAAAACTAATGGTGCCGCAAAACTTGTCCCTGAAGCTTTAGTAAGTTTATCGCTTTGCTTAGATGCCAAATAAACACCATTATATTCACAGCTAAAATCTCTTTTATGATTAGAATCATAATGTACAAAGTCTGGCTTAATAAATGGTACCGCATCTAAATTTGCTCTAGTTATTACAACTGGATTTTTAATTTTTGTTATAGAATCAACACTTTCCTGATACGCTATTGATCCTACTGATATATTATTTATACTGTCTGAGGGTGGAATAATTCTACATATCGGCAGTTTAAAATAATTAGGATATCCCATTGCCTTGACCATCCTTTTTTCGTTTGCCCCCCAATCCCTATCAAAAAGATTACCAACTGAAATAAAAAATAAACAATTATACTTATAAGAAAGTTCGTCCAATAATTTAGTTAATTTATCTACTTTTTTTCTATTATAATATATATAATTATTAATTGAAAAATTTATTAACATCATTTGATAATTTGCTGCATTTCTCTCAATTGCTTCAATCAGCCTCTCTTCTAATCTTAAAAAATAACCTCCTCCTTCTGATAAATCGACTGCTATAACTTTATTATCTTGCTGAATGCTGCCAGTAATATTAAGATGATGGCCACATACGACTAAGCTAGCAACAGCCGTAGCATGATCTTTATTGCCAGTATGTAACCCTACTTTTCCAACCATTGCCCCTCTAAGAATTACGTGCTGATCATTTACCGCTCCATCAAAGACAAATGCTGGCTCTCCGTTACTCAATGGTGGTAAAATATTAAAATCGTCTATATTTCTTTCTAATGAAGATCCAATTAGGGTGTAATCAGGAGACTGCTCTATTTCAATTATTCCTTCATAATTTTTATGCAAAACTTCCACGTCATTAAACTTCGCTTTCATTCTACAAAAATGTAATAGTTCTGTATTAACTTTTGAAATAAACTTTTCGGGAAATTGCTCTTTAATAGCGTCGATTTTTGTATTTGCAATATTTTGCTTATCAGCAAACGAAACATCGATAAATACCTCCTGACTTGGATTTGTTTTCATCTTCCTCTTCAATTCTTTTTCGATTATTTCTTCAAGGGTTAACGGTTTTATTTCTCTAATTTTTTCGAAATAAGACTTTAATTTCCCTTCCTCTACATAAGCAATGGCTTCATCTTGCAAACGTCCAAAATCAGATTTTCCGCCATCTAATGATTTGCTGCTAATTTTACCATAGATAGTTGTGTTTTTTTCTCTATTCTCTTCTTGACGATAAACCTGTATTCTATATTTCGATAAAAAATCTGGGTTTACGGGACCATAAAATTTAATTTTAATTTCATTGGTTTGCTTATCGGTATCAATTTTAAAGGATTCTTCTTTTTTAGAGAAAAAACTGCTAATCCTATTTACACCGCTTAAAACCTTTTGCTGTTGTTTTTCTCTATTAAATTCACCCAATGCTTTAAAATTCCTCCGTGGGGGAGCAGTATATGTATTCTCGCTGGAAAATAATTGACCAGGAATTTTAATATGTTTATATTTTTTTCTTGGCATAATTCTTATAAGAATTTCTATGTATACCTAATGTTTCTGACATTTTAAGCTTAGAACATCCAGTACTTTCCATTATCCCACAAAGGTCTGATAAGATTTTACGATGTTGTTTTTTTAAATTTTTTGGATTTTTGAGATAATCTTCGGTAAACAATGTTTTTACAAAATCAACTAAATCTGTTTCTTTTTTACCTTCTATTAAATTATTAATTACCGTTTTGTCAAAAAATACTTTTATTTCGTCAACAGTATTAATTTTCAAAGCATCTAAAGCTTCTGTTAAAAACTTTTTTTCTTTATCGCTTATTTTTATTTTACTTATTTTTGTTTGAGTTTTATTTATTAAATAATTAAAAAAGTTTTCTTTTTCTCCATCAACCAACTCATCAACCAATATTTTAAATTTAAATCTCCTCAAAATAGCTGGATCTATAGATTCTAATAAATTTGTAGCAACAATGATTATTTTGTTTCCAGAATTAAAATCTAGAGTTTGTATAATGGAATTTACTATTCTCTTAAGTTCTCCTACATCATTTTTGTCTGTACGATTTTTTGCGAACGCATCAAATTCATCTATAAAAATAACCGTATTTTCTATACTTTTAAAAACATCTGCGATATTATGCATTGTTTCGCCAAGTCTAGACGATATAACGTCCGTTATCTTAACATAACTTATATTTTTTTTGAGTTTGTTGGCAATATAGAATCCTATCGTTGTTTTTCCACTTCCTGGTGGTCCATAGAGCAAAATTTTATTAAATTGATCTGCAATTTGTGGTACTTTAACCTTTTGATGCAATTTTATAAATTTATCTAATTTTGGTTCAATACTTGGAGCTATCCAAATATTTTCTATGTCTAAAAAAAGATTAGAATCATTATTAATTGGATTAAAATTAGACAAACTTGGCATAATAGAAGATTTCTCATCTGAATATTCTTCTATGAGATCTAAAAAATTATTATACGATTTATGTCTATTGGCTTTAATCTCTTTTGCTGCGGTTTCTTCAATAATTTTAACTATTGCCGCTCTATCTCCCTTTAGTCCCAACTCCGCCAATTTTAAAACTAGGTCTTTTTTTGAGTTCATATTGTTATGCACAATTTGATTATACCTTTATAAAATTGTGCAGTCAATAGTTTCCAGCTTTAATTAAGATTTTATTTTTAAATAATCATACTTCTTTAATAACTTCTATTACTTGTGGATATTCTTGATTATCCACTAATAACAAAAGAAGAACATGATCAAATCCAAATTATACTTGGTAAAAAAGGAAGGCCTCGTCCTAGAACTCATGAATTCCCTTTTACTGGAATGATAACCTGTGGCGAATGCGGAGCAATGATTACAGCTGAAGATAAAACCAAAAGGCAAAAAAATGGAAATGTCCATAATTACACCTACTATCACTGCACAAAAAAGAAAAATCCTAATTGCACACAAAAAAATATCAAAAAAGAATGTCTAGAAAAACAGATTATTGATATTTTAGAATCAATAGAGATTCCAAGTGAATTCAAGGAATGGGCTTTAGACGTTTTGAAAGAAGAAAATGCTAAAGAGTTTGTCAATAAAGAAATTATTTTGAGCTCTCAACAAAAAAACTATAATTCATGCATCAGAAGAATAAATAATTTAATTGATATGAGGGCAAATGAAGAAATTACAGAGGAAGAATTCTCTAAAAAAAGAAAAGAGCTAACTCAAGAAAAAGAAAAAATTAAAATTATTTTAGAAAATAGTGATGAGCAAGTTAATGATTGGGCTGAAAAAGCGACACAATTATTTTCATTTGCAGAATTAGCTAAAACTAAATTTGAAAATGGATCATTAGAAGACAAAAAAACTATTCTTTCTTGTTTAGGTTCGAACCTCTCACTAAAAGATGACAAACTCAGTATAGAACTACAAAAACCATTACGTCTAATAGAAAAAGCATCTTTAGAGGTAAAGACTATCAACGAAAGGTTAGAACCTGTTGATTTTAGCTTAGATAAAAGAAAAATGGGAGAAATATACTCCCAAAGTCCTATGTTGCTCCGGTGGTAGGATTCGAACCTACAACCTAATGCTTAACAGGCATCCGCGCTACCATTGCGCCACACCGGAATATATCTGCAATATACATCAAAACCGCACCATTTTCAACCCTTTTTTAATACCCCTCCAACTTCTTCAGATTGCCGTGCTGGCGTATCTTCTCTATGGCTTTAGCCTCGATCTGCCTGATCCTCTCTCTGGTAACCCCGAATTCCTGACCGACCTCCTCAAGAGTATGCGTCACCCCGTCGTCCAAACCGAAACGCATGGAAAGGATCTTCTGTTCCCTGTCCGCCAAGTCCCTGAATATCTCGTCCAAATGCTCCCTCAATAAGGTTCTTCCCGCCGAAGAAGCCGGAGACTCTATCTTCTCATCCTTGATGAATTCTCCGAGGACGCTGTCTTTCTCGTCTTCTCCGACTGGAGTTTCCAAAGAAACTGCTTTCTGAGAAATCTTCTCCAGATGCCTGACTTTCTCAACTTCTATCCCCATCTCTGCTGCAATCTCCTCTGCCAAAGGATCTCGATCCAATTCCTGCAACAGCTTCCTCTTGGCCTGGGTGTATTTGGTCAATGTCTCAATCATGTGGACGGGAATACGGATAGTTCGAGCCTGATCGGCCAGAGCCCTGGTAATCGTCTGTCTGATCCACCAGGTGGCGTATGTGGAAAACTTGTATCCTTTCCTCCAATCGAACTTCTCAACCGCCCTGAACAATCCAAGGTTTCCCTCCTGGATCAAATCAAGCAAAGTCAAATTGGGAGATCGTCCTATATACTTCTTGGCTATGGAAACGACCAATCTGAGGTTAGCTTCGGCCAGCTTCCTCTTGGCATCCTCGTCCCCCGCTTCTATCCTTTTCGCCAAATCCTTCTCGTCTCTCGCTGTAATCGGATCGATCCTTCCTATCTCCTTCAAGTACGACTGGATCGAATCTATCTTTCCCGAAGAAACCCTCTTCCTTCCCTTCTTCTTAACCTCTTCCGTGTCGAGGTATCCCCTGGACTCCCTGACGTCTATGCTCAGCTGTTCCAGCTTGTCGAACATGGAATTAAGCTCCTGGATGTTCTGCTCCACGTTGGGGAAGTAGTTCAAAATCTCGGAAAAGGTGATGAACCCCCTTGTTTTCCCCTTTTTGACGAGTTCGTCGAGCTTCTCCGGGGTTATAACCGAAATCACCCTCTTCTTCCTCTTTAGGGGCTTAATCGCCTTCTTTTTCGGAGCTTTCTTCTTCAGGACCTTTTTCTTCGGTTTCGCCGGCTTTTTCTTCGAAACCTTCTTTTGGGGCTTCTTCTTCATTGTTTTTTATTAGCTTATTAAATTTAGACAGAAGTTCCGATACCTCCCCTCCCTCCCTCTCTTTGATCTTTATCTCATCAACCAATCTCTCCCTTTCCTCCTTCAGGGATAATCTCTCAATCTCATCCAAGCACTTTTTGAACTCTTTATCAAGCTCTATCTCCGAATCCTTCAACAATTCCGACTTGATCAACATGTAATTCAGGAAGTTGTCATCGATCGAACCGTCGAGCAATTCTTCCGTTTTGATCGAAGGATTTTCCTTTATCCTCCCCAATATCTTCGCGATCCGAGACGAAAACGAAGAAATATCCAATCCGGAAACCAATGAAGGATCGATCAATGCTATGGCCAGCATGACCTCTTCCAGCATCTCCCCCCTCGTCTTCTTCTCTTTCTCGATAGCCCTTGTTTCTTCCGCGGAAACAGCCTCTACTCTCACTTTCTGCATCTCTTTCCTTATGTCCCCCTCCTTTATCTTAAGGCGGTTCCCCAATTCTTCGATCCAATAGCTCTGTTCTATGTTATTATCAATTTTCTTGAAAACAGGCAAGAGGTCGGAGGCGATCTTCTTCTTGTCTTCGAACAACTCCGGATCCCTCCCCTTGAAGGCCAGATCGAAATAGAAGCGGTTGATCGGCTTGGCTTCGTTGACCAATGAGGCCCATTTCTCCGGCCCCTCGATCAAAACTATGTCCGCCGGATCCTTTTCCGCAACCATGGAAATGACCTTGACGTTGAATCCGCTTTTCAAAGCCATGTCTATGCCCTTCCCCGTAGCTTTGTTCCCGGCCAGGTCCATGTCGAATGCCAGAACCAGGTTCGATGTGTATCTCTTGATTATCCCCAAATGGATCGGGGTCAAAGCGGTTCCCGAAACGGCAATACAGTTCTTCACCCCTGCCTGATGGGACATGATGCAGTCGACGTTACCCTCGACCAGGACACAGAAATCTTTCTGCCGTATCTCCATCTTGGCTTTGTCCATCCCGTACAGGGCCCGGCTCTTATCATACAAAAGAGTGTTGGGCACGTTCATGTATTTGGACTCCTCTTCCGACTTGAAGACGCGGCCGGTAAAGCCGATGACCGAAGAATTGAAATCGCAGATGGGGAACATTATCCTCGATCTGAACCTGTCGAAGAACTTCTGGGAATCCTTCCTTATAGCCAGGCCAGCCGAAACTATATTCTCCCTCGCAAAGCCCTGGCCGATAAGGTAATCGGACAAGCTCTGCCAGGAATTGGGGGCATACCCTATCCTCCAGTCCCTGATCGTCTCTTCGGTCAATCCTCTCTTCTTCAGATAATCCAGAACCTCCGTTCCCGTTCCGCTCTTTAATTGGGCGGAAAAGAACTTGGTCGCCCTTTCGTTTAAATCCAATAAAACCTGTCTCTCGCTCTTCATCTTCTCGTAGTCAGCCGAGCCCTTCTTCAACTGGACCCCGGCTTTGTCCGCCAGGATCTTCAAAGCATCGACGAACTCGATTCCCTCAATCTTCATCACGAATTTGAAGACATCCCCGCCTTCGTTGCATCCCCCGAAGCAGTGCCACAATTGGCGGGAAGGAGAAACAAAAAAAGAAGCCGACTTTTCCGAATGAAAAGGACAGCGGGCTCTGTAATTGATTCCCGCTTTCTCCAGCTTGATATATGCGCCGACGACATCCACGATGTTCAGGCGCGATTTTATCTCTTCTATGTCAGAACTCATAATATGCGATTATTGTTTCCACTCTCCAAAAACGAGAGTCATATCGATCTCTTTTCCGTCCCTCAAAACCTTCAAAGAAACGGAATCGTTGGGATTGTATTTTGAGATCATCTTGGACAAAGTATTCTCCGTCGTCACTTTTTCTTCTCCCATTTCCAAAATAATATCCCCTTCCTTCAGTCCGGCTTTCTCGGCCGGAGAACCCGAAGTGACTGCCGGCTCGTCCGCATCGCCCCCCTTTATCAATAATGCTCCGTAGTCGACGGAAATATTCCTTTCCTTAGCCGACTTGGCGTCCAAAACCACGTATCTCACCCCCATATATGGGTAAGATATCCTGCCCATATTCTTTACCTGCTCGATATCTTTCTTAGCCTTGTCTATCGATATGGCGAAACCCAAGCTCTGGCCCGAAGAAGCCACGGCCGTATTGATGCCGATCACCTCTCCCTTCAGATTCAATAAAGGCCCTCCGGAATTGCCGGGGTTTATAGCCGCATCCGTCTGGATAGTGTCTTCAAGCGTTTCCGTCCCTATCGTCGCTCCCGAAGCGACCAAGGTCCTACCTAATCCGGAAATGACTCCGACCGAAACCGTATTCTCAAATTCTCCCAAAGCGTTCCCTATGGCGATAACGCTCTGTCCGATCTGGATGTCGGACGCATTGCCTAAAACCAGGGGCTTGAAACTGTCTCCTCCCTGTATCTTCAATATGGCCAGATCCTGGACCGGATCCTTGGCCAAAACCTCAACCGGATATTCTTTTCCCGCGCTGTTGATTACCGTATACTCCGCCTTCGCATCGGCGACCACATGCTTGTTGGTCAGAACCAATCCGTCCGAAGAGACGATGAATCCCGTTCCCGCTCCGACCTGTTGCTTTTCTGTCCCCGTCTGCTTCTGCTCGGGAATCAAAAAAACATTATCCCCGAAAGGACTGTAGTACTCTGTCGAATAGACGGGAACCTCCTTGGTAATGACTACCGACACGACCGAAGGGGAATTCTCCTTAACCACGTCGATGACCTTCTGTTCCTGGCTGGTCTGGGGAACGTATTCCTTCTCGATCACCTTTTCCGAAACTATGGGCACGCCCGCTTCGACCACCTCCTGCTTCAATTTAAGGTAGAAGACATAGCTCGAAGCCAGGCCCCCGATCAATCCGGTCAGAAAAACCAATATCAAAAACAATCCCGGGAAAGGGACCTTCTTTCCCGAAGGAGCGCTCAATCTTTTGAAATGTATTTCCGGCAGTCGGTATATGGACATATGCTTATCTCTTATCGTAATGGCCGAAATCGTACCTGACCTTCCTTTCCGCCTTTCCCAAGAATCCCATCTTCAGCCCGCATTTCAGGTATTTGAACGCTGTCCTCCAGTATCCGTCCTTCTCGTATCGGCGCAAAGGCATGTATATCCTTACCCCCCTTATTATATCAAACTTGCCGTATTTGCAAGCCTGGGTCGTGAAGTACACGTCTTCGGCCAGAGTGATGCTTTCGTCGAATCCCCCCACCTTCTCAAACACGTCTTTTTTGACCATTATGCCCATGGCTCCCATGGCGAAAGCATTCTTCAATATTATCTGGGGGAAGTTATAGAAAAGGTTGAGGGTCAGGGGATTGAGATAGAAATTGTTCTTCTGGGGAAAGATATGGAACGAAGCAACTGTCAGATCATTTTCTTTGAAATAATCGACCGATTTCTTTACAAAATTCTTAGGGGCAAATTTCACATCCGCATCCATAAAGAAAAGGATGTCTCCCTTTGCCACCTTGGCTCCGCTGTTCCTCCCTCTCGCCGGCAGCCCTCCTTTGGTTATTATACAACCGTGCTTGCGGGAAATTTCAACCGTCTTGTCCGCGCTCCCTGCGTCCGCGATGATGATTTCGTAATCGTCAAAACCGCCCTTGGATATCGCTTCCAATAACTTAGGCAATCTTTTCTCTTCGTTCAATGTCGGTATGATTATAGAAAGCATGTTATTCGAATAATTTAACGGCTTCGTTCCAGATGGCCGGATCATTGTTTACCGTCTTCATGTAATACCACCACTCGGCTCCCCAGAAATAGAAAGTGTCTATCCCCGTCCTTCTGGCGAAGTCCACATTCTTCTCGAACTGTGCGAGATTCATCGTCTTCTCCTGCTCCTTAAGGGATGAGTTCATTATCGAATTGGCGCACCACGGCTCGGCCTGAAGCTCCGTCCCGATGACATCCTTCTTGAAGAGCTTTTTCACTATCTCCACCCGGCGCTCATAGAAGATAGCCGGGAGAGGATACGAAACGTATGCCTTCAGCTGCTGCTGCCAGACCTTCCTGTATGTGGTTATCCCGACTATATCCGCTCCGGAAACGGAAGAACGGAACCACAGTGAAAGCTCTCCGCTGTCGGTCGTAATCACCGGATGCCCGGGATCGTTCAACTTTACAAAAGCGATTTCCTCCCTCCAGAAATCCTCGTCGTACCAGGGACAGGCTCCGAACTTGAAAAGAGGCTCGTTCTCGACCTGCCAGCCGGACAAAGACGGAGAATCTTTGTATCTTGAAACAACCGTCTTCAGCATCTCCAATATGGCCTTCTGCTGCCCCGCCTTATCCTCGTTCCTCGCCCACTGGGGCAGATGGCATTCCGGCCAGTGAGGCACCTTCATGCCCACCGCCAGAACGACTTGGGCATCCCTCTTCTCCGCCTCTTTCATTTGCCAGTCCAATTCGTCGAAATCATATTTGCCATCCTCTTTCTCGATCAAATCCCAATAGACCGCTATCTTCACGTTCTTCGCATTGAGATCGTCCAAGATGGCGAGATACGTCTCCTTGGCGTCCAATTTCAAGAACTCGGTCTGCTTGACCGAAAAATCCACCCCCCAGGTCATATTCTCCGCGGGACGGGAAAAACCGATGAAGAAATAGCCGATAAAGGCCAGGACCGCTATGAGGACGATCCACATGATGTATTTGAAGAAAGGCGTCATTGCCTCCTATTATATTAAATCCCGGCTAAAGAATCAATTCTCTCCCGGTATTCATCCAAACCGATATTCCCCGAAGATAAAAGATTGTTCAATCCGGCGTAATACTGTTCTTTGATCTTAGAAGTCGGAATCGCTTCGTTGTACATCCTGGCTTCGTCTATCAACCCGGAATAATACGATGATGCCGGAGCTCCTCCGACCAAATAAGTTCCCAAAGACAGATTTCCCGACGAATTGTATATTGCCGTAAAGGAATCATCATACGTCTTGGTCACGGAAACATCTTGGCCGTCAATATACAACTTCAAAGATCCGGAATTCCAGGTAAATCCGACCAGATGCCAGACATTGTCAAAAGCCGCGACCGAAGAATAATATGATTTCCTGTAGCCGGAATCCCAGCTTCCGTTGCTCGACAAAAGAACGACAAATTTATTGGAGGAAATCGATCCGGCCAGCCAAGACCTGTTGTTGCCCGATCCGTCATAATGGCCCAAAAAATATTTATCCGACTGAGAGCTTCCCTTGATCCAGGCCATCGCCGTCATCTTGGATCCGAAATTGAAAACCGCATCATCGGCAATATTGATATAGTCGGAAGACCCGTTGAAAGAAAGGCACGATCCTTGAGGACAATCTGCAGTCACTGTTGTCGTCCCGTGGAGAGTTCCGTTCTTCCCTCCCCAAGAATCATTAGCATTCCCGTCAAGCTTGTATTCGGCGACCAGATTCATCATCAAAGCATTCCTCAAAGAATTGGAAAACACCTGGCTCTTGGCAATATTCGCCTTGGCCGTCACTCCGTTCATTGTGACGACAATCAAGCCGGACAGAATACCGATAATGGCTATGACCACCAATAATTCAATCAACGTGAATGCCAATTTTACCGATTTCTCCATATCTTAAGCGATTAAAATCGCCAATCCCAAAACAATGATAATTATAGAAACTATCTTCTGCAAAACGACCCTTCTATTCATCTCTTCCTTCAAGACGTTGGGAAGGAAGCAGGAAACGAATACGACCATGAGGAAAAGGAAGACGTACTGGATCCCCTTCATCGAATTCATTATGGCGAGATAGGCGACGGGGGCCACGGCAATGGAAAAACTCTGTAATATGTTCGCCGCTCCTCCCGAAGCCTGGGTGATTAAAAACAGCACTCCCGTCTTCTTGTTCATTCCGTTGTCTTCGGACATTTCTTTCCTGAACCCTTTGTCGAAAAGGAATATCAAAACGAAAATGAAGCTGAATATCCTCATCCAGATGAATCCCGGCCAGAAAGCCATATCCAGGAAGACGAACTTGGAAAAAATGAAATCTAAAGAGAAAAGCAAAGACGTCAGAAGCCCTATCTCCAAACTCTTCCTTGTTATCTTAGGATTCTTGTCGATCGAAATCAGGATGCTTCCGGCCAAAAGGACGATGAAAGCGATTACATTCCTCGTTTCAACGGACTGGAATCCCCAGAAGACGAGGGAAAGTATCCCTATGAATATCGGCTGGGTCGCTCCGATGGTGGGAACGATCCTCGAAACCTCGAAATTCTCGAGGGCGTAGAAAAGGGCGTACAGTCCCGCGACATATACGATCGCTTCGAGGATTATCCAAGCCAGGGTCTGCCCGGAAGGAAGACAGAACTCAACAAAGGGGATCAGGAAAACCGCAAGGATGCTGAACACCCCCACGAAAAAAGTGTATGATTTCGGCTTAGAAGGCCCGGAGAGGACGATCTTGTCCCCCAATGAAGCGAAAGCGAAAAAGAAATATGAAAGGATTATCGATATGAGCCAGATCATTTTTGTATCTGTTCTTTTATCTTAAACGTTCCCATCTTCTCTCCGGAAATGAATCCTTCCATGGCCATGTCGGCGAAATACCCTTCTTCAAGCCAATCGTAAAGCCATTCTTTAACATGCTCTATCTCCCTCTGCTCGACCCCGAATCCCGACTTCAAAAGCCAGGCCTTGTTGTATTCCTCCTGCGATCCGATTGTCGGAGCGATGATTACGGGCAATCCCAAGGCGGCATAGAAAGAAAGCTCCGACGGCTTGGTCCATAGTATGTCGGTCTTCCTTAAAATCAGATTGAACTTGTCGTAGTATTCTTCAAAACTGCTCCCGTAGACGATTTCTATCCCCGAGCCGATCATCTCTCCCAGTCCCCCGTTCCTCAGTTCCTTCTCGAAATATTCCTTGATGTTCTTTTTCGTCCCGGCGACGAGGACGATCTTCAGTCTTCCGCCGTATATTATCTTCTTCAATCTCCTCGCCAGTTCCACCCCTATCTCTTTCTGCGCTCCGGCCCCTCCGACAGCAAAAGTGATCGTCAAAGGATGATTGGACTTCTCGGGGAGCTTTCCCAGCTTCTCGCGGATGATGAAGTCGTGATTCTTCCTGTATTTGCGGGAGGGGTCCAGGTTGACTATTCTGTTTTTCATATCCTCCAAAAGCACCTCCATATTCTTGCCTCCGATGTTTTCGATGGGCAATGGATAGCCGGTCATAATGATGTTCTGCTTCTTTACCCCGTACAATCTCAATCTCTGTCCCGTCCTCACATTGGGGGTGAAATACTTGATGCGGGAATCCTTGCCGCTCGGAGGAGCCCAACTCCTCGAAATGTCGGCATCGCAGATGACGCAGTATATGTCTCCCGGATACTTGAAATGCTCGGCCATGAAAGCCGGGTTATGGAAAGTGGAAACGAGAGGGACATTCTTCTTGGATAATCTTTCGATCAGGTCCTTGCCCCAGCCCCGCTTGAACAGCCCGACCGTCCTTTCCTGGGTGAAGGTTGATCCGCTCATGTCTTTGGAATCGTAGAAATCCTTTATCCTCTGAGTGGCGTCAAAGAGGTTGAAAGCGATATTGCCGAAAAGGGGGAACTTCTTGAAACGGGAAATGAATTCGTAGAAATAACGGGAGCTCTCCCAGACCTTCCTGTCCCCTTCGGGTATCCCGGGATAATCGTTGGCGCAGACAATCTTCCCTTCTTCGGCGAAGGATTTAAGCGGATAAGCGGTCCTCTGGTGCCCGTATCCCATGTTTATCGAAACTACCCATGCTTTCTTGTTCATGCTTCAATTATACCTTAATCAACCCAAAAATTCCAATTCCTTCTTCTTGCTCCTGAAGACGATATAAAGGAAAGGGACGTATAATAAAACAAGGAAAACAAAAGGAAGTTCCACATTCAATACGGCAAAAGGTACCTGCGAAGAAATATGGACTACCTGGACCAGATACCACAAAAGAATAATCGAAGGAATCGCAATCGCCCAGGCCAGGAAAGGCAGGACCATCCCGAACAGAGGAAGAAGCAGTCCCAACGCCATCAATAACGGGGTCATCGGAACGGTCAGTATATTAGAAACAAGGGAAACGACGGAAAAGTACCCGAAAGAATATATCAAGAGAGGGATGGTAAAGACCTGGGCCGACAATGTCATAGCCAGAAGCTCCCTCGTGAAATCAAATCTGCTCTTGAAAATAAGATTGAGCCAATTGTTGAAAACAGGCCCGGCAAGTATCAGCCCCAAGACGGCCAGAAAGGATAACTGGAATCCCAGGTCGAATTTCAACAACAAAGGATTGGATAATAATATGAGGAATGCGGCCAGAACCAATGTCCTTAAATTGAACGATTGCCGGCCAAGTATCTGGGAGAGGAACAACAGAGAAACCATTATCCCCGCCCGCACTGCCGAAGCCGGCATCCCGACCAGAAACACATACAGGAAGGTGAAAACGATGGCCATGACCTGGGCCTGCTTCCTCCACAATCCCAAAAACAGCAAAACCTCGAAAAGCATGGCCGAGAATACGACTATATGCGAACCGGAAATGGCGATGATATGTGACAGCCCGCTCCTGCTCAAATCATCCTTCATCTCCTTATCCATCTTCCCGTCATTGTTCAAAATCAACCCCTCCATGACCGGACTCAGATCGGCGGGAATATATTTCCTCATCTCTCCTCCCATCCTTTCCTTCAACGAAATGGCAGAAAATACCATCACATCGAAAAGATTTCCACTCTTCCCTTTTTCGATTATGGCAATTTCGGGAAAATACATCGTCGCCGATATGCCGTCCTTGCTCAGATATCCGGCGTAGTCGAAATTATCTTTTTTTTCCGGAACCTCTATCTTTCCTTTTACAACTATTCTGTCTTTGAATCCGATCGGAGAATACTTGTCGGTAATCAGGAGAATCCTTCCATATTCCGTATCGACAATCGCTTCCGATTTATTGAATCCCCTCTCGACATCTTTCAAAACGGTTCCCTCAAAAACAACCTCTTCGCCGTTCATGCTGACAAGATGACTCTTCTTAACCAGATAAGAGTGGTAGTCGAGATCGAACGCTCCGAAGAAGAAAGCAATCAGACAGATTCCCATAACGACGATTTCTTTCTTTTCCCAGAACGCTCCGACGATGATTAATCCCGCAATGCACAAGATCGTTCCCCAAAAAAAAGAAAAGTCAAAAAAGGAGGCAAACAAAATGCCTCCGACGAAAGAAAGACAGAAATAGATTAAGGCATCCGCACCGCTCATCTTTTCTTGAATAAATTAACAAAGACCATGCCCGAGACGAACCCGCCCAGATGCCCCCAGTATGCGACCGAGGTCTCGACGGCCATGGTCGAAAACAGCTGATAGACGAACCAGACAAAGATATAGATGACGGCCGGGGCGGTAAAGAAAAGAGCCCTGATCTTATTCCTCGGAAAGAGGACCAGATACCCGCCTAAGGTCCCCGAAACGGCCCCCGAAGCCCCTATAACCGCGGCAGCGGGGTCGCTCATGGCAAGAGCATAGACAATGCCCGCTCCCGCCCCGCAAAGGAGATAAAAGGCAAGAAACTTGAGGTGGCCCAGACGGGCCTCCAGATTATCCCCGAAGACCCAAAGAAACCACATGTTTATGACCAGATGCCAGAAACCGGCATGCAAAAACAAGGAGGTGAAGAGGGTGAAAAACTGCCCGTCCGAAAGCTTCTCCGGAGAGAAACCAAAAATATCGATATAGTGCCCGAGATCGTAAAAGGTCGCCAGAAAGACGACCGTGTTTAGGGCAATCAATGAAGCGACGACCAAAGGGAATCCTCCTATTCTCTTTTTGTCTCCCAAAGGGATCATCTTATCTTGAAAAAATCAAAACCTCCTTTTATCTCTTCCCCGACTTCCTTGAGCAATTCTTCCTCATACGGCCTGGCTCCGTCCAGCTTGGGATCGATCGTCCCCTTTTCTCCCCTGAAGCCCTGTAAGAAATATCTTTTTGCCGGAGAAATATCCTTGGCCATCCGGACGACATCGGCCCTCGAATGAATCCCGGGAACGATGGTGCTTCGGAATTCGTAATCGACTCCCGAATCCTTTATCAAGGAAACCGACTCCTTTATCTTCTCAATATCGACATCTTTTATTCCCGTAGCGATGGAATATTTTTCCTTGTCGAAAGGAGCCTTGATATCCATAGCGATATAATCAAGAAGTTTTTGATCGATCAATATCTTCAAGATATCCGGATTGCTTCCGTTGGTGTCGAGCTTGATCAAAAATCCCATCTCCTTTATCTTCTTCGCAAAGGAAACCAATTCTTCGCCGTATACGGTGGGCTCGCCTCCGCAGATAACACAGCCCTCCAAAGTCCCTTTCTTTCCCTCGAGGAAATCAAAGAATTCCTTTTCCTTTATCTCCGGCTGCTTCTTTATCTCCGCGGGCAAAACCAATTCCTTGGAATAACAGAAAGGGCAGCGGAAAGGGCATCCGGAGAGAAAAACCGTGCAAGCTAGCTTGCCCGGAAAATCAACCAAAGTGACTTTTTGCAATCCTCCTATCTTCATGAAGCTTTGAACTCCTTCCTGTCCTTGAATTCCTGCTGTTTGCCCTCGTTCCACTGGGACACGGGCCTCAGGTAGCCGACGACCCTTGAATAGACCTCGGTTTCCTGAAAATTCTTCAAACTCTTGTCCTTCTCGAAGCACTCGTTGCACTTGAAGACCATCTTCTCCTTGCCTTCGGGCAATGAGTATTTCAAAAGCTGGCCGTTCTTGATCTCTCCTTTCTCATTAACTGAGATCTCTTTTCCGCAATCGTGGCAAACATTGCTTATGTTCATATTTTTATTTCTTATTCGCATTCGCGAGAGACGTCTTCACTTTGAACTCCTTCCTGTCCTTGAATTCCTGCTGTTTGCCCTCGTTCCACTGGGAAACGGGCCTCAGGTAGCCGACGACCCTTGAATAGACCTCGCAGGGCTGTTCGATCGCGCACTTGGGGCAGGTGAAATGCTTGCCAGCGATGTACCCGTGGGTCGGGCAAATTGAGAATGTGGGAGTAATGGTGATATACGGCAGCCTGTTCTTCTCGAATACTTTCTTGACCAGCGTCTTCACCGTCTCGATGTCCGAAATCTCCTCTCCGATGAACAGGTGCTCGACGGTTCCTCCGGTGTACTTGCACTGGATGTCATCCTGCAGCTTTAATTCCTCGAAGATGTCATCGGTGTAGCTGACGGGCAACTGGGTCGAATTGGTGTAGTAAGGAATCTTCTTGGTTCCCAAAGAAATAATGTCCGGATACAGCTTCTTATCCTTCTGGGCAAGCCTGTATGAGGTGGATTCGGCCGGGGTCGCTTCCAGGTTATAGATGCTGTTGGTCTCCTTCTGGTATCCGACCAGCTTTTCTCTCATGAAGTCCATCACCTCTAAAGCGAAAGATCTTCCCTTCTTGGAACCGATATCGACTCCCATGAAATTCAACAATGCTTCGTTCATTCCGCACAATCCGATCGTAGAGAAATGATTGGCGTAGTACTGGCCCTTAGCCTTCTTCACTCCGGAGAGATAATATCTGGAATACGGATACAATCCCTTGGAAGTGAATTCCTCTATCGTTTTCCTCTTTATCTCCAAACTCTCCTTGGCCAGATCCATAATCTTGCCCAATCTGTCGAAGAATTCTTTCTTCGTCTTGGACAGGTATCCTAACCTCGGCAGATTGATGGTGACGACGCCGATCGAACCGGTCAGGGAGCCCGAACCGAACAGTCCTCCTCCGCCCCTGTTCGATAGTTCAGTCATGTCCAAACGCAGACGGCAGCACATCGATCTTACGTCTTCCGGCTTCATGTCCGAATTGATGTAATTGGCGAAATAGTTGATTCCGTACTTGGCCGAAGCCTCGAACATGGGGTCCAAACTCGGATCATCCCACGGAAAATCCTTGGTTATGTTTATCGTCGGTATGGGGAACGAGAATGGCCTGCCGCTCTTGTCTCCTTTGATCATGGCGGTATAGAAGGCCTTGTCGAGCATCTTCATTTCTTCGGCGAATTCGGAATAAGTTTCCTTCTGGGGAATCCCTCCGATGATCACCGGCTGGTTGGCGAAGACCGGAGACGGCTTCAGATCGAGAGTGATGTTCGTGAAAGGAGTCTGGAAACCGACCCTGGTCGGAACAGCCATGTTGTACAGGAATTCCTGGATGGCCTGCTCGACGTGATTATACGTCATGTTATCGTAGCGGATAAAAGGAGCGAGCAAAGTGTCGAAGTTGGAGAAAGAAACCGCTCCGGCTGCTTCTCCCTGGAGAGTGTACATGAAATTCACCACCTGTCCCAAGGCCGCTCTGAAATGCTTGGGCGGCTTAGACTCAACTTTTCCGATAACTCCTCCGAATCCCTTGAGCAAAAGATCGTATAGATCCCATCCGACGCAGTAGCAGGCAAGGGTGTCCAGATTGTGCAAGTGGATATCGCCCGATTCGTTGGCTTCACGAACTTCGGGAGGATAGACTTTGTTCAGCCAGTACTTCTTAACAATGTATGAAACTCCGTAGTGGTTCAATCCCTGGAGAGAAAAGGCCATGTTCGAGTTCTCCTTCACCTCCCAATCCAGCTTGTCTAAGTAATCATTGACCCTATCCACCGCTTCTTCGACCGATGCGGCCGATTCCCTGATGACCCTCCTCTGTTCCCTGTATAAAATGAAGGCCTTGGCGGCTACCGCCTCCCCTTCGAGTATCAAAACCTCCTCGACTATGTCCTGGATCTGCTCGACATTGGGAATTTCTTCGGCTTTAAACCTCCTGTTCAGTATTTTTAAGACTCCGTCGGCGATCTTCTCCGTCTTCTTTCCGTTTCCCTGCTTCGTGGCCGTGATCGCTTTGAAAACTGCGTTGAAAATCTTGTTCGAGTCAAATTCAACAATGTCTCCATTTCGTTTCTGGACTTTGGTGATGTGGTTTTTGAGTTTCATGTTATTAACATTCTATACTCCTTAAAAATTGCTGTCAATTTTGACAAATTTTTAGAAGATTTTATACCGCCCCTCCCGTGAAGAGCCTCTGATTATTCCTGCTTTTCCGAACTCGTGGCTATTACCGTGACCCGTATCTCATTTTTCGACAGATTGTCGTCGAATGAAGCTCCGAATACTATCTTTGCTCCCGGAGAGGCCTTCTTTTTGATCATCTCGGCTATCTTTTTAACTTCCGAGAGGTAAAAATTCTTGTTTCCAGATGCGACGTTGAATAAGATTCCGTCGGCTTTGTCCAGAGAGAACCTGGCTAAAGGAGAATAGAGCGCTTTTTCGACCGCGGAGACCGCTCTTTCCTTGCCTTCGGCCTTTCCTGTTCCGAAGAATGCCGATCCGCTATCCTTAAGTATCTCCCTTATATCCGAGAAGTCCAGATTCAGTATCCCGGGATTCAATATTACGTTTGAAATGCTCTCTACGGCTTCCTTCAAGAGCTCATCGCACTTGCTGAAGGCCTTTTCGACAGACGCTTTCGCGGGAATCAGCTCCTGTAATTTGTCGTTGGGGATGACCACCAGGGTATCGACTTTCTTTTTGGTATCTTCCATGCTCGCGAGAGCGATCTTCTTCCTCTTCTTGCCTTCAAAGGAGAAAGGCAGAGTGACTATTCCTACGGTCAGGACTCCCAGCTTCTTCGCCGCTTCGGCT
>JBAZLP010000002.1:0-41401 GCA_041650235.1 Minisyncoccota bacterium
GCATCCATTCCTTCTCTTTCCCTTTGTCGAAAATCTCTTTTTCGTTATTATTATCCAGATACCTCAGATAATACCAGCATGATCCGGCCCACTGGGGCATGGTGTTGGCCTCCCTCTTGGCCGGACCTCCGCACTTGGGACATTTCGTATTGACCCATTCGGAAATAGCGGCCAAGGGTGATTCTCCCGTCCCGGTCGGCTGGTATTTCTCTACATATGGAAGCTTGACCGGCAATTCTTTTTCCGGAACCGGAACCATCCCGCACTTCTCGCAATGGATGATAGGTATGGGCTCTCCCCAGTATCTCTGCCTGGAAAAAACCCAGTCCCTCAGCTTGTAGTTAACTTTCTTTTCCGCTTTCCCTTTCTTTTCCAGAAACTCTCCTATCTTCTCCCTTCCTTCTTCGGACGATAATCCGTCGAACTCTCCCGAATTGAACAATATTCCGTCTTCGACGAAAGCTGTTCCCTCTTTCTTGTTTTTCCCATCAATGACTTCTATGATCTCCAAGCCGTACTTCTTGGCGAAATCGTAATCCCTCTCGTCATGGGCCGGCACGGCCATGACCGCTCCCGTGCCGTAATGGGCAAGGACGTAATCGGCGACGAAAACGGAAATATCCCGGTTGTTGACCGGATTCACAGCTTTGATTCCTTTAAGCAAAACTCCCGTTTTGTCCTTGACCTCGCTTATCCTCTCCCTCTCGCTCCTGTTCTTGGATTTCTCGACGTATTCAAAAACCTCTTCCTTATTCTCTATTTCAAGCTCATTAATCAGAGGGTGCTCCGGAGCCAATACAAGATAGGTGCAACCGAAAAGAGTATCTGCCCTGGTCGTGAAGACCGGGACTTCCTTATCTCCTATCGAAAACTTGATTTCCCATCCCTCGCTCCTGCCGATCCAGTTCCTCTGCATCTCCTTTATTTTCTCCGGCCAATCGATGCCGTCCAATCCCTCAAGAAGTTTATCCGCGTATTTGGTAATCCTCAAGACCCATTGATCTATGTCCTTTTTCGTAGTTTCGGTCCCGCACCTTTCGCATTTCCCGTCAACTACCTCCTCGTTGGCAAGTCCCGTCTTGCAGGAAGGGCACCAGTTGATGGGAAGCATCTTTTTGTATGCGAGTCCGTTTTCGAATAGTTTCAAGAATATCCACTGGGTCCATCTGTAGTATGCGGGATCGGTCGTGTTCAATTCCCTTTCCCAGTCATAACTCAAACCGGCAATCTTCATCTGCCTCTTGATATTGGAAACGTTCTTTGCCGTGGTGATTTCCGGATGTATCCCCGTCTTTATCGCATAGTTCTCGGCCGGAAGGCCGAAAGCGTCCCAGCCCATGGGATGCAAAACGTTAAAACCCTGCGCCCTCTTCATTCTCGAAACGATGTCGGTCGCCACGTATCCCTTCAGGTGCCCGACATGGATCCCTTCGCCCGAGGGGTAAGGGAACATATCGAGGACGTAAAACTTGGGAGAAGAATCGTCTCCGGTCTTGTAGGAATTATTCTTTTCCCAGTATTCCTGCCATTTCTTCTCGATTTCCTTGAAGTTGTACTCCATATCACAATAATATCAGGATGGAAATAACTCCCAAGATGACGGCAATGGTCATTCCCGACCACCACCAGACATCGGTGTCTATATCCTTCACCCCCAACATACTCTTTACCATGGGCTTGAAATAATAGACGATGACAAAAACCGAGAATCCGACGGCAAAGCCGAAAAGGATGGCTCTTAGAAAATATAGAAAATCGTGGCTGATTACTTGCATATTGTTTATGCCTTTAAGATACCATAAAAAAAAGGGGCTGTTAAGCCCCGATATTGAACAGTTCTATTGCGTTTTCAGCCGTCTTTTCTTTCACCTCTTCCTCGCTCACCCCCTTTATTCTAGCTATTTCCCGGACAATATCCTTTAAGGCGAGGGGATTGTTCCTTTCTCCGAATCCGGGAGGGGAAAGGTACGGACAGTCGGTCTCGATCAGCATCTTCTCCAAAGGAATATTATCTATCGCTTCCTTGAGATCCATCTTGAAGATTATCCCGTTTATCCCGAAATACAATCCCAAGGCAGAGAACCTCTCAGCCTCATCCTTGTTCCCGGTAAAACAATGCAGGACACCTTTGGTTTTCCTTTTAGAAAGTATGCCGTAGAGGTCATCAAAGGCCGAACGGCAATGGACGATAACAGGGAGATTGAGTTCTTCAGCCAGATCAAGCTGCCTCTCGAATATCCTTTTCTGCTCCTGCTTGAACAGTTCTTTTTTCGTTTCCGATTTGGGACGATACCAATAATCAAGGCCTATTTCTCCCACGGCCACAACCTTTTCCGTCTTCAGGCATTTGTATGCATCGTAATCGAAGTCCTTTTCCAGAACTCCCTCCGCCTCTCCCGAGTATCCCTTGTTTTTCAAAAACTCTGAATCGATGTTCAAGGGGTGGAGGCCGATTGAAGCAAAGATGTTTTGATTATTTTCGGCAATTTCGATCGCTTTCTTCGAGCTCTTCAAATTAGTCCCGACATTAATCATGCCTATTCCTTCGGCAAGGCATTTTTCAACCATTTCTTCCCTGTCTTTTTCGAACTCAAAAAAATTAAGATGGGCGTGGGTATCGTAAATCATTGTTTTGCAACGCTGTTTAGTCTTGATAAATACTCCTCTTTCGTTATCTCTTTTTTGGTAAACAAAAGATTCAATCCGGAATAGTAATTCTCTTGTATTCCTGAAATAGGCATAGCAACACCATAAACCCTGACCGTATCCAATATTCCATAAAAACCCTGAGTGGAACCGCCCCAACTCCCCATAGTCATTGTGCGATTATTCCAGCCGACGTCGTAATTCCAAACAGAAGAAGATCCGACTTTGGAGCCATTAAGATATATGTCCAGATTGGGCTTATTCCAAACGGCAACGTAATGTCTCCAAACGTCATTGACTACGGGAATAAGAGTTGAGTTAATTTCAGTGCTCTGCAAATGATTCCTTAATCTAGCGTAAATACTTGAATTACTGTCAAACAATAAAAATCCACCAGTAGTGCTCCAGCTTGATGCGTCGATTCCCGCTATCAGTCCGTAACTGTCAGTTGAGCCAAGTCGATAAGCCCATATTTCAAAAGTAAATGATTGTCCCAAGGAAGATGATAAGTTGCCGAAGCTAGCGATATCGTTAGCACCGTCAAACTGCAGACATCCTCCATAGACGCACTGCGAACCCGAACGCCATCCATCGGTCGAGTCAAAGGTGAAATTGGTTAAAGTTCCAGCATTGCTTCCCCAAGAATCAGCCACTGAGATTCCCGCGGTTTCATCGAATTTCCATTCAGAAAGAAAATTTAACATTAAGGCATTTCTTAACGAATTGGAAAACACCTGGGCCTTAGCGACATTAGCCTTAGCCGTCACTCCGTTCATCGTAATAACAATCAGGCCAGACAGGATGCCAATTATCGCAATCACCACCAATAGTTCGATCAAGGTAAAAGCGATTTGTTTTTTGCTCATATTCTTGGAAATAAGGACTCCCCTTTCTTAACATTGAAAACTCCTTTTTCTTCTCCCAATTGTTCTTCCATCTTTTCAGCAGTCTCGGGCAAGAACGGCTTTATCATTCTTGAAATCTCTTTGAGAGAGAACAAAAGATTTGAAAAGACGATCTTCTGCTTCTCCGCATCCTTTATCTCCCAAGGTTTTTCTTCGTCGATATATTTGTCGCAGAAAGAAACGAGCTCCCAGATTTCGCCAAGCGATTCGTTGAACTGGATGAATTTATCGCTGACTTTTGTTTCTATCTCTTTGGCCTTGTCTGAAAAAACTTTTTCCGGCTCTATCTCAAAGCTGCTATCAAATCCCGCCTTGATGACCATGGCGACCGTCCTTGAAAAAAGATTTCCCAATCCGCTCGCCAGATCGGAATTATATCTTTTCTCAAACTTCTCAAAAGTGAAATCACCGTCTCCCGTGGCCGGAATCTCCCGGAGCAGAAAGTATCTCACTCCTTCGGTCCCGTATTTGGCAACCAATTCCAACGGATCAACCACGTTCCCTATACTTTTCGACATCTTCTGTCCGTCGACGGTAAGGTAGCCGTGGACGAAAAGTGCCTTGGGTGGGTTCAAACCGGCAGACATGAGCATGGCCGGCCAATAAATAGCATGGAAACGGATGATCCCTTTCCCGATGACGTGCAATCTCGCATCGTTATCCTGCCAGAACTCCTCGAACTTACCCCTGTTCTCCCCGTATCCCAAAGCATTGATATAGTTAGATAGTGCGTCGAACCAAACCCATATCTTCTGGGTCGGGTCTCCGGGAACGTCGATTCCCCAGCCCTTAGCCCTCTCCGAAGAACGGGAAATACAGAAATCCTGCAATCCCGATTCGATGAATTTCAGCATCTCGTTCTTCCTCGATTCGGGAATTATCTTGAGATCATCCTTTTCAATCAATTCTTTCAGCTTATCCTCGTATTTGGACAACCTGAAAAAATAGTTTTCCTCCTCGACCAGCTCCGGCCTCTTCTTGTGTTCCGGGCATAATCCGTCTTCCAATTCTTCCTCCTTATAGAACTCCTCGCACCCGACGCAGTACAATCCGGCATACTTCTTCTTGTATATGTCCTTCTCGCAAGCCTCCCACAGCTTCTGCGCTCCGGCGAAATGCCTCTCTTCGGTCGTCCTGATGAATTCGTCTATCGAAAGATTAAGAGCTTCCTTCAATCGGAAGAACCTGTCGGAATTGTCATCGACCAATTCCTTGACCGAGACCCCCTTCTTCTCCGCGCTCTGAACGTTCTTCAAGCTGTTCTCGTCGCTTCCGGACAAAAAGAAAACCTGGTCGCCGAGCAATCGGTGCCTTCTTGCGATTACGTCCGCCTGGACGCACTCCAGGGCATGGCCCAGATGCGGAGCGGCATTGACGTACGGTATGGATGTTGAAACAAAAACCTTCTTCATCTCGCCTCTTTCCTCTTATTAAAATAATCTTTCAATCCTTCGAAAAGTATCCCGGCCAGAGGAATGGCCAATATCGCTCCGACTATCCCTCCCAGGATGCCTCCCGCCAGGATAGACAATAGAACAAGCACATTGGGCAGTCCGACCATCTTCTTGGTCAGAATCGGGGTCAGAATATTGCTCTCTATCTGCTGGATGATGATGGTGAAGATAAGGGCAAGGACGAACTTGGGCAAAGAATCGAGAGCGAAGAGAACCAGCACTATTCCCGATATTATTGGACCGATCATCGGAACGATGTTCAAAAGGCCGGCAAGGATAGCCAGGAACAAAGCGAACTTTATCTTCAGGGCGACGCAAAGGACGAAAGTCATCAATGCGACGCAAAGGCATGATAAAAGCCGGCTGCCGAACCACATCACGACCTGACCCTTTATCCTGTCCCACCTTTTCAGCACCTCTTCTTCGAATTCGCGAGGAGAAACCAATCTCAGACCCCTGGTTATCTCCTTCTCCTCTATGGACATGAACAATGCCAAAACGAAAACGGTGATGCCGGCCATTATGCTCCCGAAAAGGGAAGCGAAAATATTGAAAATATTTGAAGACAATTTGACCAGGCCCTCATTCAGACCCGAAGACAAGGAAGCGATGCTCGCAAAAGACCCTATCCCGAGAGTGCTCAAAAATCCGGGGATGCCGGCGAAATATCCGGAGAAACCGGAACTGAAAACCTGAGACTCGGCTATCATCGGCGGAACGACGATGTATACTATCAAAACCATGACGAGGAGGATTGAAAAATAAACGATAATCGAGGCTCCCGCCCTGTGGATCTTCCTCTTTTCCAGAATGCTGATCAAAGGATTGACCAGGGTGGAAATGATCAAACTTAGAAGCACCCAGACGAAAACCGAACGCAGAAGATAGATGACGTAGAAGAGGATTAAAGCGACCGCCACTTTGAAGAGCGACCTCCAGGTCAGATCGAGCATCGTTATGTTTTGGTTTTTCATATTATTTGAACTTTAATATCTTTTTGAATTCTTTTTCATCATTGAAGGGTCCGACTACGGCCAGATTCAGCCGGTCGTTCCTGAATATGTCCTTCGCCACCCTCATTATATCCGAAGATGTAACCTTGTCTATCATCTTCATCATCTCCTCGGCCGTTTCGATCCTGTCTTCGATCAATTCCTGGGTGCCGTAGAAAGAAGCCTGGGCGTGCGAAGATTCCAAGCCCAACAACAATGTTCCTTTCATGTAGTCCTTAGCTTTCTTCAACTCATTCGCCGGAACCTTGGTCTTGCAGAGCTTCCGGTATTCCTTAAGAATAACTTCGATAACCTTAATCAGCTTGCCGTTGTCCGCTCCGGCTGCCGTAGCCAGATATCCCGTATCCGTGTCCGCGACATTATGCGTCCTCACGTAATAGGCGGCTCCCAGCCTCTCCCTGACTTCGATGAACAATCTCGAACTCATCATCCCTCCGAGGATGACCGAAATCAAGCTCATGACATATCTGTCCTTGTGGAAAGCATCGTATCCTCTCACTCCCAAAATCAGATTGCTCTGCCCCACCTTCTTGAAAGAAACTTTGGCCCGGGGAGAATCCTGCTTCTCTATGACCTTGGGCTTGTCCTTGGCCTTGCCCGTCTTTATCTTCCCGAAATACTTCTTTATCTTTTCAATCGCCTTTTTCTCGTCTATCTTCCCCGCAACGCAGACCAAAACGCTTTCCGAGGCGTACTGGGATCCTATGTATTCCAATATCTGCTTCCTCGATATCTTGGAAACCGTCTCCCTGGTCCCGGCTTCGAACCATCCGGCCGGCTGGTCCCCGTACATGACCTCTTTCCAGACCTGATCGATGTGCATCATCGGATTCTCATAGTACATCTTTATCTCCTCGATGATGACTCCCCTTTCCTTTTCCATTTCTTTCCCCGGAATCTTCGAATTGAGGAATATGTCCGAAACCCAGTCCAAGGCCGTTTCGAAATGGCTTTCGTCAACCTTGGCCCAGTATCCGGTCAATTCTTCTCCGGTAAAGGCGTTGAATACGCCACCCACCTTGTCCAAGACCTCGGCCACGTCTTTGGGCTGCTTCCTCTTTTCCGTACCCTTGAAAAGCATGTGTTCCAGGAAATGGGAGATTCCCGATATATCCCTGCTTTCATATTTGGCTCCCGTCTTGACCAGGACTAAAACGGTAGCCGTCTTGGCTTCCTTCTGGGGAACCGTTATTATCCGGAGTCCGTTCTTAAGCTTCGTCTTCGTGTACATTTCCTTTTAATTTACCCAATTCTTTTTTTAATTCTACCATTTTTATCTCTCTGTTCACCGTCAGCTCGAAGAACTTCTCCAGTTCCCCGACCCTCTTTCCCATTTCCTGCTCCGACCTCTCCAGATTCCTCCTCGAAGTATTGATTTCTTCCGAAGCGTCATTGAGGTTGTGGGCCAGATTGACCAGCTCCTTGTCCAGGCTGCCTGTGGCGAAAACGGCCTTCTCCCCTTTGGGAAGCTCGTTCGCGAACCTTTCCATCTCGGCCAAAGAGTTGGACAGATAAACGAAGAGGACGCGGTCGATGACGAAAGTCATGGTCAGTCCGATCAATGAAAGTATGACCACGTTCATCTTCATGGGCAACGACGCTATGAGAACGATGAGGACGGTGAAAAAAGGCAGAAGGAAGAGGAAATAGAATTTGAAACCGATTCCGGAAAGATCTTTGTCTTCAACCCTGTCGCCTCTCTCGAATAATATCCTCCTGCATTCCTTGACCGCCGGGAACATGGTCTGCTGGCAGAAAAAAGTGGCGAAAGCCGAAGCGAAGAACATGGCTACTCCTCCTCCGACGACGATAATTACGAGGTCGAAATCCGAAGCCATGTTTATCCACGCCGTCAGGACCAAAAGGACGACTATGGAAAGGCTGCTCGCGATGACGTTAATGAGGGTTCCCCGGCAGATGAACCTCAGAGCGTCGAACGTCTCTTTCACTTCAGTCGTGGTCAGGCTCGAAGCGATTCCCTTTTCGGAAACGTTCTTGTTGATCAATCTGACCTGTTCGCTCGTCCAGAATCCGAATCCGACATACCTCATCACCGCAAGGAAGCAGAAAACCGCCATGAAGACCGGAGCCGAAAGCTCGAAAGACCTCTTGGCTGCGGGGTAATCGAAGCGGGCGATCGAAAGGATGAGGACGTAGGCGAAAAGGCCGCAAAGGAGCGCCCAGCCGATGATGGGGAACAATATCTTCAAAGTATATGAAATTTTAATTTTCATATATTTCCTTCTTTAGGGTTGAAACAAGATCTTCTATCCTTATCCTCTTCTGTTCCATTGTATCCCTGTATCTCAGCGTGACGTCGCCCTTTTCCAGGGTCTCGTAGTCGACGGTCACGGCATAAGGAGTGCCGATTTCGTCGTGCCTCCTGTACCTTCGGCCTATGGCTCCGACCTCGTCGTACTGGCAGCTGAAATGAACTTTCAGCATTTCGTACACTTCCCTCGCCTTACCCGTAATGTTCTCCTTGTTCTTGACCAGGGGCAGTACGGCCACCTTGATCGGAGCGAGCTTCTTGTTCAGCTTCAAAAGGAATTCCTTTTCCTTGACCGCTTCGGTCGTGGTGGACCTTCCTCCTTCTATCTCTTCGTATGCGTCGCAAAGGACGGCAAGCAAAGTCCTCTCGACTCCGCAAGACGGCTCGATTACATACGGAAGATATTTCTCCTTGGTCTCTTCTTCATAGTATCCCAAATCCTGTCCCGATTTGTTCTGGTGCTGGGTCAGATCGAAGTTTCCCCTGCTCGCTATGCCTTCTATCTCGGACCAGCCGATGGGGAACTTGTATTCTATATCCGCGCAACCTTTAGAATAATGAGCGAGTTCATCCTTATCCTGATATCTGGCTCTTAGATTTTCTCTCTTGATTCCTAAGTCCTCGACATACCATCTCATCCTCTCATTGACCCATTCTTCGTGGGCCTTCTCTTCGGTTCCCGGCTTGACGAAGTATTCCAATTCCATCTGCTCGAACTCCCTCATCCTGAAGATGAAGTTGCCCGGAGTGATCTCGTTCCTGAAGGCCTTGCCTATCTGGGCGATGCCGAAAGGAACCTTGACTCTCTGGGTGTCTAAAATATTCTTGTAGTTTACGAATATGCCCTGGGCCGTCTCGGGCCTCAAGTACGCGACGGAAGCGCTGTCCTCGACGGGTCCGATGAAAGTCCTGAACATTAAATTGAAATTCCTCGGCTCCATCATTTTGCCTCCGCACTCGGGACACTTATCCTTGTCTTCCAGATGGTCCGCCCTGAATCTCTTGTGACAGGAACAGCACTCAGACAAAGGATCGGTGAAATTATCTGTGTGGCCTGAAGCTCTCCAGATATCCGGGTTCATGATGATAGAGCTGTCGAGTCCGACGACATCATCTCTTTTCCTGACCATGGCTCTCCACCATGAGTCCTTTATATTCTTCTTAAGCTCCACTCCCAATGGTCCGAAGTCGTAGAAACCGCCCAAACCGCCGTATATATCCGAAGACTGAAAGATGAATCCCCTCCTCTTGGCGAAAGAAACTATTTTTTCAAAACCGTTTTCCATATGTCTTGATATTAACAGAAAATAAAGAATAAGCCAAGATATATGAAAAAGCTCCCATCTTTAAAAAAATTAGATGGAAGCAGATATTTTTCTTAGCTCGATCATGGCCTTATCGGCCATTTCGGGATAGTCATGATAACGAGACTGGTCGTAGACATAAAGCCATTCTTGCGCCGACTTGGCTTCCTGGCTGAGCCTCTGCAGAACATATTCTTTCTTATGTTTCCTGCTCTTATCGAGGAACTTTTTCCATTCCTCGAAGCCTGAAGCCTGCTCCGCCATTATTTCCTCGATAAAATCTCCCAGGATGTCGTTATTATTCTTGCGGCAAGAATCCAGGAAAACGGAAAGCTCCCAAGAAAAAGGATTCATCTTTTTCTTGTTGATTTGCCCGATGACCGCCACCTGATGGTTGCGGAGCATGGTCTCGCCGAACAGCTTACTCAAATGAATCTTTTTCCGTATCACCCGTATCAGGTCGCAGATCATTTCATCTCTCTTCGGGTTCCTCAGAGAAAAGTCATTGTAAGAATCGTACACTGTCCAGCGCTCTTCGAATGTCGTTGCGATGGGGCACATCTTTCCGAGGATAAAAACCAAAACTGGCTCGAAGAAGTGTGCCTCCCAGAGGCAATCCTTCCATTTCTGAAAAGGCCAGTTGAGATTACCGATGAAAGCCTCGAGTTCTTTGCTGTAGGCGCCCTTTCCTTCGACTGCGTACCTGCAAACCTTGACGAAATCAACGGGCAAGATGTTTCCTGAGTTGATATCGGAGATTGTCTTATCAAAGACTTCTTTTGCCATGCCTTCTTCGACCTTACTGAGGATGTATAGCCGATCCTCTGTCGTTGAGGCTGATTCAATCATCTTTGATAAGGACGGACCGATATTTTTTTGATCCATGCCTTTGTGCTCCTTGAAAGAGTTGGCCGCGGCCCCCATCAATATTCTCAACTCCGATAAAAATTGTTTATCTCCAGTGACATTCATATGCATCATTTCTAAATCTTTAAAGTCGATGTCTTTCCTTTTGAGAATTTCTTGGGAAATTGGCTCCCTTAACCCGGGCATGGCCCCCTGATAAGCATCAAAGAGGGTCATGACCTCAAGGTCATCTTTAATTGACTGGGAAAGCTCTTCCCACATGATGATAATCGCCATCACTTTACCGACAAGCTCGCTAAGCTTGTTGAATTTTTTAAGAACAATTTCTTCTGACATGATACCCACCTCCATAGTGAGCACCAGTATGATAAAACGTTTTCAGGCAATTGTCAAACAACAAAAAACCCGCCCTCGGCTGATTGCTTGTCCTAAACAAACGGCTTGCATTTGCTTGGGTTCGTGGCGGAGAAAAATGTTTTCCCCCGCTCAATGATTTTCTCGATCTTCGCAATAATGACTGCCAGATAATAGGCCCCTTGGGAACCGTAAACGGCAGCAATCACTTTTTCCTTCGGTCCATAGACCCGGAACATTGTCTTTTTTAAAGGAGCACAATCAATGTGCATCCTCATTCTGACTTCTCTTCCGCTCAGCTCTGCCGCAGCGCAGCCGTTTTTATCGACCCGCTCCAGGAATTGCTCCACCTGCCTCAGGTCGATAGGCGGGGTAATAAAAGCTCCGACCACTGGAATTACAGACATAAGGACCTCCAACAGGATATTACCACCGGAAAATTAATTGTCAATCGCACCTCGTCTTTTCGGAAGAACAATTTCCGCCATCCCTTCCCATGTATCCGGAATTGTCTACGCAGAAAGATCCTTTATCGAAAAAAACTCTGGCACAGTATGAATTGTCATCCTTTCCAACAAAGATGGAAACATCACCACCCATCGAACGTATGTCTTCGAACGCTCTGTCCAAATCGGGATCGCTCCCGAATTCTTTATAGTTTTTGTTCTCCATCTTATACACTTCCGCCCAGTTCCGTATCTGCCCCATATCCATCCTTATCCTCATGTTCCTGGCTTCCCCCTCCACCTTCATGCAGAAGAAAATGGGGATTGAAAAAGACACCAAAAAGACAAACAAAGCCGCCAGGGCTTTGAATATCTTTTGGATGTTGGCGGCTTCTATCTCCATCACTGACTCATTTGGCCGTAGACGGTGTCCGTCTTGGCTGTTAACGTCTTGTTCGTCCACTGGTCCGCTCCGGACAGCTGGGCCGAACCCAATAATATTATCATCTCATCGACCAGCTGGGGCTCGACCGATATCTGGAAAGCGCATATCTTCGGATCCTTCAATACTCCCGATCCGGCCGGCAGGCTTCCGATGTTGCAGGTAACTTCGCTGGTGCCCTCGTCATATGTTATCTCGACGCCTTCGGGATAGGTCTTCTTTTCAAAGGTGATGCTTTCGGGAAGGACCGTCACCATCTTCGCATTCTCGATGTCGTTATAGTTGTTAATCGCTTTCCATTCGACGGTGAGATAGGTCCTCTGGCCAGATTCCAGAGGATACGGACCTGAATTCTCAAAGTATTTGTTCTCCGGATAAATCTTCTGCTCGGCAGAAATAACGGAATTGATCTTTGTCAGGAAGTCCTGCCTCGCCTGCCCCAAGCTTATCTTGTCCTTTATAACCGGATTCTTGTCGTTTAATGACTTCATCGCCCATTTGCTTTTCACATTGACCCAGAACTCGACTTTGCCCACCGTTCCCACATCGAGGAGCTGGAGCTCGGGGACCTTGGTTCCGTCCCAGACGACGCTGTTGTCCCCGCTGGTCCATTTCCCATCGGTCGATTTGATCGAACCTAAATCGAGAGAATCCCCCTCCAATCTGGAAATCAGAACTAAGTCCTGCAAGGGCTCGTCTCCCACATTCCTGAAAGTGACTTCGTAGTGGAGCTGATCTCCCGGATTGGCCGCATAGTTCTCATCGTTGTTGACCTTCTGGGTGATATACAGTGACGGAGCGACTATCTCCACTCCCTTGATCACTTCCTTCAAAAGGATAAAGTTGCCGTCCTGCCAGACCCCGATCCTCGCCTTGAAGACCTTCTGCTCCATGGACTGTCCGTTCAATATTCCCGATATCTGGATCTTTCCCGTTCCTCCTTCGTTCAGCACCGCTATATCCCACTGAGTATTGTCCATCCCTTTGGGCTGGGAATACAGGAAATCGAATCCGTCGGGATAGACAAGATAGCAGGTCAGATCCTGCAGGGGATATGTGACATTCGAAGTGTAGTTGACGCTCAAGCTTAAGGTCTTGCCCGTGGCCACCTTGGAAGGAACTTCCAAAGTCAGATTAAGGGGTATTTCTCCGAGGACGGTCGTCGAAGTGGTCGATGCCTCGCTCCTGGTCTTCAAATCCTTGGGCTGGAAAGACACGCTCACCTTGGCGACCCTGGTATCCTTCTCCTTGCCCAGGAGTCTCGCATTGAATTTGAAAGTCCTTTCTTCTCCGGGATATATGTCTCCGCCCAATTGGTCGGAAGTCATGACCGTGACCTTGCCTTCCGTCCCTTCGATGATGGAATTCTCGGGATAGGTAAAAATCAGCTCCGGCTTTTCCAAACGGATATCCCCGTTGTTCTTGAATTTGACTATGTATTCCACCTCTTCCCCGATGGTCGTCTTTTCCGGCCCGATAAGCTCGAGCTTAAGGGCTTCCTTGCTGAAAGACATCTTGTTCCATGAGAAAAAAGAGACGATGATGCCGAGAACGATTATTATTGCTAGAAATATTGTACTTTTTTTCATTTTATTTAATATATCTTAGGCTTCACCCCTGTTTTAAGCTCAATCTCTTTCAAGAATCTTTCGGAAGCCGTGCGGTCATTTCCCTGAAGATAGGTCATTTTCCTCGCAATATCATTTAGCGTCCTCTGGAATTCTATTTTATTTATAAACTCCTTGCCTTTAGGAACAACCTTGTCCCGCAAAACAAGCATCTTTTCCTTGACTGCCGGAGGCAGATTGGTAAAGCTAGAAAAGTCCTTGTATCCTCCGGAACGTCCGATGATCCAGCGGAGCTTCCTCGCTTCGGCCGCATTGTATGCACCCTTGAAGATGCCCAAATCTTCCTTGGCCTTAGATGAAAGAGGAGCGACCTTAACCGAAGGCTTCTTAGCCAGTGTCGGTCTCTCGTATCCCTTGAAGGGATTCTTTGTCGGATCCATCTTGAAGGGATTGTCTTCTATATTCCTCCCCATGAAAGGATTGGATTCCCCTCCTGTCGGCGCTTTTTCGATTGGGAAATTGTTTTCGGCCATCTTATATCTTCTTTATTCCTATGGATACCTTGCCTTGTGACAGTTCCACTTCTTTGAGGTTCTCTGAAGAAGGAACGAATTCTTCGGCCAGGACTTCCTTGAGGATCGTTTCTCCGTTCTTTCCTATAATCTTATCAGACAATTCCGATTTCTGGTAGAGGACACTGATAGTGTCTTCGGGAACGAGCTTCATTTCCTTCCTCATCTGCTGGATCTGCCTGATCAATTCCCTCATATCTCCCTCTTCCCTCAATTCCGGAGTGATATTCGTGTCGAGCTCTATCTTTTCTTTGATGCTTTTATCTGAAACCACTTCTTTCACATTGACCTCGTCTCTGATCAGGTCGATTATATCCTCCTCTTTTATATCGAAATCCTTCACTTTTAATGAAGATAAAGCCTGCCTGACCTTGATTCCGACTTTCTGCCTCTCGGCCAAGGCCAGATTGACTATGTTCCTCGCTTCCTGCATCTTTGTTTCCAAATCCTCATCGATCAGCTTAATGTTCGGTTCGGGATAATCGCAAAGATGGACGCTCTCTTTCCCTTCCTTTTTCATTTTAAGGTATATCTCTTCGGTAATGAAAGGTGTGAAAGGAGCCATGAGTTTGCTCAGTTTGAATAAGACGTAATAGAGGGTGCTGTTGGCTTCTTCTTTTTCCTTTTCGCTTTCCGGCTTCTGGAACCTCCTCCTTGAACGCCTGATATACCAATTGCTCAAATCATCAATGAAATCATTGAATAATCTGGAAGCCTTGGTCAATTCATACTTCTCCATCCACTTGTTGACATCCCTGTTCAATCCTTCGGTCTTGCTCAGTATCCATTTATCCAGAAGGTTATCCGTTTGAGGGATTTCGTTGATATCTTCTCCCTTGTATGTCTCGAAGAAAACGAAACAGTTTTCCAGGGCGGAAACGATCTTCCTCCAGACCTCTTTCACCTTGTCTTCGGAAAATCTGTATTCTTCTCCGATGTTGGTCGAAGACAAAAGGAAATACCTCAAAGGATCGGCTCCGTACTTGTCGAAGACGTCAGTCATGTCCGGATAGTTCTTCAGCTTCTTAGAGAGCTTCCTTCCCTTGTCGTCCAAGACCAGGCCGTTGACCACGACGTTCTTGAAGGCCGGATTGTCTTTTCCCAGCCCGATATCATCCATTGTCAGAGCTGCGGCCAATATATGGAGGGTATAGAACCAGCCCCTGGTCTGGTCCAGTCCTTCGGCAATGAAATCAGCCGGATATGTCTTTTCAACCAGTTCCTTATTCTCAAAAGGATAATGCCACTGGGCGTACGGCATGCTTCCCGATTCGAACCAGCAGTCGAACACTTCGGGAGTCCTTTTCATCTCTTTGCCGCATTTGGGACATTTCAATCTGACTTCATCGATATACGGGCGATGAAGGTCTTTAAGATCGTATTCCTTGATTGCCAGCTTCTTTAATTCTTCGATTGAACCGATGCAGACTCTTTCTTTGCAGCTCTCGCATTCCCAGACGGGGATGGGAGCGCCCCAGAACCTGGCTCTGGATATGTCCCAGTCCCTTGCCCCTTCGAGCCATTTACCGAACCTCCCTTCTTTCAGATGAGTGGGAACCCAGTTAATCTTTTCATTATTCTTGAGCAGCTTGTCTTTTATCTTAGTAACCAAAACATACCAGCTCTCTATCGCGTAATACAACAAGGGAGTATCACATCTCCAGCAGTACGGATATTCATGGACGATCAATTCTTCCTTGAATAAGATGTTCCTTTCTTTCAGGTTCTCGATTATCTTAGGGTCGGCGTCTTTGACAAAGATGTCTTGGAAATCGGATACTTCCTTCTTGAATCTTCCCGCCGTGTCGACGGTGTGGAAGAAAGGCAGGTCATGTTCTTTTCCCAGATTGAAGTCATCCTCCCCGTACATGGGATTGATGTGGACGATTCCCGTGCCGTCTTCATTCGAAACGAATTCACCGTTGAATACCTGATATGCGTTTTTAATGTTATCAACCTTTTCTTTCTTCAGGTAATCGAATATCGGCTCGTATCTCAAGCCGATTAGTTCTTTGCCTTTGAATTTCCTGATTACCTTGTATTCTTCTTCTATGACATTCAATCTCTCGTTCAAAAGGATGAATTCTTCATTGTTGATCGTCTTGATGTGGACGTATTCCAGATCCTTGTTCACCGCCAGAGCGACGTTGCCGGGCAGTGTCCAGGGAGTGGTGGTCCAGACGAGGAAAGAAGCGTCTTCGAATTCCTTGTTGTCTACAATCTTGAATTTCACATATACCGACTTGTCCCTTGTTTCTTTGTATCCCTGGTTCACTTCGAAGTTGGACAAGGTGGTGCTGCACCTGGGACAATACGGAGAAACCCTATAGTTTCTGGAAACCAGCTCTTTATTCCATAATTGCTTCAAAACCCACCAGACCGATTCGATATAGTTGTTGTCCAAGGTCGAATAGGCATTGCTATAATCAGCCCATCTGCCCACTCTCCTCAAGGTAGTCAACCAGTCGGTCGTACAGGCGAAGACTGACTGCTTGCAGTGGTCGTTGAATTTCTGTATCCCCATCTCTTCGATCTGCTTCTTGTTCTTGATCCCCAGTTCCTTTTCAATGAGGTTTTCTACAGGAAGACCGTGGCAGTCCCAGCCCACCCTTCGGGGCACTTGGAACCCTCTCATGGTCCAATACCTTAAAACGGTGTCCTTGATTGTCGTTGCTAAAACATGGCCGTAGTGGGGTTTTCCCGTGGCGAAAGGAGGACCGTCATAGAAACTGAAAAAAGGAGAATCTTTCCTGTTCTCTATCGATTTGCGGAAAATGTCTTCCTTTTCCCAGAATTCTATTATTTTCTCTTCTTTGTTCATTTGATTTCTCTTATCTCTCCCGTACTAGGCATTATTTCGCTCCTTTTGCTTAAAAGCTCTTCGTCTTTTATGTCCTTTATATATCCTATGAGGAGCCATATCGGCTCCCCGTGGGAAATGATTACTATGTTCTTGTTTTCAAAGTTTCCATTGATTTCATTGAAAACATTGACCATCCTTTGCCTGCACTGGTTCCATGATTCCCCGTTGGGGGCCGGCTTGTCAAAGGCGCTTTCCTTGTCGTTCTCGTAGTAGTTCCAGTACTCTTCCTTAGTTTTACCCCCAAAATCACCCCAGTTCAAGTCCCGGAGCCTGGTGTCGTATATGATCTTTTCCTTATCGTATCCTATGATATCCGCTATGATCTTGGCGGTTTCCCGGCAACGGAAAATATCGGAAGAGAAAATGATGTCTATTTTCTCATTCTTCAGTTCGTTTCCGGCTTTTTCCGCCTGTTCTTTTCCCAGTTCAGAGAGTTTGTACGGAGGATTGCCGTCGGGCCAGAGATAAATAATGCCAGGGTGTTCTGCCTGGTGCACATTCTGTCCGTGCCTTACAAAAAAGTACCTGTTTTTCAGTTCGGTTTCCATGGGTTAAAAATAGCAGATTTTAGAGAGAAGGGCAATAATTTCAATACGAATCGACTCGACAAAGGCCGGCACCAATTGTTTCAAGCTTATCTTTAGCTTTTTTCCATTTTGGATATTTTTCATTGAGTAAATCAAAAAATCTCTTATCATGTTTTTTATACCTCAAATGACACAATTCATGAACAATCACATAGTCAATGCAGTCCCCAGAAACATGAATAAGCTTAGGATTAAGAAAAATTTTTTCTTTATTTAAAAAACTTCCCCAGCGTTTTTTCATATCTCTTACTCTAAGGGCTGGATGATGATTATAATCAAATAAAGAAACCATTGATAAAAATCTTTTTGGGAAAACTTTTTCTGTTTTATCTAAAAACCAACTATCTATTAATTTCTTATTATGTTGTCCACTTGAAACTGATTTCTTGGTATAAACCAATAACTTTCCCTTAGTAAGGATAATCTTATTTTTATTACTTTTTTTAACAACAAGCTTGTACTGCCTGCCAAGGTATAAATAACTCTCTCCAGAAACATACTCCCTGTCGTATAATTTTCTTTGATATTTTTTAAAAAAAGACAGTTGTTTTTCTAGCCAAAACCACTTCTTTCTTAAAAAAATGTCTATCCTGTTAGAATCAACGTGATAAGGACATTTGACGATTATTTTAAGATCTGGAGTCACTGTTAGGGCAAGAGTTTTTCTGTCTTGTCTTATGATTGTATATTCGTATACAAATGTTCCAAAAATAAATTCTTTCATGCGCCTATGAAATCAATTCAAAGTTGTTTTCTGATAATCGCATAATAGAAGAAATGATTAACTTTATCTGGTCGCTACTTAAATTTACCCCTCTTTCTCCCTTAATAACATCGTATAAATAATCATCGATAGCATTCACCATTTTCCGCTTAACGTTCATATTCTTATACCAGTCAATAATGGCTTCTTTCTTAATAATTTCTAAAATATCAATAATTAATGAAATGTAATCTTCTTCTGTCATGTTTAATCCATCAAATAAATTCCTTAAATTACGGTAAAAAATATCGGAACCTTTATTGTTTCTAATTTTAATTGGCAAATCTTCGTCTTTTTTATTGACCACATCATCGCTAATAAGCTTCATCTGACTCAAAGCTTCTATGTCAGCTATCCTACCAAGACGCATTTTGTTTAATATTTCTTCTATCTTTTTTGAAAAACGTTCATAAAATTCTGGATCTGTATCGAGTCTTTCAGTAATAGTTTTTTGAGTTTGTGCAGCAATTGCTTCTGCTTTCGATTTATCAGAACCAAGATTTTCAACCGCTTCTTCGAATTGCTTCCTATCTGTTATATTGATCTGTTTTGTAAGCAATTCCACCCCTTTAGCATCCACATATTTATCTAGAATATTAGTAAGGGATTGTCTATATTCTGCCAAGTCAATGCTGTCAGCATATTGCAGACTAGCAGCTTTTCGAAGCTCCATAAATTTCTTAAGATCTTTCCTATACATATCGAATTTATCTTTAAATTCATATGCAAAATCTTGCAATACATAACATTCATTAAGATTTTTTATAAAATCATTAAGGCTTTTGTAAAACATTTCTCTTTTTGGGTCATCTTTAAGAAATTGCAAATACACCTCATCATCAGAAGATCCTTTTATTTCATTAAATACATCGTGAAGTAAGCCGTAGCTCTGCTCAAGCTGATTTATCTTTTCAGAAACATCTATTAATGTTCCCCTAACATCGTCAATGTCATAATTGCCAAAAAGCTTCATTGCTGTCTTAATATTTTTTGCATTTTCCGAGTAATCAATAATATAGCCAGCAGTTTTGGGAAGTTTTTTATTTTCGTAAAGCCTGTTTACTCTAGCAATAGCCTGAAGCAGGCCGTGGTCATGCAAATCTTTTGCGAGATACAATACTGTATTTCTTGGAGCATCAAATCCAGTTAATAGCTTGTCTACCACTATGATTATTTCAACGCCTTCTTCTTTGTATTTAAAACTATCTATTACGTCTTTTTCATATCTTAAAACACTGCTGTGATTTTCACGAACCCTATCTAAATAATTAACTACTTCTTTCTTGTGAACATCGTATTCATCGCCATCCTCATGTTCGTCCGAAATAACGACTGCAGTCTTTATGTTCCCCCGAGCTTCAAAAAACTTTTGGAATAGAATTGCTGCGTATTTCGATGGGGCAACTATCTGAGCTTTAAGGCCCGTATCTTTAAAATGATCGAGGAAGTGCTTTTCTATATCAAGAGCTATTTCTTCTATCCTCTGCGGATTATTTTTAATAATATTGGCGGTAATCTGTTTTTGAAGTGTTGCTTTGTATTCCTTGCTTACAGTATTAACGTTATACTTCTTGCTCATATCTTCAGATACGCGATCAATATGTTTGTCGATTTGTTCTTCGTTTTGCTCAAGATCAACATATCTTCCTTCATATATCAAAGGAACGATAATATTATCTTCTAAGGCGTCATCGATTGTATATTTATCAATATATCCACCAAACTTCCTCCAGCTCTCCTTTTCTTCCTTCATAAGTGGTGTACCAGTGAAGCCGATATAGCAAGCATTGGGAATGATTCGATTCATTTCAAAGTTAGCCATGCCCGACTGGCTTCGATGAGCTTCATCGATAAGAACAAAAATATTTTTATCAGTATCAACAAATCCGGTATTCTTTTTTGCAGCTGATTGAAATTTATGTATCAAAGTTGTTACAACAGCCAAATTTCTCTCTTTGATTAACTTAATTAAATGTTGACCGCTTGTTGCTTGGATAACGTCTTTTTTTAAATTGCAATTTTTAAATGTATCCCTGATCTGCCTGTCTAAATCTTTACGGTCGGTAACAATAATAACTCGGGGATTAGATATTCTTGAATCTTCAATTAATGCTTTAACAAACATTACCATGGTAAGAGACTTGCCTGATCCTTGGGTATGCCACACTAAACCTCCCTTTCTTCGAGTAATTCCTCTATCGGTTGTTTCTTCCTCTTCAACCCTCTTCAACATTTTATGAATTGCAAAATATTGCTGGTAGCGAGAAAGCTTTTTTTCTCCGGCATCAAAAAGAATATAATTTTTGGTTAAATCAAGAAGTCTTTTAGGCTCAAATAAAGAAATAACTCCTCTGTCTTGATTGGTTGGAATCCTATTTGTCTTTTGTTTATGCCCCTTAGTATATCCATTTAAATCTTGCAATACTTGATTATATATATCTAAATTAATGGGTTTAGCTATGAGAGCAGTTGCTTTCTTATCCAATTCACTTTCAAATCCTTTTTCTTTCCATACGACATAGAACTTACTTGGAGTGCCTGTTGTGCCATATTTTAGCTCTTTACCATTGGTGCCGATAAGAAGCTGAGTATAGGTAAAAAGCTTAGGACAAAATTCTGGCCCCTGATTACGATTCATTTGATTGATAGCCTCGTCAACCTTAACGCTCGACTTCTTATTTTCAATAACAGCAAAGGGTATCCCGTTCACAAAACAAACAATATCCGGACGAATATTCTGCTTGCCACTAGCCACATATTCTGTAGTAACATGGAAAGCATTGTTTTTAATGTTTTCGAAATCTATAAACTTGAAATTCTTGGATATTTCTTTTCCTCCATGATTAACTTTTATGGTCTTACCGCCACTAGTCGGCATAATCATATTATAAATCTTCTTGGAAGTATCGATAAGGCCTTCGTATGGTTCATTTTCCAAACTATGCAATGCATCTCTTACATCTTTCTCGCTAAATTTGTATTGGGTTCCATCAATATCATAACTGTTAATTTTCATTAATTTTTGAGCTGCAATATCTCTCAAAATAAAATTAGATGTACTATTCCCACGCTCTCGCAATGTTTCATCAACAGAAATATACTTATAGTCCATATTCAAAAGGAGCTCTATAAACGGGAGTTGGGACTGTTTTGCTTCATCAAAATTTACTTCATTTATCATATGTTTATAACAACTTCTTAACTGTTCTATTTGCCAAAAGCGACCTCATTTGATCAATGGCAGCACTATTTAACTTTAACAATCTTTCTCTTTGACTTATGCCCATTCTTATAAATTCTGCATTAAGTCCTTCTAAATTCGCCAAACATACTAATTGATATACATCAGCATAATCTCTCATGTTGCCTTCTTTGTTTTTATTTCTTGATTTCCATTCCTGTGCTGTTATGCCGAATAAGGAGACATTCAAAACATCTGCTTCGTTGGCATAGGCAATGCTTGCTTCTTTTTCTGAAAGTTTCTGAGGTAAAACAATATTTTCTTTTATAGAATCAGTATGAATTTTGTAATTTATCTTGGTAAGCATTCTTTTTGCATCCCAGCCAAGGGTGAGTTTTTCATTTTCTTCGACTTTAAGCCTTTGGAATTCTTTGATTAAATAGAGCTTGAATTCTGGCGATATCCAGGCAGCAAATTCAAAAGCTATGTCTTTATGAGCGAATGTTCCTCCTCCATAGCGGCCTGCTTTATTAATCATGCCGATAGCGTTTACAGCTTCTATCCATCTCTTAGGGGTCAAAGAAAAGCTATTAGATCCAGCCTTATTTTTAAACCCATCGAATTCGATGGCTTTAAAATCGGGGTTATTTATTTTTTCCCAAATGCCTAAAAACTCTACTGTATCTCGTGTTCTCATCCAGTTTTGGATTATATAGTCAGTTCGCTCTGCATCTTTAAATCTGGCAATATCGGTCAATGAAATATAGTCTTTTTCGTTTTGGCTAAAGGTAATTTGTATTCCTTTAGTTTTTATCTTCTTCATAAATATTTATTACTTGATTGATAATGTTTCTGGTGTACGAATCTTACCAGTGATCAAATTATCCAAAAGGTATCTTTTCTGATCTTTAATAAGTGAAAGCTTCTTTTCTAGTTCTGATATTTCTTTGTCTGCGATTTTCAAAATATTTGTAATCTCTCTCTGTTCTTGTATTCCAGGAATTAGCAAGGACATGCTTCTCAACTCTTTCATCTTTATGCTCTTAAATGAACTTCCTGTTATGTTATTTTCAAAATACTTTTTAGTTTCTAAGCTAGTAATAATAAAATAAATAAACCATGGATCAATTATTTTAGTATTTGGTTTTAAGCAAAAGACAGATTCATTTATATCCCAACCCTTTGGATCTTCTGTTAATAAATAACATTCTCCAACATTACCGATACTAGACATTACAATATCATTTTTTCTAAGTTTTGACCTTTTATTTATTAGCCTCAAGGCATTATCATCAACCATCTCAGCATTCGAAAAATCTAGACTGCCGTTAGATATGTTTTTGATAGTTACATAATAATTATTACCAAAACCTAACTTAAAATTATCTCTAGGATTTAATCCTGTGCTAAAGCTACTCATAACATCATTTAGGGTTGTTTTTATCCACTTATCATTAAATCCACTCAGTCTCTTTTTGCTAGTCAATAAATCCTGCGTCAGACCTTTCTTGATTTGTTTTTTAATCTCAATCTTTTTTTCTATTTTTTCAATTATCTTATCCCAAGTCTCAAGCACTACAACAATACGATTTTGTTCTGGAAGAGATGGAAGATGCAACATTAAATTCTCTATGTCGCTTTTATAAATATGTACTATAGATTGTCCTTGGCCCAATTCACGTAATTTTTTCCTGCCTTCACCAATATTTAAAAAATAAGAAAGAAATAAACTATTCGCATTTTTAGGACTAAAAATAATTAAATCTCCACCTGCATAACAATCTTCGTGTAATAAATAGGCAGCCGATTTGCCTATTTCATCAATAGTTTCACCTGACCCAGCAAATAAAATGTCTCCGTATTTTATTTTCTTAGCAAAAGGGACTGCTTCATTTGGAATAAATGAATAGATTTTATTAATTTTAAAATTAAACTTTGTATATAACTCCCCGTACCTCACAGCATTATTACCAGTCCCTGAAAGTTCTTCTTTGGAAATGCCTGATCCTTTAGAAAACACTCCAATATCAGCAAGTTTTGTTTTTTGCCAATCAGAAGAAATATTTATTTTTGATTTGTTTTTAAAATGAGCCACCAAATCGTCTATTGTTTTTATATGTTCAAACTCTTTAATCCTATCAGGTACAACAAGTACATTGATGGTCAAATCAGATTTTATTGCATACATAATCGATTCCGAGTCTCGAATTGTTATACTTATATGAATAAATTTTTTATAAAGTTTTTTGATTCCTAGCTTAAGAATGTCCCATGCGATATTAGAAACAGCCCATCCACTTAAAAATAATATTATCTGCATTGGTAATTCCCCATAAGACGATCGAATAAGCCCGCAATCAAAAGAAACGTTCAAACCCTTAAAAGCATTTACCACGTCTGATTGGAACTTTTTATGTTCACGACTTAATAAAATATGTAATTGTTGCTTAGTATCAATCTTCATGTATCATTCTATAATAGGCATTGTTTTAAAAAATTCTTCTTTTATTTTGTCAACCTTATCGGTGTTAAAAATATTCAAAATTTGATTCTGCCAATCTATCCAATCATAGCCCAACTTTGAAATACATCCTTTTAAGTTTTTTTGATTAAATATTTTTAAAATATCTTCGTAATTTTTTGAATCAAAAGAACTTATTTCGCTATCGTATAAAGTTAAATCGGGAACGAGTTGCACCTCCCCCTTAGCAATAGATTCAATATTTATATTGAATAATTGTATTATTTTTGATTTCTTATAACCAAGTTTAAAATTATCATCTAATACTTTTTGTTTTATTTCAATCTCTACTTCTGAAAATTTAACTTCGAAATCTGTCCTCCCAAGATGATTAAATACAAAATTTATTATGTTTTTAGACAAAAAAATGTTTTCATAAATAGCGACAGGAAGACAAAATATTTTACTTGTTTTTAATGATTCGATTTGTTCATCAGATCTCAAGTCTCGGTCAATTAACCCAAAATACTCTTTATTGAATTTTTCTGTCCTTGAGTTAAATGCTTTCGTGTAATTAATCACATTTTCACAACTTCCAACAGGCCAAACTTTAAAATCTGCGTACAATAATTGATAAAGCTGTGAATCTTTGTTTTTTTCAGATTCAACAAATAATATCTTCTGTTTTTTTGCACCCACGACTCTTACAATTAATTCTTCCGGTATATCTTGAGGATCTATATTCTCTACAGACCAACTATCCGGATATTTATATTTTTTAATCCAAAATATCGTATTATTTTTTCTAGTAGTAACAAATTCTAAGTCGTGACTAAAATATATAAAATTTGCTTCATTTTTTATTTTTTCACATGCATCAAATAAGCTATTTAAAATAGAAGGGTTTAAAAAAGTTTCTGGTTCATCAATAATAATTGTTGGACTTGAATCTGCCAATGTCACCTTAATTAAAACATACAATGCACTTCTTTCACCATCAGACAAATTTTCTATATCATAGAAAGTTTCTTCTCCTACAACTTGCACTTTTATTTTTTTATCTTTATAAAGAAGTTTTTTATCAATAAATATTGAATTCCAGATATGAAATATTTTATCTAATCTTCTATTAATATCGTCTAACGTTTTTCTCGAATTCAAAGCTTCAACCGATTCGTCGTTATAATCCCTAAAAACAATTTCGATCATTTGATTAAAATCGTCCTGCAAACTATTATTATCGCTTGGAGTTTGAGCTTCTCCTCTTGTTGGACTCCTAAAATATGATTTGTGTTCACTCAACCAATCATCCTCATTTGCCCTATATAAACCCTGCTTAATTGTTAGATTTTTATGGGCAGATATCATTGTAAAAGTCGGATTCAAATCTTTTATTTTTCTCATTAAAGAAGACTTTCCAGACCCATTACTACCAATAATAGAAAGATTCTTAGTACTGAATACTATTTTTTCATCTTCCGGGGACCCGTATTTAATAATTTTTTCTTCTGGCATATTATTTAATCCCTAATTCCTTCAAATATTCGACCATTTGTTTTTCTAATTTCTTTAATTCTGGATCAAGGGCCTCTAATTCTTTCAAATTAGCTTTAATATCAACTGGCTCTTCCTCTATAAACGTATCCACATACCTAGTAATGTTAAGATTAAAATCATTTTCTTCTATTTCTTTAAAATTAACCTTACGAGCAAACTTTTCTACATTTTTACGAACCTTGTATGCAGAATAAATCTTGTTGATGTTTTCTTCAGCTAATATATTCTGTGCTTTATTAGGTTTAAACTCTTTTGAAGCCTCAATAAAGAAAATGTCTTTCTTAGCTTCATTCGCCCCACCCTTCTCTCGGGAGCGATCTATCACTAGTACTGCCACCGGAATACCTGTTGTCTGGAATAATCCAGCCGGAAGGCCAATCACTGCATCAATTATATTTTCTCGTATAAACTGTTCACGAATTTTACCCTCTGCTCCGCCACGGAAAAGCACCCCATGAGGAACAATAACCGCAATACGTCCAGTTTTCGGTTTAGCTGTTTCTACCATATGAGTTATAAAAGCAAAATCGCCTTTATCCTTAGGTGGAACCCCTCTCCAAAAACGCTTGTATTTGTCAGCTTCTGCGTTTTCTGCTCCCCATTTCTTCAAAGAAAAAGGAGGATTAGCAACGATTACATCAAACTTCATGAGTTGATCATTTTCAACTAATAAAGGATTATTAAGCGTATCTCCCCATTCGAGACGAGCCGAATCTTTTCCATGAAGGAACATATTCATACGAGCAAGCTGATAAGTCGAACCGGTTGATTCTTGTCCATAAAGGGCGTAATTATTAGAACCCTGTTTTTCAACTTCTTCTCCAGCAAGCAATAACAATCCGCCAGAACCACAGCAAGGATCACAAATACGTGCCTTGGGTTTTGGCTCAGCAAGCATAGCAACAAGCTTAGCTACGTTCCTAACGGTAAAGAATTCTCCAGCCTTTTTACCAGCTGCTGCTCCAAAACGCTCAATCATGTACATGTACGCATCACCGATAACATCATTTTGGACATCCGAAAGATCAATCTTTGCAAAATCTTGAACAAGATTGCGAAGCATTTTATTTCTTTCAGCAAGCTTGCCAAGAGATGATTCAGAATTAAAATCTATACTAAATACACCATCGAGCTTATCCTTATTACTCTCTTCTATTCGATGAAGAACCTTATTAATTTCTTCGCCCAAGTTATCATGTTCTAAAACAGAATAAATATAATCAAAAGATGATTTAGGAGAAATGTAAAAACGATCGAGCTTCATTTTCTCTTCTACTCTCTTCTCATCGCCTTCAAATCTCTTTTTGTATTCTTCTCTTTGCTTCTTTGATTTATCGCTCAAATATTTCAAAAAAAGCATAGGAAGAGCATAATTCATATACTCCGACGCATTTAATTGGCTTCGGGAAGAATCTGCCGCTGACCAAAGAATTTTATTCAAATCTTCTTGTGTGTATTTTTGGTTTGTAGTCATTTTTTTATAGATTAGTAATAATGGTATTAACGATTTCTTGCTTAAGCTCTTTTCCTCTCTTATAGATCAACTCTTGTTGTTTTATATTTCGGTTAAGACCGTTTAATGATTGTTGAATCTTTAGTGGCGGTATCGGGATTTCTAATTCTTCAAATTTTATACGCGATATTGATTGTATGTATGATCCAGAAACTACTTGCAAAATCTTATTTTGTCCTTCGGGCGAATTAAGATAAGTTGCTATGTATTCAGGAAGCACTTTTTCCTTCTTTATTCTTAAAATCAAAACCGACGAAGAAGCAATAACATTATCATCATTTCCACTAAAAATAGTCGTGCGGAATGAGCCCGTATTGGCACCTCGAGAAACGATAAGAATGTCATCTTTTTGAAGAAATGAAGCTGTCCGAGTACCTTTAAAAGAAATGGGCGTTAAATCTTTTGAATTTACAATATCTTGGCCTTGGATTATGTCTTTAGCTTGTAGGACAAAAACATCTCCTTTCTTATCGGTTTCTATGGCTTCGCGAAATGTATAGCCGTTTATTACTTGTCCGATTTGTGATACTTTTGTATGCATACAGACATATTACTGCATATTTAAAAATATGTCAAGTACCGGCTATAAAAAGTTAGTGTAACAAGACTTGGCAAGGATAACATGATCAACAACCTCAATGCCTATTATCTTGCCTGACTCTTTGAGACGATTGGTTATTTCCCTATCCTCCGTCGATGGCTTAACATCATCAGAAGGATGATTATGAGCGATAACAATAGATGCGGCTGATAGTTTAACGGCCGGCTCAAAAACTTCTCGCGGATGCACAAGACTTGAACTTAAAGTACCGATTGAAATAATTTGCCTTTCAATCAAACGATTTTGAGTGTCAAGATAAAAAGCAATAAAATGTTCCTTCTTCGATTCTCTAATATCTGCACAAGCATTCCACACGTCTTGTGGAGATAATATTTCTATCCTATTTTCATCATTCAAACGTTTTCCCAATTCAAGCATTGCAAACACTTGAGATGCTTTAGCTTTTCCAAGTCCTTTAATTTTAAGTAAATTTTCTAACGATATCTTTTTAACTCCAATTTCGCAAATCAATTTTAAAATTTTCTTTGATAATTCAAGAACATTAATTCCCTTTATTCCTGAACCAATAAGTATTGCTAAAAGTTCGTAGTCTTTTAATTTATTAGAACCATATTTCTCCAATTTCTCCCTAGGCATATCGATTTTAGGAAGATCCTTGAGTTTTGGCATAGCTTTTTAATTAAATGTTTATTCAAAACTGATTTGATTTTACACTCTCGACTAATTTAATATATTTTATCAATTTAAATTGATCGATTAATTCTATCGGCTTATCTTCAGCAAATTTAATAGCCTCTAGGGTAAAAGTATTCGTAGTTATGAAATAGCCCTTGCTTTTTGAAAAATGAGAAGCTAAGGCACCATAGAAATCCCTGACTGCTCCCACTGGAACTGGCCTATTTATAAATTTCTTACACTGGATATAGCCAACATCCCCATCTTTTTCAATCCGGACATCTATTCCCCCATCATGAGACATCCCAACTTTTTCTGATTTATACCCTAAGCGACGAAATAATTCTGCCACGTATTCTTCAAATTCATCAGGCCTCATCCCTCTCAACCATCTTATAAAATCATTGTCTTCTCTCCACTGATTTCCTCTATCAAAATTTATTCTATTTCTACGTTTTTTTAGATAGTAAGGTATTATAGTGTCAATGATAATTATTAATAACAAAATCGCTGCCACCGTCAACCATAATGGCCATAAAGGTTTTATAATTAATTGGAATATATCTATATTAATCATCTATAAATTAAATACTATATTAATCATAAAACCAGCTAAAATCCCCTCTTTCTATCTCCCTCTCCACCTCCTCAACCGTCTTCCCGTCAACTTTTTCCAATCCCAAAGCCTTCATCCCATTTACTGTCATCATTTTAACAACTTCCTTGACTGGAAGCAAAGAGGCATTCTGGTTGATTCCTTTCTGCAATAGGGCAGCGAACTTCCCCGCCTCCCAAATGTCTAGACGGTTCGAACTCGCCGAACCGTCGGTTCCCAGAGCCACAATCGCTCCTGCTTCCAATAATTTAGCGACCGGCGCTATCCCCGAACCCAGCTTAAGATTGCTCAAAGGGCAATGGACGACAAAACATTTCCTTGAAACGATCAGAGAAATGTCTTCGTCGGTAAGATGGATGCAATGGACCAAAACAGTCTTCGAATCAAGAACTCCCAAGCTGTCCAGATAAGCAACGGGAGTCATCCCATACTTTTCCAATGACTCCTTCACTTCTTTTTCAGTTTCAGAAACATGGATCTGATAAACCACACCATATTCCCTGGCTAACTCCTTGGCTTTAACTAAATTAGGGCCGCTTACAGTATAGGGAGAATGAGGAGCGACCGAAACCTTGATCAAGGGATGATCCTTGTATCTCTTAAGCAATGTCTCCGTCTTCTCCAGATCCTTATCGAACACCTCCTGTCCCCTTATATCCACCAGCCCTTCTCCCAATACGACTGTAACCCCTTCCTCTTCGCAGGCTCGAGCCACTTCTTCTTCATAGAAATACATATCCATAAAGGCAGAAATCCCGTTCTCCTTCATCTCCTTTATAGCTGCCTTCGTCTGCTCATAGACGAAAGAGGGGTTGACCTCTTTCGCTTCCAAGGGCCAAATGACATCATTAAGCCACCTGTCCAAAGGCAAATCCTCGGCTTTTCCTTTGAAGCCGATCATAGCCGCATGGGCGTGTGCATTGATTAAAGGCAGATCAAATCGCATGTTCTTTCTCCAATAATTCCCTCTTCTTATCTCTCCCCCTGTTATACCCTCCCAAAGATCCGTCCGAACGGATCACCCGGTGGCAAGGGATCGAAGCGTCGTGATTCTTGTTGAGAATATTGCCGACGGCCCGGAAAGCCAAAGGGCTTCCGGCCTTAGTAGCCACCTCCCCGTATGTCATGGTTTTCCCCTTGGGGATACCCTTAACAACATTCAAAACCTTCTCTTTGAAGCTCATGCTTAGATTATCGACCATTTCAAGAGATGATTCAAGTATAAAAAAAGGGGTCAGATATCGATGATATCAACCCCGCGGCTTCTTTTGAAAAAAGCCTTGAGACTTTCTTTCGTGACATACCTTCCGGTCGGATCGGCTTTGACCTTGTGTCCGGCGATGAAATTCCGGACAACTATCTCCTGTTTGTTGATGGCTTCAGCCACATCCTCGATTCGGTAGCCGTACTGTTCGGGAGCGTAGTTGACCAGCTTGATCTGCAGGTCTCTCCTAACATACGGATCAGGTCTCCTCCTTGGAGGATCGTGACGATCCGCCGTCCACACTCGGGAATTGGTGGTCCTGTCGGTAAGCCTGGTCAAAATGAATTCATCCCTCTCTCCCGAAAGATCTTCATCCGGGTCATCTTCGAGCTCCGGCTCTTTCTCAGTCTCCGGTTCCTGGTCAAAATCGATCGGCATCACCAAAACGGGAATCTGATCGGACCAGACCGGCCTGGGAGGAGGTTTTGCTGAACCAGCCCCCGATAGCCTCATATTGACGGAAGCCACTTCGATGTAAAGATGACCCTGGTGGATCGCCGGCTTCAAATCCCTGTTGCTCAGCATCGAAATGATTCCGCCGTGGCCTGTCCCCAGCCTGTCGGCAGCCTCTTCTTCGGTCAGCCATATGTCCGGCCTGGGCTTCACCTTCAATTCGGGACAGACGACCGAAAACGGCCTCCTTCCTCTCCTGCATACCGGAGTAATCCCTCCCGAAGGGACGGGATACTTCATGATAGTAAGAACATCTGCAACACTCGTCATGTTTTCACCTCAAACAAATATGTCAACGTTCTAAAGAACGATTAATTGAAGTATATTAATAAATCGACAAAAGTCAACCGTAAACGAAAAAAGGACGGCGTCTTGCCAATCCTCCTGAGGAATCTTTCGACCGACTTGAGATCGATGTAGAGATTTCCATCGTACTTTTCGCCGTCGATCTTGCCGCAGCATTTGTGGTGGGCAAGGGTCTCGGCAGGAAGTCCAGTTACCGCACTTGCATCATTAATATCGTGCAGGACTTTTTTATCCCGAACGACGTATGGGACTTCTTCAACCAATTTCCTTCCCGTATAGGGCAAGATCCGGATCTCGATGCCGTAGATTGTTTTCTTTTCGCCAGACGCCACCCGCCGGGACAGCTCTTCCAGAGAAAGCTGCGCGCCGTGGCCGGGCGGGAAAGGATAGACATTTCCGTCGATTGCGATCAATCCGTTGCTCATCAGGATATCCTGCCGCTTCAAAGAGCGACGCTTAAATTATACGACGAAAAGAGAAGATGTCAAACTACATCTTCTCCGGAGAAGAAATGCCCATGAGTTCCAATGTATTCTTCAAAGCGATCTTGGCAGCGGCAACCAATCCCAGTCTCGCCTCCCTCAGCTTCATATCCTTGTCCAAAACATGGCACTCGGCATAGAACTTGTGGAAGGAATTGGCTAGGTCCATCGCATACTGCGGTATCCTGTGGACCTCGTAATCGGAGGCAGTGTCTTCGACTATCTCCGGGAATCTCAATATCTGTTTCATCAGATCGATTTCTCTCTTGTCGGTAAGCAGTTCCGCATTCTTCACCTTCTTTATCCTCAATATCTTCTTAGAATTCTTCAATATGGAAGAGATCCGAGCATGGGCATACTGGACATAGAAGACGGGGTTCTTCTCCGACTGCTCCTTGGCCAGGTCCAGATCGAAATTCAGATGGGTATCGGCCGACTTCATCAAAAAGAAGAATCTGATGACATCGGGAGAAAGGTCGTCCAAAAGGTCATCCATGGTCACGGCCGTTCCCAGACGCTTGGACATCCTCACCGTCTTCCCGTCCTTGAGGACGGTCACGAACTGGAGCAGGACCACCTCGAGCTTCCCCATATGCCCCATTGCTTCGGCTCCGGCGACAAGACCGGGGACATCCCCGAAATGATCGGCTCCCCAGATGTTGATGACTTTGTCGTATCTCTTCTTCTCGAACTTGTACTTGTGGTAGGCGATATCTCCCAGGAGATACGTCTTTTCTCCGTCGGACTTAATGATGACCCTGTCCCTTTCGTCCCCGAGCGCGGTCGACATGAACCACTCGGCTCCTTCCTGCTCGTACGTCAAACCTTCTTTCCTTAACAGGTCTATTACCTTGTCGACATCACCGTTCTTGTACAATAAGCTCTCGGAAAACCATTCGTCGAACCTGATGTTCAGTTTCTTGACGGTTTTCTTGATCATCGTCTCAAGGATTATCTTCGCCGCCATCTTTCCCGCCTTATACGGATCCTTCTCCTTTATCTTCCTTCCCAACGCATCGATGTATTCCCCGGCATACTTGGCTTCCTCGTCTTTCAATATGGAATGCCCCAAAGATAATATCTGCTTCCCGAAGTCGTTGATATAGTATGCCTTATTGACCTTGTATCCGTATTTCTTGAGGACATTGGCCAGAACGTCTCCGAAAGGGCCGCCCCTTCCATTACCAACAGTTAATGGTCCGGTCGGATTGGCCGAGACGAACTCGACCTGGATCCTCTCTTTCTTCCTCTTGGATTCTCCGAACTTACTCCCTTTCTTCAGAACTTCCCCGATCTCCTTGAAATAATATTCCTTTGAAACGAAAAAATTGATGAAGCCAGGAGCTAATACCTCCACTTTCTCGAAATGCTTCCCCTTGATGTTCTCTTTCAGCTTCTCCGCCACTTCCATGGGATTCTTCCCCTCCTTTTTCCCTATCTCCATGGCTATCGAAACCGAATAGTCCCCGAAAGAGGATTTCTGGGACCTTAATACCTTAATCGAAAAATCGCCCTCGTATCCCGAGGACTTCAGGGCCTTTGAAACGCTGTTTTTGATCTCTTCTCTTATATTCATACCCATATTCTACCAGAAAATGATAAAAAAGGAACTGTTGACAAAGCCGGCCGATGTAGTAAGGTCAAAATGGTATTTATGCTCGTTTATTTCATCCCGGCAATCGGGTTCACTCTGGTGTTTGCCGCGGTAATGTCGGCAATAAAAGCGGACTCTATGGGCAAGCCGTGCTACAACATCGTAGCCATAGCACTGCTCATTATCGGACTGCCTTTATTATTCACCGTCCGCTAAACGGACATGTTGAGTGCGATTTGAACAAAAAAGAGGAAATCCCTCTCTTTTTTTTATCATTGACAATATCCGATATGTATTTTATCATCACCTTGCCCCATTTCGGGCAAAATTGATCTTACCAGGGGATGTCATATATGGAACTGATTGACCAAATCAAGCCAATCCTTGAAAGCGACGACGACGGAATAAAAATCGATGCGTCGCTCTTCAAAGAAATCATGAGCAGCGAAGATGCCTTAAGGCATATTAAAATGATGCCCGAGGGGCTGTATCGGCTTTACCTCAAGTCGAAGGACGTCGAAACTAATTATTTCCAAGCCCTATCGCTCGCAGACAGCTTTGATGACTACCGGCCCTTCCTGAGCCACGAAAGGCATTACGGAAGCTGGGAGCTTAAAGGCGCAATGCTCTATGCAAAGACAGGAGAACAATTCCACCTCATCGCCTACAAGGCGGAAGATGCCAACAAGAAGCATCTCCTTATGAGGTGTTTCGAGAAGTGGCCGGACGCCTGCCAATCGGTAGAAGAGTGCGCGGGCATTCTTTCTTCCTTCTTCCTCTTCAAGCACTTCTCGATCGACGGCTGCTTCAAGAAAAAAATCTGCAAAAGAGCGGTCGGCCGGGGCGTGGCTTTGGCAAAAGAGCTCCCCGACGTCTCAAAGCTCTACAAATCCAAACACGAAGACTGTCCCGAAGATTTCTACTGGTTCCTGGCCAGCGAACTAGTAGATTCTCCGATAAACTTCGGACGCAAGGATCTGTTGAAAAAGCAGGTCAACCTATGCAGGAATTGCGGAAGGATGGATGAAAAGAGCTTTTCTGCCCTGAAGTCACTCCTGATGTCTGTGTTGGAATTCGGCCAGTACCAGATGATGAGCGGTCCTCCATAAAGGTAGCGACCCTCTTTTTTTATCCCTAAAAATCAAGTAATATATACATATGGACAGGATAGAGAACAAAAAGGCATATTTCGACTATGAGATACTCGAAAGGTTCGAGGCCGGTTTGGCCTTGAACGGCCAGGAAGTGAAGTCCTTGAGGACCAGGGGCACCTCCCTCCCGGGCACGTATATCCTCATAAAAGAGGATAAAAGGGGCTCTGCCGAGGCTTTCTGGGTCGGAGGCAATATTCCTCCCTACCAGCCCCAAAACGCCGATAAAGGGTACGATCCGAAGAGGGACCGGAAGCTGCTTTTAACCCGCGAAGAATTGAGGTATTTGCTGGGAAAATCGAAGGAAAAGGGCTTGACTTTAGTGCCGATTTCGGTCTATACTAAGAAACGCAAATTAAAGCTGGAATTTGGCTTAGCCAAAGGAAAGAAGAAGTTTGACAAAAGGGAATCCATCAAGAAAAGAGAAGTGGAAAGGAAGATACGGAACGAATTGAAATCAAGGGGGTGAATTCGCTTAGACAGATATCCGAATCCCATATGCAAGCCGAGCTCTCCGCGCTCGCAAAACCCGGAGAAACTTTTAAGTGCCAACGCATTTAGAGAACCTGCATTAGCATACGCTTAATGCCGTCCTCCTCAGCGATTCTCGCTGACTGAGACAGGGCGTAATTTAGCGAGAAAAGACATTGATACCTGATCCGGGATCAACGCCTCATTTACGGATCCGAGCCAGATGCATTCTTTCCGGCCTTGAGCATCGGACTTGTAAAAAAGACCGGAATAAGCTTGTAGAGTTATGCGAAGAAGATTTCTGGACGCGAGCTCATTACTCGCCACCTCCACAAATGAACAAACCATTATACAACAACCAAATAAGGGCGAACGAAGTGAGACTAGTCGCCGAAGACGGAACTCAGATGGGAGTTTTCTCCCTGCCCGAAGCCCTGAAGATTTCTCTCGAGAAGGGCGTCGATCTGATTCTGGTCACGGACAAGACCAATCCTCCGATCTGCAAGCTGGGCGACTACGGCAAATACCTCTATTCCCTCCAGAAGAAGGAAAAGAAGAATATAGCCGGAAGCCACCACTCGGAGACCAAGAACCTGCAACTCTCCTTCAACATATCGGACAACGATATAGAGACGAGGGTCAATGCCGCCGAGAAATTCCTGAACAAGGGGGATAAGGTGAGTGTCGAACTGAGGCTTCGAGGAAGAGAGAACCAGCTTTCCGAAGTGGGCATACAGAAAATGAACAGGTTCCTGGATCTACTGAAAGCGAGGATGGAGATAAAGATAGATCAGGATATCAAAAAAGAAATAAAAAAATTAACAATGACGATATCAAAAAAGTAATATGAAAGCAAAAACGAGAAAATCATTAAGCAAGAGGTTCAAGGTAACCAAGTCAGGCAAGGTCCTGAGGAGGGCCGTCGGACAGGACCACCTCTTGTCCAAGAAGTCGAGCAAGAAGAAAAGGTCCTTGAAGAAGCTGGTCGAGGTCGAACCGTCACAGGCTAAGAAGATTAAGAAACTGTTGGGAAAATAAACATATGGTAAGAGTAAAAAGAGGTGTCGCCGCGCACAAAAGAAGGAAGAAAGTCATCAAAGCGGCCAAAGGATACAAGTGGTCGAGGAAATCCAAATTCATAGCTGCCAAGCAGGCATTAATGAAGGCCTGGGCATACGCATACAGGGACAGGAAGGTCAAAAAGAGAGACAAGAGGTCCCTCTGGATAGTAAAGATGAATGCGGCTTTAAGGGAAAACGGAATGACCTATTCTAAGTTTATCCCCGCCTTGAAGAAATGCAACATCGAACTCGACAGGAAGATACTGTCGCAATTAGCCGAAGAGAATCCCGAGATATTTATAAAGATTCTGGAAAAGGTAAAAGTTTCAGAATAAAATCATCGGGAACGTCCTTCGAGAAATCGCAGACGTATGAAATCCCGCAATCAATCATCTCATCTTGAGATGATTTTTTGTACTTGCGGATAAGGACGGTCGGACCGGCGAAGTTGTGGGGCTCCAAGACAATATCTCCCTTTTTCCCCAGCTTGGACAACTCGGAACATTCATTCTGATTCCTCGCCACGACGATAACCATATTATCATTAAAGAAAACTCTTCCCTGCCTCAGGATCAAACAGTCATTCCCATCCGCCTTGGGTTTGATCTCGAAAAGCTTTTTAAGGTTGATTGCATAATTCTTGTCGGTCAATATGCATCCCCCGGCCGGAGAAGGATAATCCTTGATGCCAAACTTCTTGGCAAGGGCGATCTGCTCATGCCTGCCCCTTCCGGAAATGCCGTAGAAATCTTCTCTGTCGATGATTCCTTTCTTTTCGGGAACAGTCGGGGGAAGGACTTTCAACGACAAGGGCCTGACTACCAGCCCTGCCAATCCCGACCCTTTATCTATCACGGACAGGGATTGGAAATTTTGGGACATGGGCCTCTGGCCTAAAACCTCTCCCGTGGCGATGAAATCGTATTTCTCCTTCTTCATTATCTTCCCTGCTTCTTTAATCATCAGAAGATGGCAGTCGATACAGGGATTGATAGCCTTGCCCCTTCCATGTTTTGGATCTTTAAGCATCTTCAAATGCTCCTTGCTGAAATCAACGACCCTCAATTTCATCCCTATCTGCTTAGAGGCTTTTTCCGCGCTCCCGCAACCGAAAAAATAGCTCTTGAAACAAAGAGGGGTCACTTCCATTCCCGCTCCTTTCAGGATCTTGGCCGAAAGCATCGAATCGAGGCCTCCGGACATCAAAACCAGACATTTATGCTTCTTATTCATTTATAGCAATGTTGTTAATCCTTTCTAAATATTCCGACTGGGAAATGCTCCCCTTGGAAAACAAACTGTTTATCCCCGCATAATAATTTTCTTTAACCAGAGAGGACGGGACAGCCGCCCCATACACCCTCACTCCGTCTATTAAGCCGTTAAAATATCTTCCTGCAACAGGATCGTCCCTTCCTATTATCAAATCTCCCGAACCAGCCCTTACAGTATAGCTCCCTATGTTGTCTTTCGGTCCCAAAACCCCATTTAGATAGAATTTTAAATAAGTTCCGTCGTACGTTCCGACCAAATGATTCCACTGGCCCGTGGGAACAAGAATGTAAGTTCCCCCATGAGTGATTTCTGAAGAGTCCCTAAACCTGACATCGACCATCGCTGAACCGGCCGGAGAAAGAAAAGCATATGATTCAGAGCTATCCCTTCTCAATAAATCAACCCTATCCGAAGAAACCGCCGTCCTTTTAATCCACATCTCTATCGTAAAAGATGTTGTAATATTAAGACTCGTATTATTCGCGACCGTCACGCAATCATCTGTTCCGTCAAAACTCAGGCATTGATTAAAAATACAGTCGGAAGAAAGATAAGTGGCTGACGTATTTGTTCCTGCCGGACCAGACCATGATCCGTTATTGCTTCCCCAAGAATCATTGGTATTTCCGTCAAGCTTCCATTCTGAGACAAGATTGAGCATTAAGGCATTCCTCAAGGAATTGGAAAATACTTGGGCCTTGGCGATATTGGCTTTCTGCGTCACCCCGCTCATCGTCACAACAATCAGTCCCGACAAAATGCCGATGATGGCTATGACCACCAACAACTCGATCAATGTAAAAGCTGTTTGGAATACTTTATTCATTGTTTTTCTTTAAAAATTCTTCAATCAGCTCCACATCTTTCAAATCCTTTTCCCTCCCGAAAAACTTCTTCCATTTGACCAGATAATCCAGCTCTACGAAAGGCAGCCCGTCTATCATGTCGGCTTCTCTGATCATCTTCTCCACATCCCGTCCTTCGTGCCAGTCCCTTCCCATCTCTATCTCAAGGTCGTCATTCTTCAGCCAGTCACGGTATCCGTATATCTCCTTTATCATCCAGCCCGGCTTCTCCGAATATTCATCGAATATCTTATCAGAAACGATAAGATCGATGTCGTGCATCTCCCTCAATCCCCTGACTCCCATGGGGCCGCTGCCAAAAACAGCGTACTCTCCAAGGGGCAAACCTAAATCCTTTACTCTTTTCAATAATTCCTGGTTCCTGTTCATTTCTTGAATTTCAAATCTTTTAACAACGATGCGTTCAGAATGTCTCCTTTGGTCAGCCACGCCCTCCTTGCCTGGTAAACGCCGAACTGCGCATCGGATAATTCTTTCTTGTTGTGGGCATCGCTCCCGATGACGATCTTTATCCCCATCTCCTTAGCCGTCTTGGCTGTCTGATATCCCAAGTCGGAACGGTACGAGTTCATCTCCAAGGCGACATTGTTCTCCTTGGCCGCTTTCAAGACTGCATCGATATCGACTTCGTACTCTTCCCTTCTTCCCAATATCATTCCCGTCGGATGATTCAATATGGAGACATACGGATTCTCAAGAGCCCTGACTATCCTCTTGGTCATCTCCCTCTTTCCCATTTTGAAATTGGAATGGATCGATACGGAAACGTAGTCGAGGGTCTTCAAGACCTCGTCCTTTATATCCAGCGTCCCATCCTTCAATATGTCAACTTCCGATCCCTGCAGAACCCTGAAATCAATCCCTTCCTCTTCGAACTTTTTATTCAATGAATCTATTTCTTTCCTCTGTTCTAATAATCTTTTTTCATCCAATCCGTTCTCAATCTTTAACGACTGGGTGTGATCGGCTATACCCAGATATTCGTACCCCAAGGACATCGCTTTCTCCGCCATTTCCGCAATCGAATGCTCTCCCCCGTCCCAATTGGTATGGCAATGGAAATCTCCTTTCATATCCTTAAGATCAATCAAACGAGGAATCTCCCTCTTGATAGCCGTTTCTATCTCTCCCTGGTTCTCCCTCAGCTCCGGAGGGATCCACTCCATGCCCAGCTTCTCGTATATCTCCTCTTCGTTTTCTCCTTTTATCCTTCTCTCACCCCTGAACAATCCGTACTCGTTCAATTTGTACCCCTGCTTCATCGCTATCCTCCTCAAGGCGATGTTGTGCTCTTTAGATCCCGTGAAATACTGGAGAGCAGCCCCGAAAGAGCTCTCCGAAACCAGGCGCAAATCCATATCCAGGCCCTGTTTCGTCTTGATCGATGATTTCGTCTCCCCTTTCCCGACCACCTTGACCACGTCGTCCATGGAAACGAAGGTATTCATTATCTTCTCGACCAGATATTTGTCGGTCGCATCTTTTACCGCCACCAGAAAATCCACGTCCCCGATCGTTTCCTTCCTCCTCCTCGTCGATCCGGCCACGGACATGTTAACCACTCCTTTTATCTTCTTGAACTTTTCTTCTATCCGCGAGACCTCGGGAATTATCTCCCTCAAAAGGAATCTTCCCCTTCCCTGCTTCAAGAATTGGATCGATTCCATGATGTTCTGCTCCGTCTTTTCCCCGAAACGGAATAAAGGGGCGACCTTGTGGTCGTCGACCGCTTTTTCCAGGTCCTTAAGATTCCTCACCCCCAATTCCTTCCATAACTGCTTTATCCTCTTAACTCCCAATCCCTCGACCTTGGTAAGATTCTCCAGGTCTATGGGCGACTCTTTTTTCAACTCCTTCAAGTACTTTATCTTCCCCGTCTTCAAGAACTCCTCAACGCTTTCGGCAATACTCTTGCCCACCCCGGGAATAGTCATCAATCCTTTGATTCCTTCTTTTTTATATAAATCAAAAATGTCCCCCTCCATATTATCTATCGCAATCGCCGCCTGCTGGTAGGCAGCCGGCTTGAAGGGAATTTCCCGAAGCTCGAGGAATTCCCCTATCTCGAACAATATTTGGGCCACTTCCTGGTTTTTCATCTTTTATCGAAAAATATATCTTTCAGATTGGAATGGAAATTCCTGTTGAACACCCCTTCTATCTCATGCCTCAGGCAAAGGAGGATTAAAACGCTCAACATGCCGAGAGATCCGGCGCAGATGAAGGCCGTCGCATATCCCCAAGTCACAACCATCCATCCGGCGACCACTCCGGCCAGGGCAGTTCCCATACTAAGCATCATGTCGTCCAAAGACCACTCGGTCGCCTCTTTCCCCTTATCGATATGCTTGGTGAAGATGGATCTCCATCCCCCGAGGGACATGGCCACCCCGAGCCCGCAGAAAGCCTGATAAAGGTAGACGTGCCAGGGCAGGGTCGCGGAGACGTATCCGAATAAAGACAAAGTGACGATCAAGTTGCCCGCGACGAGGAAAAGATAATCGTCCCTCTCCCCCTTGTATTTATCGAGCATGACACCGAAAGGGAAAACCAGGAGAGAGCGCACCAGCCAGTAGACGGCCGTGGCGATTCCCACGGTCAAGGCATCCCCTCCCTTGATCCTGTCGACGACGAAGATGGCGAAGATAGGCGTGATCAATCCCCACCCGCTCCAGAAAGCTATATCTGTGACGATGAGATTTTTAACTATTTTGTTTATTTTTGTCATATGCCAAGAATTTATCACCCGCCATATTGAATCCCGTCCTGATCAAAAAGACCATGCCGACTGTAGAAACGATTATCTCCGCCGCCCTGATAATCAAAGTGAAAGCGGTTGCCGTCGAACCGAGAAGCCCCAGAGAAGTGAAGGCGTAGAACTGGACGGCTTCATGGGAACCGAGAGAAGTTGGAATCGGTATCATCGAAGAGAGATAGGTGAATCCGAGGATTGCGAGAGACGGAAAGAATCCGATCCAGTTGCCCAGAAACAATATCAGAAGCCACCCCCTCGCCTGCATCATCAAGGCCCTCAAGAAAGAAAGTATTATCCCTTTCCAGAAGGAAGGATTCCTCATCTGGAAAAATCTGAACACATCGTTCTCCACCTCGATCATCCCGTTCGAATCGCTCACCTCCTTCTTGAAAAAGTTCCTGACGACTCCCCTGACGATGCTTTTCTTGCCCAAAGCGAAGATATAGAAATAGGTGATGACGGACACGAAGAAGACCAGAGCGACCCCGAAAATCATTACCAATTCTTTGGGCGGAAGATAAACCTTGTACAAGAAAAATGAGAGGCCCAAAAAGATGACGACTATGTTGACCGTCCACTCAAGCACCCTCTCGATTATGACCGAAGAAAACGTCTTCCTCCAGGAAAGCTTCTTCTCCCGTCCGAGCCCGTAGACGCGGAAGGCCTCCCCTCCCCAGACAAGGATAGGAAAAAGATACATCATGGCATATCCTCCGAGGTATATCCTGAAAAGGCTGAAAAAAGGGACCTGTATATCCGAATCTTTCAATATCTCTTTCCACCTCCAGTTTCCTATAAAAGCGACGAGGAAAGACAGGGCAACCATAACCAGGCCCTGCCAGCCGGTAAAGACGGCGAAGGCGCGGCCCACCTCTTCCCAGCCGATCATCTTTCCCAGCCAGACGAAAATGGCCAGCCCCAGCAGGAAAGAAAATATCAGAAGAAATTTTTGTTTGGTGGCTAAGCTCATGCTTAACCCTAATTTTAGTACAGAAAACCCCTGATTACAAGCCGGCCCTCTTCTCTATGAATTCAGCGAGCTCTCCCTTGAGCGCGGGCCAGTAATAATCATGCCCGTCTATCTGCACGGCTTCTCCGAAAG
>JBAZLP010000003.1:0-32166 GCA_041650235.1 Minisyncoccota bacterium
TTTTGGAAGCGGTCATATCGGAAGCAAACTACATAAAAGAGTTCAAGCCGAAATACAATGTCGAAGGAAAGGATGACAAGAGCTGGAACTTCTTCGTTTTGACCAAGGATGAATTTCCAAGATTGCTGGCCGTGAGGGAAAAGAACCTGAAAAAAGACGAATATTCATATGTCTTCGGGCCGTACGCGGAGATTAAGACTGCCCAGATATTGAAGCTGCTCCATTCCCTTTTTAAGGTTTCGAGATGTTCTCCGAACCAGAAAAAGCATTGTTTCGATTATCAGATAGGGAATTGTCTCGGAGCGTGCGTCGGGGAAATAGGAAAGAAGGAATACAGGGATAAGGTTGTAAAGCCCCTTGTCTTATTCCTCAAAGGAAAAAAGAAAAATATAATTTCTTCTTTCAGGAAGAAGATGAAGGAAGCGGCGGCCCGGGAAGATTTTGAAGAAGCGGGGAGATTGAGGAATCAGATATTTTCCCTGGAGAAGATTAGGGACTTCGCCTTGCTCGACAAGAGCTTTCTGGAGGATGGTGCTGCTCGAGATTCTATCAAGAGGATAGAAGGATACGATATTTCCAACCTGGGGAACGAAGCGATGGTCGGAAGCATGGTCGTTTTCGACGACAAGGGCCCGGTCAAGAGCGAATACAAGAAGTTCAGGATAAAGGGGGTGGCGGGACAGAGCGACGTCGACTGCCTCAAGGAGGTTCTGTCTAGAAGGATGGGGCATCCGGAGTGGCCGTATCCCGATTTGGTTCTGGTGGACGGAGGAAAGCCCCAGGTCAGCGCTGCGAAGAAAGTTTTGGGAGGAAAAATCCCGGTGGTAGGGATAGCCAAGGGACCGGAAAGGAAGAAGAACGAATTCTTCTTCGACGAGAAGGGAAAACTTCTGGTTAAAGAGAGGGAAGGACTGTTGATCCGAGTGAGAGACGAAGCCCACCGTTTCGCAATCAATTACCAAAGGGCCGTCAAAAGGAAAAACCTTGTTTAATCGGCGGAGAAATGATAATGTTAAGGGGAGATAAAGATTAAAAATATGAAAAAATTCAACATAAACTTTAAACCGAACTTCAAATCAAAGAGAACCTGGATCGTCCTCGTATTGGCCGTCGTCTTGGTCATCGTCGGATTTTCCATGTTCGGGACCAAGAAGGCCTCCAAATACGAGACGGCCAAGGTGGAAAGAGGTAATCTCGTCCAGACGGTCGATGCTACGGGAAACATAGAGTCGTCGAACGATCTTTCTCTGCATTTTGACGGAATGGGAATAGTCGAGAATGTCAGGGTCAAGGAGGGGGACGAGGTCAGGGCGGGGCAGTGGCTGGCCAACCTTTCGATGCTGCAATTAAATGCGGCGGTGGCCCAGGCCCAGGCCTCTCTCGACCAGAAGCTGGCCGGAGCGACGGCGGAACAGATCGCCGTTTCGGAAAAACAGGTCGAGTCGGCGGAAATATCTCTGGACAAAGCTGAAGACACTCTTTCCGACACGACTTCCCTGGCCGAGCAGAATCTTTCGGCCAAATACAATTACGCTCTTACCGTTTTGGACGATTCCTACATCAAGATGTATAACGCGTATATCGCCGTCAAGAACCTCCAGACGACTTATTTTACCGGATACGACCAGGAGAGCCTGAGCGTCAGAACCAATCTGGATTATAATATCGAGAGACAGAAGGATTCCGCCAAGGTTGCGATAGATATGGCCAAGGACACTAAGAAAAGCGGAGACATAGAGGCGGCGGTTCTCCAGGTGAAAAGTTCTTTGGGATATATCCTTTCCGGCCTGACCGCCGTAAGGGTTTCCTGCGACGGGGTTGCGTACAAGAACGTAGTCACTTCGACCGAGAAGACTTCTCTGGACAGCCAGAAGGCGTATATAAGCACGGCCCAGACGACCGTTTCCGGACTGGACAGCGATATTTCCATACTGAAGACTCAGAACGATACCAATATCAAATCGGCCCAGGCGGCCGTCGATTCGGCCAAAGCCAATCTGGAATTGCAGCAGGCCAATTACGATTCCCTGGTCGCCAAGCCGAGGGATATAGACATTGCCTATTATCAGGCTGTTCTGGACCAGGCTGTTGCCAACAGGAACAAGGCCATAATCTATGCTCCCATAGACGGGGTCGTGACCAAAGTCAACAAGAAAAAAGGGGAATTGATCAGCTCCTCCGAAGCGATGATAGAATTGCTGTCCCCCCACTATGAAATAAAGGTTGATGTTCCCGAAACGGACGTGGTCAAGGTGAAGGTCGGGGATGAAGCCGAAATCACCCTTGATGCCTTGGGATCCGACGTCAAATTCAAAGGCAAGGTACTGACCGTCGATCCGGCTTCGACGGAGATCCAGGACGTTGTATACTACAAAGTGAAAGTCGCCATCGATGACGAAGGCAAGGAATCCATCAAGCCCGGAATGACCGCCGATGTCTTGGTTGATACCGACAGGAGAGACAATGTCGTTTTCGTCTCTTCGAGAGCCATTCTGACCAGGACCGGAACTGACGAGAAATACGTCAGGGTCCTGAAAGACGGAGCAGTCGAAGAAAGGACTATCAAGATGGGGCTCAAAGCCGATGACGGCAAGGTTGAAGTTTTGTCGGGCCTGAGCGAAGGAGAAGAGATTGTTTTAAGGGAGATAAAATAGCATGCTCATAAGCGTAAAAGACCTGAAAAAGGATTACTATAATGATGAAGTCGTCACTCCCGTTCTGAAGGGGGTGACTTTTGACATCAAGAAAGGGGAATTCGTTTCCATCATGGGTCCGTCCGGTTCGGGAAAGTCGACCCTGATGCATATTTTGAGCTTCCTGGACAAGCCGACCGGAGGAAAGTATCTTTTCGAAGACAGGGATGTTTCGGAGTTGTCCGACGACGAACTGGCCGAAATGAGGAGCAAGAAAGTGGGATTCATTTTCCAATCGTTCAATCTTTTGAACCGTTCTTCGGTCTTGGAAAACGTCATCCTTCCCCTCGTCTATACCGATATTCCCGCGAATGAGAGGGTAAGAAAGGCTAAAGATTTATTAGAGCAGGTCGGATTAAGCCACCGACTCGAGTATTCTCCGGGCAAACTTTCGGGAGGAGAAAAGCAGAGGGTGGCCATAGCGAGGGCGCTGGTCAACGATCCCGAAGTAATCTTCGCCGACGAGCCGACAGGAAACCTTGATTCCAAGTCCGGAGCCCAGGTAATGAAGATCCTTCAGGATCTGAATGACAAGGGGCACACGATAATCCTCGTCACTCATGAGAAATCAACGGCCGAGCATGCCGGAAGGATAATCCGCATCAAGGACGGGAGCATTCTCGACGACTGCAAGGTTGATTGCAGGGTCATCGCCGGGAACGAAGAAGAACTCAGAAAATAATATGGACGTATTCGAATCGATACAAAACGCAGGGAGGATGATCGTCCGCAACAAGATCCGTTCTTTTTTGACCATGCTGGGGATAATCATCGGGATCACCGCCGTGATCATAGTTTTGTCCGTTGGCGAAAGCGTCGAGGGGCTGATTTTGAACGAAGTCAAAAGCATGGGTTCGAATCTTATCGGGATATTGCCCGGACACGCTGATGAGAGCGGCCCGCCCACTTCGGCTTTCGGAGTGGTCATCACCACTCTCAAGTATGAAGACGGGGACGCCATACTCAAATCCAATTACCCCCACATCGAATCGTTGGCCATGTATGTTTCGGGGAGCGATATAATTTCTCTGAATGACAAGAAGGTGAGCGCTACTTTTTACGGCACCACGGCCAGCTATCCCGACGTCCAGAGTTCGACCGTGGAGAGGGGAAGATTCTTCACCAAAGACGAGGAGCTGAGCAACGCCAAGGTGGTCGTATTGGGAAATACGGTGGCTAAGGACCTTTTCGGGGACCAGGATCCTTTGGGCATGAAGCTGAAGATAAAGAAGGCCAACTTCACGGTCATCGGGATTTTAAAATCCAAGGGAGGGAGCCTGATGCAGAACGAAGACACCAATCTTTTCGTTCCGGTAAAGACGGCTCAGAATATACTTTTGGGGATAAACCATCTGGGGTTCATCAGGATTAAGGTGGACAAGCCGGAGAACATCGATGGAACCATGGAATACGTCAGGGGTGTTCTGCGCGACAGGCACGACATAGACGATCCTTCCGAAGATGATTTCAGCGTCAGATCAACCGCTCAGGCTTTGGAAACCATCGGGAGCATCACCACCGCTTTGAGGTTTTTTCTGGCAGCGATAGCCGCGATATCATTAATTGTGGGAGGCTTCGGCATCATGAACATCATGTTGGCGACGGTCCAGGAGAGGACCAAGGAGATAGGATTAAGGAAGGCGATCGGGGCCAAGAGCGCAGACATCGTCAGGCAGTTCTTAATCGAAGCAGCGACAATTACTTTCATTTCTGGGTTGATAGGAATAGTTGTCGGTTCTTTGATTCTCGTCATGATATCGGTTGTAGTCAATGCTCTCGGATACAGTTGGGAATTGATAATCTCACCCATATCCGTTTTCCTTGGGTGCTTGGTTTCGATAAGCATAGGACTGATTTTCGGGATAGCTCCGGCCAGGAAGGCCGCTCTGCTTCATCCAATCGAATCTTTAAGGTATGAATAAGATAATTTTGCAAATCCAATCAGCATTCGAAAGCCTGATGCGGCAGAAGTCCCGCACGGTTTTGACTATCATTGCCGTAGCAATAGGGATCGCTTCGCTGATTATCATGATCGCCGCCGGAAACGGACTCAGGGGAATGGTTTTAAAAGAACTTGAAGTGTACGGGTCGGACATGATAAACATCGAGGTCCGGGTTCCGGGCAAGGGTTCTGCGGGGAGCGGAGCGAGTTTCGCTTCGGGCACCACCATCACCACTTTCAAGAACAAAGACGTGGACGAGATAAGGAAGCTCGACAGCATACAAACCCTTTACACCTATGTCACCGGACAGGAAGTGGTTAAATACCAGGGAGAAGCCAAGCCGGTTATGGTTTTCGGATACGGAGCCGATGCTCCTCTGATTGAAAAACTTCCCATTGCCACAGGCAGATTTTATTCTTCGGATGAGGAGAATTCCCTGTCTCCGGTCATAGTTCTGGGGAGCAAGATAAAGACGGATTTGTTCAATGATGACGACGCGGTGGGCAAAGCCGTATATGTCCGGGGCAAACCATTCAAGGTGGTCGGAGTTTTAGATGAGAGAGGGGCGTCTTTCGGCTTCAATATGGACGATATGGCGTATATTCCCACTTTGACCATGCAGAAGAAGCTCTTGGGGACCGATTATGTCATTGGGGTTTCGGTCAAGGCAAAAGATCCTGACAGGATACCGGAGATTAAGGAAGAATTGATCGCCCTTATGAGGGACTTGCATGACAGCGACGGGCCGGACGAAGATGATTTTGAAGTTATGACCATGGCCGACGCCCAGAATATGATGGATACCGTCTTGTCGGCCATAACGATGCTTTTGGCGGTCATCGCCGCCGTGTCATTGGTCGTGGGCGGAGTGGGTATAACCAACATCATGTATGTATCGGTCATAGAAAGGACGTTCGAGGTCGGATTGAGGAGGGCGGTCGGAGCCAAAAAGAAGGATATCCTCTGGCAGTTCCTGTTTGAAGCGGGAATACTGACCTTCTTAGGGGGTATATTCGGGGTGGCTATCGGCGCCCTGGTCGCTTTCATTGTTTATTTAGTCGCCGTATCTTTCGGAATCAGCTGGACATATGCTGTTTCTCCGCTGTCAATCATCCTTTCCCTGTTTTTTTCCGCTTTCATAGGGATGTTCTTCGGAGTTTATCCTGCCCAGAAGGCGGCTAACATGGATCCCATCAACGCCTTGAGGCAGGAATGATTGACAAAACATTTTAGGGCGGGTATCATTTTCTCTGGTTGTTTAAATGATCGAGATCAACCGGAATTCCAAGATTGGGGAAATCATGTCCCTGATCGGGAGCTCGTATTTCGGGCTTTGCAACGACTACGACAAAGAAGTTGCCGCATGGGTGAAAGAGAACTGCCGCGATTTTGATTATCGCGCCAAGAGAATCCTCAAAAAGTTGTTGAAGATCTGCCCCAGAGGCAAAGAGATGTCTCCGACTATCCTGGTAATTTTGGGGCTGATAATCAGCAAGCCGAGGAGGTTCACGGGCAAAGACGATTTCGCCTACAGGGCCGTTTTCGGACTTAAAGGAAGGGTTCCCGAGGTCTGGGAAGAATTCTTAAAGAATTCCGAGGAGGTCAACAGGTACGAGGATTGGAAACGGCTGGCGAAGGACTTCGGGTATTACGGTCACAGAGATTACTGGGACCTGAAACATTATGACTATGTCATGAAGATGCTCGAAAAAACAGCTGGCCAGAAAAATTAATTTTTTGGCCGGTTTTTATTTTACGAGATACAGCAATCCGACGGCTATGAAGATGAGGGCGATGACGATTTTGGTCGTAGCCTCTTTCTGCTCCAGCTTGGAGAGGACTGCTTTGCCTTTTTCGGGGCTGAAATAAAGAACGAGCGATGACGCCATTATTATGGAGCTGGCTCCCAATCCGAACATCACGGGAGGGAGAATGCTGAAAGCATGTGTCGCCGTCAAATGAACGAACATCCCGAAGAAGATGGCTGCGCTGTGAGGGCAGAAGCCGAGTGAAAAAAGAAGTCCCCAGAGAAATGATCCGAAGAAAGTCTTGTTCTTCGGTTTTTTGTCATGCTCGTGTTCGCAGCAGTGTTTCTCTGTCCTGAGGCTGAATAGTCCGAAGACGATCAGAGCCGCTCCTATAATCACTTCTCCTTTTCCTTGGAAAAGAGAAAGGTCGATTCTGGAAAATCCCAGGGATATTATCAAAAGGAGGGAGGTATAGGCAGTAATCCTGCCCAGGGTGTAGGAAAGAGCGTGGAGTATCGTTTTCTTGAAATCTCTGGCCTCTCTGACTATATAAGAAAGGATGGCGAAATCGCCGCTCAAAGGGCAGATGTCGAAGTTGATGATCAGGCCCATAAGAAAAGATGAAATGAGTATGAAATCAGTGGTCATAAAGAAATCTTATCACTCCTTTGTCAAACTTTCAATTTAGAGGTAAAATGGAAGCATGAAAACCCTGATTATCTACACTTCTAAGCATAACGGCAATACCAAAAAGATAACCGAAACAATCGGAGCCGAACTGGGAGCGGAAACGGTGAACGTTTCCGATTTAAATGATTTTGATGCGGACAGATACGACCTTGTCGGTCTGGGTTCGGGCATATACGGAGGGAAGCATGATGCGTCGATAATCGATCTGGTCGGAAAGCTTAAGAACGCGAAGAACAAAAGATTTTTCATTTTTTCAACCAGCGGGTTCAAGGAGAGCGAAAAGAACGATTTCAACAAGCCGTTGAAGGAAAGCATAGAATCAGCCGGAGGAAAGATAGTTTCTTCCTTCAGTTGTCCCGGTTTCGGGTCTCTTGGTCCTTTGAAGTTTCTGGGAATCAACAAAGGCAGACCGAATGGAGAGGATGTCGAAAAGGCGAAAGAGTTTGCTCGCAGCCTCAAGCCGAAAGTGATGACTCTCTGTCTGGCTCTGAAGGAGGGGAAGGTTCTTTTAGGAATGAAAAAGAGAGGATTCGGAGAAGGAAGGTGGAACGGCTTCGGAGGGAAGGTTCATGAAGGCGAGAGCATATTGGAAGGAGCGAAGAGGGAAATGCTTGAAGAATCCGGACTGTCCGTCAGCGGACTCGAAGAAAGGGGGCGTATAGATTTCCATTTTATGGATTCCGGCAAATTGATGGAGGTGCACATCTTTGAGGTGCTCGGATACGAAGGAGAGCCGGTGGAAACAGAAGAGATGAGGCCTCAGTGGTTCAGGATTGATGATATTCCTTTCAAGAACATGTGGGCCGACGATCCTTATTGGTTTCCCTTGTTTTTGGAAAAGAAAAGATTTAAAGGGAGGATAATTTTCAAGGATAATGACGAGATAATAGATTCGAAACTGGACGTTCTGGATTGACAGGACAGGCAAGGGGTAATAAAATCGGAATAACATGGATTTCCAAAAAAGGGACATAATCATCGGAATAGTTTTTCTTTTGCTGGCTTCGGCGGTCGCTTTTTCGTTCTATCTTTCCGAGATAGGGAAAGAGAAGATTGTTCCTGGACAGGGAACCATACAATTGTACGAAATAGAAGGGGGGCAGACTGTTTCATCCCCCTTGATTATAAAAGGGAGGATAACCGGAGGAAGGTGGAACGGCTTCGAGGGGCAGGCCGGCACCGTCGAGATGATCGGCGGGGACGGGACCGTCCTCGGATCGGCGATTCTTGAAGCTTCTTCCGACTGGATGGAGCTTCCTGTGGAATTTGAGGCGTCATTGTCTTTTGAGAATCCCGGAGGAGAGGGCATATCTTTGGTTTTCCATAATGAGAATCCGAGCGGCCTCCCCGAAAATAGCGCGGTCATGAGTCTGCCCTTGAAGTTCGGAGGAGAAAAGTCTTCGGTCAATGTTTATTTCGGAAAGGAGGGTAATAGCGAAACCTGCAAGGAGGTTTTTCCCTTGGAAAGGAATATAGCGAAGACCGAGGCGGTGGCGAGGGCGGCGGTTGAGGAATTGCTGAAAGGATTGACGGAAGAAGAGAAGGGGGCAGGGTATTTCACCGGGATCAACGAAGGGGTAAAGATAAACAGGCTCTCGATAACGGACGGGATCGCCGAGATCGACTTCGATGATTCTTTGGAGAGAGGAGTCGGAGGATCTTGCAAGGTCACCTTCATCCGCGAGCAGATAACGAAGACCCTGATGCAGTTCGAGACGGTCAAGAAAGTGATAATAAGCATAAACGGCAGGACGGAGGATATCCTCCAGCCATAATAAAAATGACGGAAACAAACAAGGGAATTTCTTTGGTGGTTATAGTATTGAGCGTGATAGTCTTTATGATAATGGGTTTTTTCGTCTATCAGCAGTTCTTTTCCCAGAGCGGGAAAAAAGAGGCGGTCAATTTTTCAAGGACGGGCAATCTGGTGATCGATAATCCGGGGATGGAGCCCGGGGTTTGGTATCTTATCTACGAAGATCCGGGCAGTCCGGCCAACAGCGCCAAGCTTTCTTTCGATTCGAAGAGCGTTTGCAGGAACCAGGATAATTCCTGTCTGGACCTGGTCGTCGGAGAAAGGGTTTCCGTCAAAGGGATCAAAGGCGGGGATACCGTGGCGGTCAGGGAAATGGAGTTCCTTGACGATTCCGTGATTGAGAATGTCCCTGCCGAATAATTGTGGACAATTTCCTTGTCAGCGGAAAGAGGGAGCGGTAAAATATATCTGGCACACAAAAGGTCGGATAATAAAATAAGAAATTAAACATGCAAAAACTAAACGCTTTAGGTTTAGTCGCTCTGATTCTGGTAATCATCGGAGGATTGAACTGGGGATTGGTAGGTTTTTTCAGTTTTGACCTTGTCGCCGCTCTGTTCGGGGCGACCATGCTGACTAAAATAGTGTACGATCTTGTCGGATTGTCGGCATTGTATCTCGCCTTCGTTTATTTCATGGGTAAAGAATAAGAAATAAAGTAGAAAATCGCCTCGGGCGGTTTTTTACTTTTCTTTTTTGTGTTATAATTTTTAGTATAATAATAAGAATAAAAAAATGAGCAATAATATCAAAAAATTATACCGCTCAAAGACCAACCGCGTCATCTTCGGCGTCTGCGGAGGACTGGGCGAGTATTTCGAAATCGACCCCTTGATCGTGAGGATCCTTTTCATCGTCCTGTCTCTGGCTCACGGAGCGGGCGTGGTCGCCTACATCATCCTGGCCATCCTCGTTCCCGAAGATGAGAAGAAGATAAAGAAGAACGGCGACGGGGAGCCGGAAGAGAAGAAGGTGGAAGAAGCCAAGGACGGTAACTGGTTCAAGAGCGCCAAGAACATATTCGGACTGCTTATCGTCCTTATGGGATTGAATATCCTCTTTGAGGAGGTCTTCAGGTACAGTATTTTTTCATGGATCAACTGGGGAATCGTTTTGGGATTGGTCGTAATCCTGATCGGAGCCAGAATAATCTCGAAAAGCAATAAGAAATAAAAGCATGAAGAACGAAAATCAAATCAAATCGGCCGAAGCGGTCGAGTACAGCTTCAATAAGGTTTTCTTCGGATTGTTCGCCGTCATCTACGGGGCGGCTTTTCTTGTCGATTATACCGGCCTATTTTCATTGAACGTCAATTTCGGACTGATTTGGCCCTTGTTTATCATTTTCATCGGACTGTCTCTTTTCAGGAAAAGGGATGTTGTTTCAACCTCTCTCGGTTCGACGGTAGCTACGCTTTGCGTCGCCGCAACTTTCATTTCTTTCCTGTCTCCTGTTCCCGCCGAACAGGCGGCCGTTCCTTCGGTTCTGCCCGTCGACATAGAGAAGGCTGCCGGGGTCGAGAAGGCCGACATCAGCATTAATGCCGGAGCGGGAGAAGTTTCCGTCTATAGCATAGGGAGCGGGAGTTTGGTCAAGGGAGAGATTCGAACCAGTTTGGCCGAGGCAAAAGCCGAGTCGGAGGTTAAGGATTCTGTTCAGACAGTGACGGTGGGAATGTCCGGGATGAGGAAGTGGTTCGGCAAAGACAATCCGACGAACCAGTTTTATTTAGGAATAGACGGGAACACCCCCCTGAATTTGAACATTAACAGCGGGGCGTCGAACAATAATATAGATTTGAGCGAAATCAAGGCCGAGTACGTCGGAGTCCATACCGGAGCCTCGAACGTCAATTTGACCATGGGGGAGATGCTGGATAAATCGACCGTAGTCATAAAGGCGGGAGCGAGCTCGATCAACCTCAATCTTCCCAAGGGGTCGGGAGTGAGGATATTCATCGAGTCGGGCATGTCTTCCCAGGACCTATCGGGATTGGTTTCGATCGATAAGAACACTTACCAGTCGCCCGATTACGAGACTGCCGAGAAGAAGATAAGCGTGAGTGTCTCGATGGGCATGGCCAGCCTGTCGGTAAACTGGTACGAGCCGGAAAAGAAAGAGAGCATCCTTCTTTATTACTACAACAAGGCCGATGACGCGGACGGCACGTACGAATATAAATTCGTGAAACCGGTGGTGAGGCAGGTTTCTTCAAGCAATAAGATTAAAACCGCCGTCGAAATGCTCCTCAAAGGCAATCTGACCGAAGAGGAGAGGTCGCAAGGATTCGTCACCGAGTATCCCAATTCCGGTTTCAAATTAGTCAATTCCGACCTGAACGAAAACGGCAGGTTGGTTTTGGAATTCACCGAAGTCCCCGGGTTTACCAGCGGGACTTCTCCCCAGGTCGGGATAATGATGGAGGAGATATTGAAGACGGTGAGGCAGTTCCCTGAAGTTAAAAGCATAGTTTTCAAGCCGGACAGTTTATTCGAACCATAATATGAAGATTTCGTTTCACGGCGCCTGCCGGGAGGTCACAGGTTCCTGCATCCTGGTGGAATCGGGAGAGACAAAGTTCTTGGTTGACTGCGGAATGTTCCAGGGCGAAAGCGAAGGGAAGAACTCCGTTGATTTTTCTTTCGATCCTAAGGATATAGATTTCGTCCTTTTGACTCATGCCCACCTCGATCATTGCGGGAGATTGCCTAAATTATATATGGACGGGTTCAGGGGCAGGATATATTGTACTGCTCCGACGAGGGATTTGGCCGAAATCATAATGCTCGATGCTTTGAAGGTTTCCCGGGAAGAAGGGAAGGTTTTCTGCGCTCCTTTGTGCACCGAGGGCGACATATTCTCATTGATGAAATTTTTCACCTGTTTCGAGTACGGGGAAGAAAAAGAAATCAACGGATCGGTGAGGATAAGGATGAGGGACGCTGGGCACATCCTTGGCTCATCTTCTTTCGAGGTCTGGATAAAAGACGGGGAAAAGGAAAAGAAGCTGGTTTTTTCGGGGGACCTGGGCAATCCTCCGGCGAGGATAGTCAGGGATCCCGAGTTCCTGTCCGGCGCGGATGCGGTTTTCGTCGAATCGACTTACGGCAACCGGCTCCATGAGCCGAAAGAAAAGGGCAGGGAGGTTTTGAGGAAGAAGATAGAGGAAGCGATAGAGAGGCACGGTGTATTGATAATTCCGGTGTTCGCCCTGGAGAGGACTCAGGAGCTTCTGTACGAATTGAATGATTTTATAGAGAATAAGAAGATCCCTTATATCCCTGTTTTTTTAGACAGCCCTCTGGCGGTCAAGGCGACGGGAATATACAGGAACTATCCCGGTTTCTATGACGAAGAAGCCAAGGCCTTGATCAAAAAAGGGGATGACCTTTTCGATTTCAAGGGATTGTTGATGATAAACAATCGCTCCCAGTCGGGAGTGGCCTTGAGGGCGATTCCTCCGAAGATAATCCTCGCCGGAAGCGGGATGTTTGAAGGAGGCAGGATAAAGGGATATTTAAAGGAATATCTGGGAGACCCGTTGAACACTCTTTTGATTATTTCTTACCAGCCCGAGAATTCCCTGGGAACGAAGCTGATTCGGGGAGAAAAGGAAGTTGAGATAGAGGGGAGGAAGATAAGGGTAAGAGCGGAAATCGCTTCTATTCTTTCTTTTTCTTCGCATGCCGACCAGTTGACGCTTTTGAACTGGGTTGATGTGATCAACAATCCAAAGCCGAAAAAGATTTTTATCGTTCATGGGGACGAAGAGGCGGGACGGTCTTTTTCGACAGTATTGAGAGGAGTGGTCAAGTCGAACGTCATAGTCCCTTTTTATAACGATGAATATGAGGTTTGACCTTCTTTGCAAATAGATATATCATTATAGTAATAAACAATAAATTAAACTCATATGGAAGTTTTAGAAAAAAGCTTGGTTAAGACATCCGTTATCATCGGCATATTTTTCATCCTCGGAGTCGGATTGATTTCAGGAACCTTGATGAATATAAAAGAGGCGGATAATTCTTTGAGCGTCACTGGTTCGGCCAAGCAGTCGGTCACGGCCGACGTGGTCAAGTGGAATTCCAATTTCTCAAGAACGGTTCTGGCTTCGAATCTGAAGGGCGGATATGCCCAGATGAAGAGCGACGAGGCGATTGTTTCGAAGTTCTTGAAAGACAGCGGGGTTACCGATGCCGAAATGACGATTTCTTCGGTTTCTATGCAGAAGCAGTACTACTATGAAAAGACCAACGCTCCGGAAGAATATGCCTTGACCCAGAACGTCATGGTCCAGTCGAACGACATAGAGAAGATAAAGAATCTTTCCAAGAATGTCCAGTCGGTGATAGACCAGGGGGTCATCTTTTCGAGCTATTCCCCCGAGTATTATTATTCCAAGCTTCCGGAAGCCAGGGTAACCCTGCTCCCCGAGGCGATGAAGGATGCGCAGACCAGGGCTGAAAGCATAGCCAAGAGCACAGGCAAGAAAGTGGGAAGCTTGAAATCGGCCAGCATGGGAGTCGTCCAGGTAATGCAGCCTAATTCGGTTGATATTTCAGATTACGGAAACTACGATACATCGACGATAGAGAAAGAAATAATGATTACCGTCAAAGCTTCTTTTACGCTTAAGTAATTTTAACCTTAAAAGACAGGAAGCTGGGGCGGCCCAGCTTTTTGTTTTTATATCATGGAGAAGATAAATGAAGAATCAATATGGAGGCAATTCCTTAAATTGTCCATTCCCATAGCCATAGCTAATTTCTTGGCCTCGGCCTATTCAATTACCGATGCTTTTTGGCTTGGCCGGCTGAATTCGGAAAGTTTGGCCGCCGTTTCCGTCTGTTATCCCATTATTTTTCTCCTTATATCTTTCGGTTCGGGCCTTTTCGTTTCGGGCACGGTGATGATTTCCCATCATAAAGGGAGGGAAGATCGGGATAAGATAGATCATATATCCGGCCAGCTGATTACGCTGATGGTTTTCGTTTCATTGGCCATTTCGATAGCCGGCCATTTCATTTCCCCTTATCTTATAAAGATGATCGGAGCGGAAAGCCTGATCCCTTACGGCGCGGTTTCTTTCCTTCAGCTCTTTTTTTGGAGCATTATTGTGATTTTCGCTTTCGCCGTCTATGAGTCGATAATGAGGGCTCTGGGGAAAGTTAATCTTCCTCTTTTGATTATTCTCGCCACGGTTATCCTCAATTTCTTGATAGATCCTCTTTTTATCTTCGGATTCGGGCCGATTCCTGCTATGGGGACGGTCGGAGTCGCTCTGGCAACCATTCTTTGCGAAACGATAAACGTTCTGATTGCTGCTTGGCTTGTTTTTAGCGGACGCAGCGGAATAACCATAAAGTGGGAAAATTTAAAGCCCAACAAGAAGGAAATAATGAAGATATTGAAAGTGGGAGTTCCCAGTTCGATGGAGCAAGTTCTCCGTTCGCTAGGGTTGTTTTTCGTCAATGTTTTAGTGGTCGGGTTCGGGACCGCGAGCATAGCCGCATACGGAGTCGGCGGAAACGTGATGAGTTTGGTCATGGTCCTGTCTCTCGCTTTCATGATGTCGACTTCGATAATGGTGGGCCGGGATATCGGAGCCGGAAGGATGGAAAGGGCGGAAAAGGTGACCGAATCAATCGCCAAGATATCTTTTTTGGTCCTGGCTGCCGTCGGAACGATTATCTTCATTTTTGCCGAAGAAATAGCTTCGATTTTTATACCCGGCGATCCGGAAGTGATCCGATTGAGTACGGGATGGATAAAAATAATGGCCATTTCCTTCGGGTTTTTCGGTCTTCAACAGATATTCAACGGAACTTTCATCGGAGCGGGAGATACCGTTACTTCGATGGTCTTGTCCGTATTCAGCTTCTGGATATTGAGGCTCCCCGTAGCTTTCCTTCTGTCTCGCACCCCGCTGGGCTTCTATGGCGTATGCCTTTCTTTCCCTATAACAATGGTCCTGGCCGCCCTTATCGGGTACCTGGTTTTCAAGTCGGGCAGATGGGAAGAGAGGAGGATAAAGCACTAGCTTTTTTTCCTCTTTTGATTCAAGAGATAGATCGATTTGGCCGAAATATCAGAAAGGGTCTCAATGTTTTTTATGGGATTTTTGGCTTTTTCGATGATATACCTAGTTATGCTGTCGCGCGGTTCGGTGACCAGTTCGCAGAATCCTTTTCCGGAAATTTTTTTCCCCTCCATTCTTCCTTCGATCTTTATCCCTCCTTCCCAGTATTTTATCGTTTCGAATATCATCTCCTGTTCTTTTTTGAAGGGGGATGTTTTTAAGACGGCTTTGAATTCGGGGATCCTTATTTCGTACCCGAGCTCGTATTCGCTTCCAGTCTTTTTGTTTTTGTACTTTATCCCCGACGGAATCATTTCTATTTTCTTCGTTGCTTTGATCCCGTTGTCTTTATTGATCATGCTGGCGTGGCCGGTTTTTATTTGGTTTCCGTAGACGAAACAGACTATGTCGCAGCCGTTATCAAGCTGTATTGAGAACCATTTCCACTTGTCGTCGTCGGTCAGGGGCGTCTGGGCCCACTGGTGGTCCATCCAGGATATCCCTTCGACGGGAATCCATTCTCCTTTTTCTTTGATCATCCCCTTGGTTTTCAGACGGGTCAGGGAATAGTAATAGGTGGTTTTCACTTCAAGGTCGAGGAAGCCGGTTTTATTGAGGAGAAGGGGCTTCTTTTCAGACTCCATTTTCAGGTCGACGAATTCGTTGACGACATGGTATTTGAAAGGCTCGGTCTCTTCGATCAGGCAGGAGTTGTCATAGTTGGCCCAGAGGAGGGGCTTGCTGAAGCTGTTCGGGTCGATTACGCAGAGAGGGTTGGTCCTGTTCTCGAAGTTTGTATCATTATTGCTCAATAGATAATGGGAGAAGAAGAGGTTCTTGATGATATTGTTCTTAAGGAATGGAATCTTCACCTTGTCCGGTTTGGCTGCGAAGAGGCAGTTCATGTATGAGAAGGTCTTGCCGTTTTTCGCTTTAAGGTTGCCGTTGAAATACCACCATTCGATGATGTGGTCGTGCTTCTGTTCGTCCTCGGGGAATCTTATCGGGCGGTATTTTTCCTTGTATTCCGTTTTCTTCCTTTTCGTCATAAGTTTCTTTGCCTAAATATACCATTTTGAGGGTTTTATCTCAAGGATTTATATGGTATAATCGGGCTATGAAAGGGAAACTTCTATTGGTAATCTTCATCGCTTTCTTCCTGTTTTGCGCCGGACAGATTTTCGGCCGTTTGAAGGTCGAACCGGCTCCGGCCGACCTGTCTTCGGCCGTTTTGAATGTGGTTGAGAAGGAGGAAGAGCCTCTGGAAAAGGTGGTTTTCGTGGGAGATATGATGTTCGACCGGGGAGTCGAGGACTATATGCAGACAACGAGCTTTACTTACCCCATGGAGATGATCAGGGGATTTTTGGACAGGTTCGATTTTTCCGTCGGCAACCTGGAGGGGCCGATAAATGAGAAGCCGAAGGAGTTTTCCGACGAGTCGTTGATGTTCTCTTTCGACAAAAGGGTGGTTGATTCTCTTAAGCTGGGGAATTTCAAGGTTCTCTCTCTGGCCAACAACCACACCCTCAACATGGAAAGGACGGGGCTTTCTGAGACCAAGGAAATATTGGACGGAAGCGGAATCAGTTATGCCGGAGATCCGATAGATTGCGAGGTTGATTATGCCTACCAGAGGGACGGCATGACTTTTTACGCCGTGAACGTCACCTATCCGAGCAATTGTTCGAACAAGGAGATAGGAGAGCAGATAGAAGGGATCAGGTTCTATAACCCGGAAACATTCCTGGTGGTTTTGGTCCATTGGGGAGAAGAATACAAGACGGTCAATTCCAAGAGTCAGGGAGATTTGGCTCGCAAGATGATCGATTCCGGAGCGGATCTGATAATCGGCGGGCACCCGCACGTGGTCCAGAATATTGAATCATATAACGGCAAGCTCATTTTCTATTCTTTGGGAAACTTCGTTTTCGACCAGTATTTTTCCAAGGAGACCCAGGAGGGATTGGGGGTGGCGGTGGAAATATATGCCAAGAAGAAAGTATATAGCTTGTACGGCATAGTCAACAAGATGTCCCAGCCCAAGTTGATGGACGAAGAGGAGAATAAGGCGTTCTTAGAATCATTGGCCGAAAGATCTGGTGAAGAATTGAGGGAAAACATAAAGAACGGGAAGATAGAGGTAGGAGAATGAGGACAATATTATCTCTTCGTGTCAAGTTGTCTAATCGTATAAAAAGAAATATAATTTAAGAAATATGAAGAAAAAAGCATATCAGTTGATTTCTCTCCTTTCTTTCATCGCCGTGCCCCTTTTGGGAGGATATTTGACTTCCCAGTTCTTGTCCGGATCGATTTCCCCGGCTTATTCTGCTTTTGTAAAGCCGGTATTCTTCCCTCCGGCTTGGATATTCGCTCCGGTCTGGACGGTTTTGTATATACTCATGGGAATATCGGCCTATCTCGTCTGGAAGAAAGAGGGATTCAAGAAGCCTCTGGGATTGTTTGCGATCCAGCTCGCCCTCAATCTTTTGTGGACTCCCATATTCTTCTATTTCCACCAGTACCTGCTGGCTTTCTTGGAGATAATCGTTTTGATCGTCTTCGTGTCTATGACCATCATTTCTTTCGCCAAGAGATCGAAGACGGCGGCTTTGCTGATGCTCCCTTATCTTCTCTGGATACTTTTCGCTTCGTCCCTCAATTTCATAATATTCAGGATGAACTGACATGAACTTGAACAAGCTGAACAATATAATAATGTTCCTATTCTTTATCGCAGTGGTTTTTTCCGGTCTGACCATGGCGTACGGGACCAGAGGGAACGGTTTGCATTATTACTGGAGACAGGTCCATCTTTTCTCTGCCGGAGTTTTCACCATTCTCATCATCTTCCACTGGGCGTTCCATTTCGGTTGGTTTAAGGGTTTATTCAAAAAACAATGAAAGACATAATAGAAAAATTGAAGGAAGCGGGATTGAAGGGCCGGGGAGGCGCCGGTTTTCCGACGGCCACTAAATGGGAGCTGGTTAAGAAAGCCAAGGGAGACAAGAAATACGTCGTCTGCAACGCTTCGGAGGGCGAGCCGGATGTTTTTAAGGACGGATACATAATCGAGAACCATCCCGAAGAGTTGGTCAACGGGATCGATATCGCGATGAAGGCGGTCGGAGCCGGAACGGGATACATATACATCAACAAGGACTACTACAAGAAATTCAAGGACAGGCTGGTTGCGGCGATCGGGAGCATGGATATAATCCTTTTCGAGAAGAAGGCCAGGTATATAGGAGGAGAAGAGACGGCTGCCGTCGAGTCGATTGAAGGCAAAAGGGCGGAGCCGAGGAAGAGGCCGCCTTTCCTGACCGATTACGGTCTGTTCGGCTGTCCGACCCTGATGAACAATGTCGAGACATTTTATTACGCTTCGAAGATTGACAAGGGAGAATACGAGAAGACGAGATTTTATTCCGTAAACGGGGATGTCTCTAATCCGGGGGTATTCGAACTGCCCGAAGACATGACCATCTTCCAGGTCTTGAGGAAGACGGAGAATTATCCGTCAGCAGATTTCTTCGTCCAGGTCGGAGGAGGGGCTTCGGGAGAGATAATGCTTCCCGAAGAATTAAACAGACCCGTGACCGGGGCGGGTTCCATCACCGTCTACGATAAGGAGAAGACAGATGTCTTCGCTCTGATGAAGAAATGGGCGGAGTTCTTTCATGTCGGGAACTGCGACAAATGCGTTCCTTGCAGAGAGGGAGCCTTCAGGATATACGAGATGGTCAAGAAGAAAAAGCTGGACTACGAGGTTCTGGATAATTTGTTTTTCACGCTTAAGGAATCCAGTTTCTGCGCCCTGGGGAGGGGCATCCCGACTCCCTTTGAGAGCCTGATCAAAAAAGTCATCAAAAATGAAAAATATTAAATTCAAAATCAACGGGAAGGAGGTCGAAGGCGCTCCGGGAGAGACCGTCCTTTTGGTAGCGAGGAGGAACAATATCAGGATTCCGGCCGCCTGCTATCATTCCGATCTGGAACCGGAGACGAGTTGCCGCTTGTGTATGATTTCGGTTGCGGGAATGAGAGGACTGCAGACCGCCTGTTCGACGGAGATTAAGGAAGGGATGGAAGTTATTACGGATTCTCCGGAGATAAGGAGGGTGAGGAAGACCAATCTGGAACTGCTCTTCTCCCAGCACATAGAGAGATGCGGGACCTGCGTCAGGAGTTATCATTGCAGGTTGCTTTCTTTAGCCAAGGAGTGCGGGATAAAAACATCGGAATTCGAAGACAGGAAAAAGGAGTTTTCGAGGTACCAGTTCGGGCCGTCCATAATATTCGATCCTTCCAAATGCATCGACTGCCATAATTGCGTGGCTATGTGCAAAAAACAGGGAGTGGGATTTTTGAACGTTGAAGAGAATAAGTCCTTCTGGGAAGTTTCCCCGTCGAAAGACGAGAATATAGACTGCATCTATTGCGGACAATGCCTGGTTCATTGCCCGAGCGGGGCTTTCGAGGAAGTGAGCGCGGTCAAGGATGTGGAAGGCGCTCTCAAGGATGAGAAGAAATTCGTCGTATTCCAGTTCGCTCCCTCGATCAGGAGCAGTTTGGGCGAGGAATTCGGGCTGGGGTACGGAGTTTCGGTCACGGGAAAGATGGTTGCGGGGATAAGGAAGCTGGGAGCGGACAAAGTGTTCGATGTTTCCGTCGGAGCGGACATTACCACGATCGAAGAAGGAGGAGAACTGATACAGAGACTGACCTCGAAGAAAGGCCTGCCCATGTTCACTTCCTGTTGCCCGTCCTGGGTCAAATACGTTGAATTATATTATCCTGAGTTCATGGACAATCTGACCACGGTCAGGTCTCCCCAGATAATCCTCGGAGGGATGACCAAGACCTACCTGGCCAAGAAAGAAAAAGTCGATCCGAAAGACATTGTTGTCGTTTCGGTGATGCCTTGCACTTCGAAGAAGTTCGAGGCGACGAGGGAGGAATTGCTCGTTGACGGATTGAAGCCGATTGATTACGTCCTGACGACAAGGGAATTGGCCTGCCTTTTGAAGAAGAATAAGATTGATTTGGCTTCGCTCAAGGACGAAGAGCCGGACAGGCCGTGGGACAAGTATACCGGAGCGGGCGTCATTTATGGAGCGACGGGAGGAGTGACCGAGTCGGCTCTCCGCACCGTCTATGAAAAAGTGACGGGAAAGAAGCTGAAGCAGATAGAATTCAAGGAAGTCCGTGGAATGGAAGGATGCAGGGAGGCGACGGTCAAGGTCGGGGATATCCCGGTCAGGATAGCGATCATCAACGGGCTCGGGAACGCCAAGAACCTTCTTGAACAATTGAAGAAGAATCCCGATATGTATGATTATGTCGAAGTGATGGCTTGTCCCGGGGGATGTATCGGCGGAGGAGGCCAGCCCATGCCGACGGACAGGGAGATAAGGAAAAAGAGAGCCATGGCCTTGTATGATATAGACAAGGAGTGGGGTATCCGCCTGGCCCACGAAAGTCCGGTGGTGAAGAAGATGTACGAGGAATTTTTCAAGGACGAGCACATCATACACAAGATTTGCCACACCCATTATTCGCAAAAGAAGAAAGACAAGATTAAGATAATAAAATAATATGGAACAAGTATTATCCCACAACAAAACGATGCTGAAGGCGGCTCAGTTCCTGGCAATCCTGTTGCTGATCGTCATCGCTCCTTTATCCGGGAACCAGTTCGTCACAGGAACGATAGTCAACGCTTCTTTATTGGTTTCGGTTGCCCTTTTCGGATTCGGCGGAGCTCTTTCCCTATGTCTCATTCCCAGCATAGTTTCTCTTTTTACAGGACTGTTGCCTTGGGTCATGGCTCCGATGATTCCGTTCATAATCATGGGCAACGTCCTTCTGGTCTTGGTGTTCGATCTGTTGAGGAAGAAGAATTTCTTTCTGGGGGTCGTTCCGGGAGCATTGCTGAAGTTTTCTTTCCTTTTCCTCACGAGCAATTATCTGATTCACTTCTTCGTGAAGGAGGCGGTCGCTTCGAAGATAGCGGTGATGATGAGCTGGCCCCAGCTGGTTACAGCCCTTTTGGGAGGAGTCGTTGTTTATATCTTGTTTTCTTTGAATAAGAAGTATAATATAAGTATGAAATTTGAATGTCTGGACAATTTTTCAAAGAAGAAAACAAAGATGTTTTCTTTTTGTTTTAATTTGAAGGCCTTCACCATGATTGAGCTTCTTGTCGTTGTGGCCATAATCGGCATACTCTCCGCCCTTATCACCGTCGGAATGAGCGACTTGAACAAGAAAGCCAGGGATTCGAAGAGGGTGACAGAGATCAATTCCCTGAGGAAAGCCATTTGGATGAAGTCCAACATGGGTTCCACAGGCTATCCCGTCCAGGCTTCCTGGTGCTGCGTTGACAAAGGGGAGTGTTCCGCCCTCTCTTCCGCTCTCGTTCCCGATTTCCTGGGCAACCTTCCCAAGGACCCTCTCTATTCTTCAACAAACGAAGAGTGGTGCTATATGTACAAATCGGACGGAACCACCTTCGATCTGTATGCCAAGCTCGAAGAAAAAGGTTCGGTTTCCCTTTCTCCCGAATCGGTCAAGATTTCAACAACCCAGACCTGTTCCGATCTGCCCGGGGAGTGGATCGATTCGGGCCTCGGCTTCTGCGTCATGAAATGGGAAGCGAGGGATGACGGGGCTGGCAAGCCCACTTCGATTGGAACCGGATCTCCCTGGGTTTCAATCACTCAGACTGATGCCATTTCCAAATGCAAATCGATAGGGGCGCATCTCGTGAACAATGCCGAGTGGATGTCCATCGCAAGAGACATAGAGTTGGTTTCTTCGAACTACGTCTCAGGCTCATTGAAGAGGGGAAACGTCGGCATCTCAGACAGTATCAGCTATAACGGATCGGATCCCGAGTCCGGGGTCACGAACGCTCTTGCCACCCTATCCCTCTCCAACGGACAGACGATCAACCACCTCTCGGGAAACGTCTGGGAATGGGTTGATTACACTATTGCGGGAACGGACTCCCAGCCCGTATCCCCGAGCCAGACCTGGGCCTGGAGGGACATCAATACCGTCACGAACTGGGGCTCCATCCTCGGATATGAAAACGTGGGCCCGAAAAACAAGTCCTTAAACGGTTCGACTGGAGCGGGTCAGGTTTATTACCAGAGCGGATATACGACCGAGCGCGCCTTCATCCGCGGTGGCAATTGGACCGATGGCTCGTACGCCGGGGTGTTCGCTTTGCATTTGAACACTTCGCCCGCGAACACGGGCACGTCCCTCGGGTTCCGTTGCGCCCGGTAGTTCCTGGTAATCTGGCGGACGGGGCCGCTTGAAGCGGGCCCGTCCAAGGGCCCTTAAAGGAGAGAATGGGAAAACAATACGATAAAATGAAGGAATATAACGATTTGATACTGTTCCAAAAAATATATGATCTGTTTTTGTGGCTCCATCCGATATTGAACAGGTTTCCTAAAAGCGAGAAATTCCTCCTTGCCGAACAGATTGAGAGATGCATGATAGAGATTGTCAGGCATGCCGTTAGGATCAATTTTCAAAAAATTAAGAATCGCGACTTGGTCGAAGAAATGAGTGCAGAACTGGATATGCTGAAAATCTTGGTTCGGCTATCTAAAGATTTGAGGTTTGTGAGCGTCAAGAGTTACGGTGTTTTCAGCGAAAAAGCGGTGGAGGTCGGCAAGCTACTTGGAGGCTGGCAGAAATCGCTTATTTAAAAACAAAATATGCTTGGGCAGGGATAGAATCGCAAAACGGACCTGTTCGCCTTCATCCGCGGTGGCAATTGGAACAATGGCTCGAACGCCGGGGTGTTCGCTTTGAATTTGAACAATTCGCCCGCGAACACGAACACGAACATCGGTTTCCGTTGCGCCCGGTAGTTCTTTTGTTTCGGGCCGGGATTCTGCGTTCAAGGACTCAGGATGAGAGCCACTTATCAACTACTGATTCTGTTCCTTCCCGAGTATTTATTTCAAAGAAAGGGAAAATATTAAGCCCGTACCCCCGGCTTGGTTTGGTAGGCTTTTGCTGAACAATCGGGCCGGGGCCAATGGGCGATTGCCATGAAATCTTTCAACAATCTGTTTGGTAGAATTTCTTCTTTTGAAAACATTCATCTTGCCTATCTGAAGGCCAGGAGGAATAAGAGGTATAAAAAGGATGTTTTAAGGTTTTCTTCAAATCTCGAGGAAAATCTTTTCAGAATCAAGAAGGATCTGACCGATGGATCTTACAGGCATAGCGGATACAAAGAGTTTGTTATCCGGGATTCAAAGAAAAGGAGAATCAAGGCGCCGGATTTTAGGGATAGGGTTGTCCATCATGCCTTGTGCAATATTATCGAGCCGATATTCGACAGAACCTTTACTTTCGATTCTTATGCCTGCCGAAAGGGAAAGGGAACGCACAGGGCGGTTAAGAGATTGAAATATTTTTTGAAAAAAGAAAAAGGATTGTATTGTTATAAATGCGACATTTCCAGATATTTCGACAGCATCGACCACGGTATCCTTTTTTCCATTATCCAAAAGAAGATAAGGGATGAGAAGACGTTGCGCCTGATTAAGGAAATCATAGGCAGCTCTTTTTCCAGAGAGGGGAAAGGGATACCGATCGGCAACCTCACCTCCCAGTTGTTCGCCAATATTTATTTGGGAGAATTCGGTCATTTCGCCAAGAATGTTATGAGGGAAAAAATGTGCTTGAGGTACATGGATGATTTTCTTTTCATGGGTCGGAAGCATCGTCTGAGAGTGATAGCCCGAAAAACGATATCTTTTTTGTCTAAAAAATTGAAATTGAAAGTCAATCCGAAGAAAAACAATATCTTTCCGGCGGATAAAGGGATTGATTTTTTGGGATACGTCATTTTTAATAGTCATATCCTTCTCCGGAAGAATACGGTAAAGAGGTTTCTTGAGAAAAGAGGGGATGTCGGAGCTTTTTCTGCCTATGCTAGGCATGCCGATTCGTATGTTCTGGGAAAGAAATTGGGTTTTTGGTGACCGAGTTTGGGTTGACAAATAATAATGCGTACGTTAATATGTACATATAGTATAAGAGGGAAAATATGAACGTAAAAACAACCTTGCCCGTATCCGAGGTGAGGAAAAACATTTTTAAAATAGTCGGAGAGGCGAGAAAGCCGGGAATGCATTATACCGTTACCGAAAAAGGAAAGCCGAGAGTGGTGATTATGTCGGCCGAAGAATTCGAGTCATGGCAGGAGACCTTGGAAGCAATGGGGGATTTTCCTGATTTAGGAAAGGATATAAAAGAGACGAAAAAAGCCTATCGGACCGGAGAATACAAGAAATGGACCACACTCGAAGAGCTTCTCGGGGAAGAAGGTTTTTTATTGAAGGAAAAATCATTGAAAAGGCATGGTATATCAATTAAGAATCAAGCCAAGCGCGGAAAAAGAATTAAGAAGGCTGCCTGAGAAAGGATTTCGGCGCGTTTTATCGGCCCTTACTTTTTTGTCTTTTGATCCTTTCGTCGGAAAGAAGATGCGAGGCGATTGTGACGGTCAGTATACTTATAGGGTTTGGCCGTACAGGATAATTTACGAGATATATAAGAAAGAGCTTCTTATCCTAGTTATTGCCATCGGCCATCGCCAGGGAATATATAATAAATAAAAATAATAAATAAAAACATGACATTTGAAGAATATCAGGCAGAGTCAAGAAAAACGGCCATATATCCCGACAAGGATAACAATTTCATCTATCCAACATTGGGTTTGGCCGGAGAGGCCGGAGAGGTGGCCGAGAAGGTAAAGAAGGTCTTGAGGGACGGAAACGGAATCGTTTCCGACGAGAAGAGGGAGGAGATCAAGAAAGAGCTGGGCGACGTCCTTTGGTACCTGGCCAACCTTTCAACGGAACTGAAGATTCCCTTCGAAGAGGTCGCTTCGAAGAATATCGAGAAGCTCCAGTCGAGGCAGCAGAGGGGGGAGCTTCACGGAAGCGGAGATAATCGTTAAAAATATGGAAAACAAATCAAAATTTTTCATCGTCAATGTGGTTGACAGTTATGTTAAAGAAGTGAGCGGGAACTGGTGGATATTGTTCGTAACCGGAATCGTCGCCATCGTCCTCGGAGCATCTTTCGTCGTCTATCCCGTCGAGGCGCTGAAGATATTTGCTTATTTCATAGGTATTATCATCATTCTTTTCGGGATCGAATACATCAAGAACAGCTTCAAGGTGAAGAGGTTGGGAAAGAAATACGAAAAACTGAAGGAGGACATCAAATCGAAGTTCGAATAATATGCCTTCTCTTTTCAAGGTTAAAAAATACAGCGGGGAAAGCGAGCCTTTTTCCGTGAAGAAAGTATATAATTCGGCGATGAGGGCGGGGGCGTCCTCATCTTTGGCGAAAGAGATATCCCGCGAGGTGGAAAAGGAAGTGTATGATAATATTCCCACTTTGGAGATTTTTAAGAAGGTCAAGGACCGCTTGAAAGAGGAGGATCTTGCGCTCGCTTTAAGGTTCAGCTTGAAGGATGCGATGAAGCGGCTCGGTCCGGCCGGATTCATCTTCGAGGATTTCGTCCGGGAAGTCCTCTCCCATTACGGGATGAAGGTAGGCAAGAGCATGATTGTCTCGGGAAGGTGCTGCAAGTATGAGATAGATTTCTTGGCTGAGAATGATAATTCCGTCTATCTGGGCGAATGCAAATACAGAAACAATCCGGGGGACAAGGTTGATATCAATGTCTGCCTGAAGAGCTTTGCTATCTTGGATGATGTTAAGAATGGAGGAAGGTTCAAGGGAAAAGATATCAATTTCTTGATTGTCACCAATTCCAGATTCACCGACGAGGCGTTGAGATATTCTTCCTGTAAGGGGATCGAACTCCTGGGATGGGACTATCCCAAAAACGAAGGGCTCGAAGACATGGTCGAAGGAAAGAAGCTTTATCCCGTGACCATATTGCCGTCGTTCAGGGGTCGCTTGGCTGAAGAATTGAAGAGGCAAAGGAAGATGCTGGTGATAGACATTCTCGGTTTGAATATTGAAAAATTCGCCAAAAGAGCTAATATACCAGGGAAACAGGCCGAGAGCCTGAAGAGAGAAGCCGAAATATTAATGGAAAAACGATAATGTCTTTGCATATAGGGATAGTCGGCTTTCCCAACGTGGGAAAGTCGACCTTGTTCCAGGCCATAACTAAAAAACAGGTGGATATAGCCAATTATCCTTTCTGCACCATCGAACCAAACGTCGGTGTTGTTGCCGTACCCGACGAGAGGGTGGACAAGTTGGCCGAATTGACGCATTCGGCTAATAAGATATACGCCACCATCGAATTCGTGGACATAGCGGGACTGGTCGAGGGAGCGAGCAAGGGAGAGGGCTTGGGCAACAAGTTCCTGGCCAATATCCGGGAAGTCGATGCCGTGGTCTATGTCCTGCGCTGTTTCAAGAACGACAACATCATCAATACGAGGAAAGGGATAGACGTCTTGAAGGACAAGGAGATACTGGAGACTGAAATGGTATTGAAGGACTTGGAGACCGTCGAGAAGAGGATTTCTTCCCTGGAGAGGGAGGCAAAATCCGGGAACAAGGATTCGATAAAGGAGCTGGAGATATTGAAGAAGGCCTTCGGTTTTTTGAAAGAAGGGAAGATGCTTTTCGATCTTTCCTGGGACGAAGAAGAGAAGAAGGCGATAGGGAGCTACCAATTACTTTCAAACAAGCCGAGACTGTATCTGTTGAACGGAGAGGAGAAAGACATTTCTCCGGAAGTCCTTGATATATTTAGGAAGAATAACTGGCCATATTTTTTCATGGATGTTTTGACGGAATTGGAGAGTGCGGACATGGACAGGGAAGAAAGAGAGTCTTTCGGGTTGTCTCCGGAGCCGAAATTGAATGAATTGATAAAGGAATCTTACAAGCTTTTGGGGCTGATAACATTTTTGACTACGGGTCCCGACGAGACCAGGGCCTGGACGATCCATAAGGGAGACAGGGCTCCCCGGGCCGGAGGGGTCATCCATACCGATTTCGAAGAGACCTTCATCAGGGCGGAAGTGATAAACTGGCATAAGCTTATCGAGGCGGGCGGATTCGCCGGAGCGAGGGAGAAGGGATTGATTAGGACGGAAGGAAAAGAGTATGTTGTCGAAGACGGGGACGTCATCGAGATTAAAAGCGGAAAATAATATGGAATACGATGTTGCTGTAATAGGAGGCGGGCCGGCCGGAATGATGGCGGCGATAGCTGCCGCGGAGAAAGGAGCCAAGGTCGCCCTTTTCGAAAAGAACCCCAAACTGGGGGTGAAGCTTCTTCTTACCGGAGGAGGAAGGTGCAATCTGAGCCACTCGGGAAGCGGGAGAGACCTATGTTCCAAATTCGGGAAGCAGGGTGATTTCCTTCTATCTCCTTTTTCAATTTTCGGCGTAAAGGAAACAACGGATTTTTTTAAGGATAGTGGACTGGAGACAAAGGAAGAAGCCGGGAAGATATATCCGGTTTCTGAAAAAGCCAAGGACGTTTTAAATGTTTTGGTTTCTTTGTTGAAGAAGAACAGGGTTGATATCTTCCTTTCTTCCGAAGTCAAAGACATTAGGACCGACGGTAAAAAGATAGTTTCCATCATTTTGCCTGATAAGAAGGAAGTATTGGTCAAGGCTTGCGTATTTTCGGTCGGAGGGAAATCATATCCCGTCACCGGATCGACGGGAGAAGGATTCAACTGGTTGAAAAAGATGGGGCATGCCGTCAACCAAATGAAACCGGCATTGACTCCGGTCGAGACGAAGGAGGGATGGACTAAATCCCTTTCCGGAATATCTTTAGACGATGTTTCGGTTTCCTTAATCAGGGACGGAAAGAAATCGGGCGAAGGGAGGGGGGAGATATTGTTCACCCATTTCGGGCTGAGCGGACCTTTGGTTTTGAATATGAGCCGGGAGATCGGGGACCTTCTGGAAAAAGGAAAGGTTAAGATATCGATAGACCTCATCCCCGGAAAGAGCGTCGAAGAGTCCGATGATTATCTCCAGTCTATTTTCAACAAAAACAGGAACAAGCATGTTCTGAAGTGCCTGTCCGATGTTTTTCCGGAGAAGCTTTCTTCGTTCATAATGAATTTCAGCGGTGTTCCTTTCGACAGGAAGCCTAATATCTTAACCAAAGAAGAGAGGGAAAGGATGGTGCGCTTCATGAAGAAGATCGAAATCAGTGTGGTCGGGCTTCTCGGGTTCGACCGGGCCATGGCTACGCGCGGAGGAGTGTCTTTGAAGGAGATAAATTCGAAAACGATGGGATCGAAGATAGTTCCCAATCTGTATTTTGCCGGAGAGGCGGTCGATCTGGACGGGCCTTCGGGGGGATACAACCTCCAGATGTGCTGGACGACCGGGAAGATTGCTGGGCAAAACGCCGCAAGTGGTATAAAATAGAAGCATGGTGAATCTCGAAAAAATATCCAAATACATATTTTGCGTATTCGTATTTCTTTTGCCTTTCTTTTTCATCCAGCAGGCAGGCGTTTCCCAGGTTTTGAACGAGAAGGCGCTCCTTCTCGCTTTCGCTTTCGCAATGGCTTTTGTTAAGTTGATCGATGTTTTCGTTTCGAGGAAGGTGGTGATGAGAGACAGTCCGATCCAGAGGCTGATGATATACCTCTCTCTGTCTTTTTTCTTCTCTTTCCTCTTTTCCAAGAATCTGTTCCTTAGTTTCTGGGGGAAGCCGGGCCAGGCCGATTCCTTGATCGTTTTTTTGTCCTGCCTGGTCATATTCTATTGCGCGAGCTGGCTCAAGAGGAGGGATGTCCTGAAGATACTCGAATTTTTCGTGACCGGTTCGGCCATCCTTTCCATATTCTATCTCGTCAAAAGGTTCGCCAACATCCATTTGTCGCTGTTCGACAATGTTGCCGCTTCTTCAGTCGTCATATCGATAGCCCTGGCATTGCTGATTTCCTTCGTTTTCAACAATGTCAATTCTTTCAGAAAGGGCAAGAGCTATAACTGGGTCAAGGTTTTTTCGATGGGGGTGTTTTTCATTCTTTTTTCCGTCTCCCTCTTTCTTATCGACTTCAAACTGTCATGGTTCTTCGTCGCGGTCGGGACATTCTTCATCTTCTGGAGGAGCCTGATCGAGAGCGGATTCAAATTCAAGAGGCAGAAAGCGGTCATCTCTCTGGTCATGCTCCTGATTTTCCTTTCCTTGTTTTTCCTGCCCAATCCCTGGGGAGGCACTCCGAGCGAGCCCAAGCTTTCTTACGGTTCGAGCTGGAGCATAGCCGAGAAGAGTCTGACTGAAAGCGTCAAGAACTTTTTCGTCGGTTCGGGATTGTCGACCTACCAGTACCAGTTTTCTTTGTACAAAGACAAATCGATCAATCTTTCCGGATCCTCCCTTATCTTTGATGAAGGATCCGTTCCTTTATTGACTTTCCTCGCAACCGGAGGAGTTTTTTCCGCCCTCTGCCTTTTGCTCCTCATGTTCTTCTTCTACTTCCAGGGATTCAGGTATTTCCTCGATTTCAAAAGAGGGAAGGATGACAAGACGGTCAATGTGAGGGATATCCTTTTTCCGGCGGTTTTTTCGTTGTCCCTTCTCATGTTTTTCTACAAGATAGACATCGTTTCCCTTTCCTTGTTCTTCTTGGCCATGGGATTGTGGGACGGGCAGCAGAAAGGGGAAGAGAGGGTCTTTGAGATTTCAGGGATGTCGAAGAATGTCGCCAAGGGAGTTTTCTCGATCTTATTCGTCCTCTTGGGATTGGCCGTTTTTAATTTCATCAATTATTACCGCGCTGAGGTTTTTTCCCAGAAGTCCATCGCCAATTTCAAGGAGGGCGGGGCGATAAAGGAATCGATAACGGATATGGAGAAGGCGGAGCGACTGTGGAAGGCGACCGACTACAAGATACTCTTAACCCAGCTGTATCTGATAAAGGCGGGGGATGATTTCGGGGAGAGATGGACGACGGCCGAAAAAAAAGAAGAGCAGATCAATTCGATAAAGGAAAACGCTTCGAAGGCGGAAGCCATGGCTAAGTCGGCCTGCAAGGCGGACAAGAACAATTTTCAGAGCTGGCAGAGCCTGGGTCTCGTTTACGAGAACATCAACCATCTGGTCGAGGACAGGACTACGGACGCTCTTGATGCCTATAACAAGGCCAGGGTTTTGGCTCCGCAGAACTATGAGATATACGTTGCTGTAGGGAGGATGCTCGAGAAGCAGGGAAAGACGGTAGAAGCCCTTAATTCATACAATCGGGCTTTCGATCTCTATCCTCTTGATTCCAAAATGGAGCAGAAGATAAAAGCACTGGCTCAATAGACGAGTGTCGTGGAGGCGGATAAACGCCTTCTTTTTTTATATCCCGAACCGTGTTATCATTTCATTAATGGAATCAATAAAAGAAAACATATCGCTTAAGGACCATACCACTTTCAGGATCGGCGGGCCGGCCAGGTATTTTTTGGAAACTTCGTATAAGGATGAGCTGAAGGAAGCGATTGAATGGGCGATCGGAAAGAAAATAAGATTTCTCGTCATCGGAGGGGGAAGCAATATCCTTTTTTCGGATAAAGGATTCGACGGACTCGTAATCGCTTACAAATCTTCCTTTGCTGCAAAAGAAGATTTGATTGAAGCTAGGGGCGATGGAATTTTCAAAATCAATACGACCATCACTCTATCTTCTTTAATCATTGAAATGAAGAATTATTCAGGTTTGGAATGGGCTGCCGGAATACCGGGAACGTTGGGAGGGGCGATTAACGGCAATTCAGGAGCGGCGGGAGAGTCGATGGCCGACTCCGTCTTAAGCGTGGATGTTTTAGAAATAAGAAGCGGAGCTGTTTCGGAAAAATTTTTCAGCAGCGAGGAATGTTTATTCGGATACAGGACGAGTATTTTTAAAAATAATCCCGAATTGCTGGCCGTTTCGGCTGAATTGAAATTAAAAGAGGATAGTGAAGAGGCGGTCAGTGAAAAAATAAAGAACAATCTGGAAAGAAGGAAGGCGAAACAGCCGAAAGGTTTTTCCGCCGGGTCGGTTTTTAAAAACCATCACGGGAAAATAGAAGATTCCATAATTTCTTCTTATCCCGAACTGGAAAAAAATAATGAAAAAGGAATTATTCCGGCCGGATTACTGATAGAATTGTGCGGACTTAAAGGAAAAACAATCGGCGGAGCGAAAATTTCTGAAGAGCACGCTAACTTCATTATAAATTTTCAAAACGCTTCTTCGGAAGATGTGATTGCCCTGATTGATTTGATAAAAAAATCGGTGAAGGAAAAATTTTCAGTCGACCTCGAAGAAGAAATCAAGATTTTTTAGCTCTGAGCTATTGACAAATTTTTGAATAGAGACGAAAATATAATCAGTAGATAATTTTGAGCTAAGAAAAAGGTCGATTAATTAAAATATAAAACTTTTTCTAAAAAAATGGCTACAAAGAAGAAGGCTGCTAAAAAGAAAGTTGCAAAGAAGCCCGCAAAGAAAGCAGCTAAAAAGAAAGTTGCAAAGAAGAAGAAGAAATAGTTTCGTTAAAACAACTCGTCAAGAGTTGTTTTAATTAGAACAGATTTAAAAATATGAAAATAAGAATAAAAGCGACGGAAATAGAGATGACACCGTATCTCAAAAAGCTGATTAAGGAGAAGCTGTCAGAGATGTCGAAGCATCTGAGAGGGAAAAGAGTCATCATCGCCGAAATAGAAGTCGGGATAACGAGCAGGCATCATCAGAAGGGCGATATCTATCGGGCGGAATTGCAGATAGAGATTCCCGGGAAGCTCTTCAGGGCCGTTTCGGAAAAAGAAGACTTCCGTTCCGCTCTGACCGACGCCAAGAACGAGATCGAGAAGCAGATAAGGAGGCATAAGGACAAGAAGGTGGCGGAGAAGAGGAGAGTTCCGGAGAAATGATTTCTTGAAAAGGGGCCGAAAGGCCCTTTTGACGTTTAATGTTTATTAATATAGGATAGAATGGTATAATAATGGAAAAGATATGGCATTTTTAAGCGGATTATTCGGAAGCGCGAACGAAAAATACATCAAAGGGCTGGAGCCCTTAATCAAAAAAATCAATTCTCTTGAGGCGGAATTGGTCGGTTTGAACAAAGAACAAATCAGGCTAAAAACGGAAGAACTCAAAGAAAGATTGAAGAAAGGAGAAACTACGGACGATATA
>JBAZLP010000004.1:0-31268 GCA_041650235.1 Minisyncoccota bacterium
ATAAGTGTTGTATTGGTGCTCTTTCCGAAGCACGTACAGCATTTATCGCCCTTTTTATTTTGGAGGAAGGTTGTGGAGATGAGCAAAACAATACAATATCTCATCTTTACCACCTTCCTCCGAAGCGGTGCCGGGGAGATACCGATATAGCGCCTCCAGTCAAGGCCCTAATCTCCTCCTCTATTTTATTAACGAGAGAAAGTTATGGAAATCGGACAAAACAATACAAAGTTCCGTTTCCATCACCTTCTTTCGCAATGAAAGAAGAGTTGGTAGCTCTTTATATGTGTTCCAGGCAGCAATCTGCAGATTTATATCTTCAGACTGTTGCTTGGAAAAAGCAATCGGTTTCTTCTACCGGAAAAAGAAGGGGAAAGAAAAAAATGGAGAAAAAAGGATTAATATTTATGATAGCTATTGTAGCTATCATCTGCTGGGGCGTAGCCATCTACGCGTCGGTTATGCAGGATAATGGACAAAAGGTAATCGTTCCAGAAGGGACAGTTGCCTTTAGCGGAGAAAATTCTTTCTATCCGGGACAACTGGTTCCCAGTGGAGCGACAATCGTCCCATTGAAGGGAGCGGTAGTGTTTGCCGAAAACAAGAAGGGAGGGTATGTGGCTCTGGGCTACAACCTTTCAGTGGTTGAGGCGAGAACTATTGGCCCTAATGTTGTCGATAAAATTCGACAAGCGTATCAGGTAAGTGCTACAGAAGATATAGTGATTCTCTATGGTAAAGGACCGAAGGGAATTAATCCAGGACACATCTCGGCCATATCTTCTGGGTACGGAGGATCATATCATGGTAATGAAAGTATGATGATCTTCCAATAATTTTTTCACAATTTTTTAAATAAAAATTGTCTGCTCTTCGGATGTGTATCCGAACTGATGAGTCTAAAAAGACGAAAGCAGAGAGACATAAAGAAAGGTCAGTAGAAATCCGTAAAGCAGGAGAGGTATTGGATATATTCTAATCTCTCTCCAGAATATAATACATTCAAACCTTTCGCTAAATGCTTTACGGTTCTCTGCTGATTAAAAGTTATTTGAAAATATAATATGTTTGTGGGTGGCGCAATGGATATTTAATTATCCAATGCGCTGCCCACAAAAGGTGGGAGCATCTCGATCCAGCGGGCCAAGGGGAACTTGGAAACTGGAAAATTCAGGAGTTGTTTGTAAATGAAGACTTGGAAGTTGGCCTTAATGGTTAACGAATTCCCATTTTTAAGGGAAATTGCTGGCGATTTCGAATTTCCTTCCCTTGAGGAAATCAACGAAATCAAGGTACAGAAAGTAGACTCCATGCTTCTTGATGGGTTCGGCTATGAGAACTGGATCAGGAATAATGGAATTTCGGAAACTAACTACAACATTTTTTTTGTTGTGGTTCGAGAAGGTACTCAGTGGAGGGTAGCCCAGCTTGACTTTGTCAGGAGGGGTGACGACCATGTTGATAATGAAGCATGGGAGAGTGACCCTGTTCCAACGAATGGGGAACAGATTCTCTCGATGAAAGTTACACCAGCTTTCATTGTTGAATGCGAGGGTCATCTCGCCGACCATGATGACATCCCGGAAATCAGGAGGTGGATCATTCATAAAATGAATGATTTAAATCTCCCCGATTTCTATAAGGGAGAAATCGATCGGGCAGCGTTGGAGTTAAAAGCAGATATCGATCGGATATACGGAGTTAAGGAGAACTCTAATTAACAAAATCTCCTCTTTTTTATTTCCAACACCAACTATTGCTTTCTCGCAGATATATGCTATACTGCTGTTATAAAAGGATTAATCGCGGAGATTAACCTCTTTTTCTAAATTTTTAATAGAAAAATATGGATGAAAAATACTTAACTCAGGAGGGCTTGGATAAGCTAAAAAAAGAACTTGAATACCTAAGAAAAGAAGGTAGGATAGAAGTGGCGGAACAGCTGAAGGAAGCGATTTCTTTCGGTGATTTGTCCGAGAACGCTGCTTATGATGAGGCTAAAGAGAACCAAGCAAATATTGAAGGAAAAATCCTTGAATTAGAAAGATTGATTTCTTCGGCCAAGGTGATTCAGGATACCGGCAACAAGGGCTGGGTTCAAATCGGTTCCTATGTTACAATAAAAGAAGGGAGTTCCGAAGAAAGATACCATGTGGTCGGCGAAGACGAAGCCAACCCGATGGAAAACAGGATTTCCTTCAAATCGCCTCTGGGCCAGGCATTGATCAACAAGCCCCAGGGAGCCGAAGTCACAATCAAAACCCCTAAGGGTTCTCTCAAGTACAAGATACTAAAAATAGAATAAAATATGTCTACCGTAGACGAAATAAGACGAAATAGGATGGAGAAGCTGAAAAAGCTTCTGAAGAACGGGGAAAACCCCTATCCTATCGAAGTCAAGCGTACTCACGAAATCAAATCCGTTTTAGAGGATTTTTCGTCTCTGTCTAAAAAAGAAGAAGAGGTTGTCCTGGTCGGAAGGGTGAGGACCATCCGAACCCATGGAGCATTGACCTTCATTGATTTCGAGGACGGTACGGGAAAGATTCAGGCCCTTTTCGGCAAGGACAAGATCGGAGAGAAGAGTTATGATTCCTTCCTCGAATTTTTCGATATCGGGGACTTTATAGAAATCAGAGGGATATTGTTCGAGACGAAGAGAGGAGAGAAAACTATTGAAGCGAGGGACTACAAAATGATCTGCAAGTCATTGAGGCCTTTGCCCGAGAAGTGGCACGGATTGAAAGACGTTGAAGAAAGATATAGGAAGAGATATTTGGACTTGCTGTTTTCTCCGGAAGTTAAAGAGAAATTCGTCATCCGATCCAAATTCATAAAGGAAATGAGGAATTTTCTGGATGGAGAAGGATTCATGGAGGTGGAGACGCCCATATTGCAATTATTGTACGGCGGAGCGAGGGCCAAGCCGTTCAAGACTCATCTGAATGCCATGGACATAGACGTGTTCTTGAGGATATCCCCCGAGTTGTACCTGAAGAGATTGCTGGTCGGAGGGTACGAGAAAGTTTACGAGATAGGGAAATGCTTCAGGAACGAGGGAGTGGACAAGTTCCATAATCCCGATTTCACGATGATCGAGTGCTACTGGGCCTATGCCGACTACAAGCAGTCGATGAAGATGATTGAGAGGATGTTCGAGACTATTTTGACGAACATATTCGGCACGGCCGAGGTGAAATACGGCGACGGGACTCTTAATTTCAAGGGACCGTACGAGAGGATAGAGTTTTTCGCCTTGCTTGAGAAATATACCGGAATCAAGTACGAAGAATTGAACGAGAAGGCTTTGGCGAAGAAAGCCAAAGAGATGGGAGTGGAGCTTCCGGACGGAGCGGACAAGCCGAACATGGCTGATGAGATATACAAGAAGTATTGCAGGCCGAAGATAGTGGAGCCCACTTTCGTCATCCACCACCCGAAGGGTTTTCAGCCTTTGGCCAAGGATTTGGATAAGGACAAGCTGGCCAGCTACCAATTGGTCGTGGCCGGGGCCGAGGTCATCAATGCGTTCTCCGAGCAGAACGATGCAACCGAGCAGGGAGACGTATTAAAGGGTCAGGAAAAGCTGTTCAAAGGAGGATTCGAGGAAGCCCAGAGGTCGGATGAAGAATTCGTCGAGGCTCTGGAATACGGAATGCCTCCGGCAGCCGGGTTCGGGATAGGGATAGACAGGATCGTTTCCATGATTACTGATTCAGGATCGCTCCGGGAGGTGATACTCTTCCCGCTGATGAAGGACAAGGAATAAGGAAAACCGGGGAAACCCGGTTTTTTGACGCCCTCTTTCTTTTTTGGTATGATGCCATCAGCTATCCTTAGGGATAGAGGAGGACATCAATGTATCCACTTTTACAAGATGGCGCAAAGATTGTTTCCGATGTTGTTGAACATTTCGGAGAGATGATCGATAATCTCGGAGGAGTGACTCCGGAGAAAGTGAACGGAATCATCGTGGTGAAAGAAAAGGACGCGTATCTGGCAGAATTACTGATGCCCCTGCTCGGACTTTCGATGTGCTGGCTCATCAAAGACAGCGATTCATACTACGAGACGGTTCGTGCCGTCAGGAATCCGCAGAGATGCAGATTCGTCATCGCTTCAACTTCTGTCAACAACAGGAACCAGAAGAACCTTGAACGGGCTTTAAGAGCCTTGGAAGGGAAGGTGGTTGTCAAAAGTGCATCAGTCTTCGCTTTTTTCGATAGTCGTCCGAAGGAGGATAGGGGCAGGTTTGAGGTGGTGACGGCCAGGAGGTTAAAACCCTCTTTTTTGTTTGCTTTTTTTGCCCTAAATTGATAATATATACCTATTAAAACATATGCTGGATATAAAATTCATCAGGGAAAATCCCGATATAGTCAAAGATGCTTGCCGAAAGAAGAAAGTCGCTTTCGACGTCGATAATTTGTTAAAACTCGATTCCAAGAGGAGGGAATTGATTATGGCCGTCGAGAATAAGAGCGCCATGAAGAATGCTGCCAATAAGAGGATCCAGGAGGCGAAGACAAAGGAAGAAAGAGAGACAGTCATTGCTCAGATGAGGGAGTTGGACAGGAATTCGGACAACGAAGAGGAAGAATTGAAAAAGATCAACGAGGAATTCGAGAGATTGATGCTCCTGGTCCCCAATGTCCCGGACGAATCAGTTCCGGAAGGAGATTCTGATGCCGACAACCTGGAGATAAAGAAATGGGGAAAGATTCCGCAGTTCAATTTTCCCGCCAAAGACCACGTGGAGCTGGCCAAGAGTCTTGACCTTGTCGATTTCGAAAGGGGAACCAAGGTGGTCGGGTTCAGGGGATACTTTTTGAAGAGGGAAGCTTTCCAGATCTGCATGGCCATCTGGCAGTACGCCATGGACACATTGGTCAAGAAGGGATTCGTTCCTGTCGGAGCGCCCTCTTTAGTCAACGAGGCGGCTATGACCGGGACGGGATATCTGCCCCAGTCAAAAGACGAAGTGTACAGGACCCATGACGGAATGTATCTGGCCGGAACTTCGGAGGTTTCGGTGATGAGTTATTTTTCCAACGAAACTTTGAAAGAAGATGACTTGCCGATAAAGTACATGGGATTCTCTCCCTGCTTCAGGACGGAAATCGGAAGTTATGGAAAAGACACCCAGGGGATAATGAGGGTCCATGAATTCATGAAGATAGAGCAGGTCGTTTTGTGCAGGAATGACAAGGAAGAGTCGGTCAAGATTCACGAGGAGATAACCAGGAATGCCGAGGAGATATTGCAGGGATTGAACATACCGTACCACATCGTGGTCAACTGCACGGGAGATTTGGGGCTCGGCCAGGTAAAGAAATACGACATCGAATGCTGGTCTCCGGCCCAGGACAAGTACAGGGAGACCCACTCTTCTTCGTACTTCTTTGACTTCCAGACAAGGAGGCTGAATATCAGGTACAAAACCAAGGACGGAGAGACTAAGTTCGTCCACTCCCTAAATAACACCGGAATAGCGACTCCGAGAATTTTGATTCCTCTCTTGGAAAACAACCAGCAGAAAGACGGCTCTATCAAGATTCCCAAGGTCCTTCACAAGTATCTGGGATTTAAGGAAATCAAAAGGAAGAAATAATGGAAATAACGGTTGAGTACAAGCAAAAAAGCGTCGAGCTTGCGGGAACGACCTTGTTCTACAAGATTGCCGGAGAGGGCAAGCCCTTTTTGGTAATCCACGGATGGGGAGCTACTTCCAGCTCTTGGATGGGTGTCGTCGAAGAGATGACCGGAGAAGGTTTTCAGATAATTATTCCCGATTTGCCGGGGTTCGGGAAAAGCCCCGAGCCGGAAAAAGTCTGGGGCACGGCTGATTACGCCTCGATTATTTTAAAACTGATAAAGGAATTGGGATTGAATGAATTATATCTTCTCGGGCATTCTTTCGGAGGGGGGATCGCTTTGAGGATTGCCACGGAAGGGAACGGAGTCGAGAAGCTGATCTTGTGCGATGCCGCCGTTATCCGCGAAGAGAGATTGAGCTTGAGGCAGCAGATTTCGAAAGGGATTTCCAGGATTACCAAGAGCGTTCCTAAGGATTTTCCCGGCTACCGTTTTTTCGAGAAAATGGTATACAGATTGGCCGGAGTCAACGATTACTACCGGGCCAGCCCGATGATGAAAGAGATTTTCAAGAAAGTGGTCGGAGAGGATTTGAAGTTCCTTTTGGGAAAGGTAAAGCAAGAATGCCTCATCATCTGGGGGAGCGATGACAAAGCCACTCCTTTGGCGGACGCTTTCCTCCTGAACAAGGAGATAAAGGGTTCGGATTTGAAGATAATCCCGGGGGCGAGGCACAATCCTTATAAGACTAATCCAAAGGAGACAGCCGAAACGATAACCAAATTCTTAAACAAATAACATGTTTTCAATAGAGCCATGGATGCCGGTAGCAGTGGGTCTCTCAGTTCTCTTTTTCTGGCTTTTGAAAGAGGCCAAATCTTTTCTGTTCTGGACTTATCTCTGGCAATTAAAGGATTACCATATCGGAAGATTCTTGTCTCATTTCGACACTTATAACGGGAAGAAGATATTAAGCAATCCCGTTTCTTATCTCAAGTATTTAATTTTTCTAGTCTTGCTTTTGCTTCTGGGATCGAGCACCATTGATTATCCCCAAAGCTTGAGCGTCTTTTTGTCTAAATACAGTATTTATCTGATAGGAGCGGTTCCTCTGCTGTTTTTGATATATGTTTTCGAGGGACTGGCCGCTTTGTGGGGAATAATGAGAAGGAAGATCAGGACTCCCAAGATGACGGCCAAGGTTTCTTTCATCTTGCCCGTGATATTCATTCCTTTGGGAGTGATTACGGCCGTCTTCGCAAGATTATTCCTGAATGATTATTTTAACCCGACCAAATGGATGTCTTTCGATCTCATCCCTTTCGCTTCGGGCATACTAGCTTTCGATATCCTTACTCCTCTCATAGTTTCTTTCATGGTCCTCATCCTCCAGCCGATAACGGTATTTTTCAAGTGGAAGACGATCAATAGTGCGAAGAAAAAGAGAGAGACGCTCGAGAACCTACTCGTTGTCGGTATTACCGGAAGCTATGGCAAGAGTTCGACCAAGGAGTTTTTGAAGTTCTTGCTGTCGGAAGATTTTAAAGTCGTTTCAACGGAAAGGAACGAGAATTCGGAAATGGGAATATCGAAGTGCATACTGGAGAACGTCAAAGAGGGGTACGAGATATTCATCTGCGAGATGGGGGCATACAACCGTGGAGGGATAAAGCTTTTGTGCGAAATCGCTAAGCCGAAGATAGGGATATTGACGGGGATAAACAGCCAGCACCTTTCCACTTTCGGTTCGCAAAAGAATATCGTCAAAGGGAAGTTCGAATTGATCGACTCTCTGCCTTCGGAAGGTCTGGCGGTTCTGAATTGGGATAACGGATTGATCAAGGATAATTTCAAATCATCGGTTGCGAGTATAAAATATTCGGCTGTCGAGAAGCAGGATATCTGGGCCGAAGACATAAAAGGAGGGAAGGAAGGGATATCTTTCAAGGTTTGTTTCAAGAATGGAGAGAGTTTTGCGGTTAATATGAAGATAAACGGAGTCCACAATGTTCCCAATCTCCTTGCCGCCGTATCCGTGGCGAGGAAATTAGGTATGGAGACGGAGAGCATCATCAAGAGATTGGAGGAGATTGATTCTTCGATCGGAGGGATGAGGTTTAAGAAAGTCGATGGTTTTGATGTCATCGACGCCGCTTATTCTTCCAATCCCGACGGAATCGTTTCCCATCTTGATTATTTGAAGAACTGGGAGGGGAAGAAGATTATCGTCATGCCCTGTCTTATCGAGCTCGGCTCCGAGGGAAGGAGAGTCCATCGGGAGATTGGGAAGAAGATAGGGGAGGTCTGCGACCTTGCCATAATCACTTCCAGGGATTACTTCAAGGAGATGAATAAGTCGAGCGGGATGAAAGACATGGTCTTCATGGATAACGGAGAGAAGATTTTGAAGAAGATAAAATCGTTCGCCAAGGAAGGAGATGTCGTCCTCTTGGAATCGAGGGTTCCCCAGAAATTAATAGACAAATTGCTAAGATGAAAAAAGTCATTTCCATTTCGTTGTCGCCCAATACAGAAAGAGACGATGTCTCCCTGGCTTCAAAGCTCTTAATCAATCCTTTCAGGTGGAAGAAGGGAAGGGAGTTGGAAAGGGCTTTCAGGAACTTTTTCGGATTCAAGAACGCTTTCAGCTTCAACTCCGGAAGGAGCTCTCTGATTGCCATATTGAAGGCGATGGAGATAGGGAAGGGAGACGAGGTGATTCTCCAGGCCTTCACCTGCAATGCGGCGGTCAATCCGATTTTGTACGTAGGAGCGAAGCCGGTTTTCGTCGACATAGACGATACTTTAAATATTTCAGTAGAAGATATAAAAAAGAAGATAACTCCGAAGACCAGGGCAATAATGGTCCAGCATACATTCGGCTATCCGGCCGAGGTGGAGGATATAAAGAGGATATGCATGGACAAAGGGATATATCTTATCGAGGACTGCGCCCATTCTCTGGGGGCCAGATTCAAGGGTTCTTATTGCGGATCATTCGGAGATGCCTCCTTCTTCAGCTTCGGAAGGGATAAGATCATTTCTTCGGTATACGGGGGGATGGTTGTCGTCAATAACGAAGGTTTAGTTGAGAAGGCTTCCGATTTCCAGAAGGTTTTGGACTATCCTTCTTTCTTCTGGACGATCCAGCAGCTGTTGCATCCGGTTTTGATGAACAAGATAGTCCTTCCTTTGTATGATTCTAAGATCGGGAGGGGGTTATTGGCCCTGTTCCTGAATTTGAACATCTTGTCCAAGGCGGTGACCAAAAAGGAGAACAAAGGCAGTCTTCCGTCGTATTTTCCCAAAAGGATGCCCGATGCTTTGGCCGTTCTGGCCCTCCATCAGCTGGAAAAGGTTAACAAGTTCAATTCCCACAGGAAGGAGATCGCCGGACTGTATGATAAGGAGATGGTCAAGAGAAGGATGAAGATCGTTTTTAGTGAAGACAAAGACAAGGAAGCTGTCTTCCTGAAGTATCCCGTCATGGTTATAAACCCGGAGAAGATTGTTTCTTCGGGAAGGAAGAAGGGGATATACCTTAATGACGGATGGGGAGGATCTCCGGTCGTTCCGCCCATGACTTCGCTCGAGAGCGTCTGCTATGCCGTCTCATCGTGCCCGAGGGCTGAAGAAGCGGCCAAGAGGATTGTCTGCTTGCCCACCCACATCAACGTTTCGAGGGGAGATGCAAAGAGAATATTGACTCTTTTCGACCTTTAAGCCAGAATTAAGGGGTAATAAATTAAAGAAAAAAACAAATGTTTGATAAACTGAAGGATTTGAAGAAGCTGAAGGACTTGGACAGCGCTTTGGCTAAGGAAATGATTAAGAAAGAAAAGGACGGAATCAAAGTCATAGTCAATGGCCGGGGAGACGTGGAAAGCATCTCTCTGGGCGCCGGGATGGAGAGCCAGGAGAGGGTATTGAAGGAATTGCTCAACGGAGCTTCGACCGAGGCCAAGATGAAGATGGCGAGGCGTGCGGCGGAAATAACAGGTTTCGGCATATGAAATTTATTCCCACGATAACTACAACCAGCGGTTCCAACCTCAAAGAGAAAATGAGAGAGGTTGAATTGTTGAAGATAGAAGAGGTGGCTCTATTCCTTACCTGTCTGGGCAAGGAACAGAGGAAGAATCTATACGAGATGATTAAGAGGTCTCCGATAAAGAGGATCCCTTTCGTGCACTTGAGGAGCGATATGGATGTTTCCGAATTGGAGTTCCTGGCCAAGGAATACGACACCAAGATTTTCTGCACCCATTCGGAAAGGCTTTTCCCCGTAGACAATGAATGGCTGGTCAAGTACAGGGAATTGATCTGCATCGAGAATACGTACGATGCTCCTTTGGATGAGGGGGAGATAAAGAAGTTTGGAGGGATTTGCCTGGATTTCGCCCATCTCGAGAATTTGAGATTGCTGGAAACGGAGAAGTACAAGAAAGAAGTCGAAGTTTTGAATAAGTTTCCGATCAAGTGCAACCATATTTCGGTCATCAAGAAAGATTTTTCATACGTTGATAGCAAGACGAGGAAATTGCAGTACGACAGCCACCACCTGGAAGACGTGTCGGAGCTGGACTATCTGAAGAACTATCCGGTCCAGTATTTTTCCGACTATTGCGCCATGGAGCTGGACAACAAGCTTTCGGAACAGTTGGAAGCGATAGAATATATCAAGGAATTCATGGGTTCCCGGGACAAGCTTATAAATAAGATGATGGAACAATAGGATGAACAGGTTTTTAGCCGGTTTTCTGGTCTTGCTCGCGATATCCTTCGGGATATTTCTTTTTATGCCCAAGGGGAACCTGAAAGGGAATGATAATAATATTGTAAGGCACGAGAAGGCGGTTGCCCCGAAGGAGGTAATCGGGATATATCTGACCAGCTGGTCGGCAGCCGATCCCGGCATGGTTGATTACGTTATCGGCTTATCCGAGAGGACAAAAGTCAATACGGTCGTCATAGATATCAAGGATTGGTCCGGACATGTCCCTTACGACACCGATGTCCCCGAAGCCGAGAAATCGGAGAGGGTGATAATCAAGGATATGCCCGGTCTGGTCAAAAAGCTTCACGATAGCGGATTGTATGTGATTGCCAGGGTAGCCGTCTTCCAGGATCCGGTTTTGGCTTCGGAGAGGAGCGACTTGGCGGTCAAATCGAAGAGCGGGGGAATATGGTGCGATTTCAAGGGATTGTCTTGGATAGACCCTTCGCAGAAGGAATACTGGAAGTACATCGTTGATCTTTCTAAAGACGCTTTGGGGAAAGGATTCGACGAAATCAATTTCGATTATATCCGTTTCCCTTCGGACGGGATATTAAAGGATATGGACTTGGACATTCCTTCTGAAAGGGAAGTCATTGCCGTTTTTTTCAAGTATCTGAGGGAGAGCATTCCCGACGATAATATTTCGGTAGACCTGTTCGGGTTGTCCACGGTCAACAAGGATGATTTGGGGATAGGTCAGTCGATCGAGGACGCCTATCAATACTTCGATTTCGTCTGCCCCATGGTCTATCCTTCCCATTACGCTTCCGGCTTCATCGGATTAGACAATCCGGCCGAACATCCTTTCGAGGTGGTGGGGTATTCGATGGCCAGGGCGAAGATGCGTTTGGGTGATTTTCAATCAAAACTAAGGCCTTGGCTCCAGGACTTCAATATGGGAGCCGTCTACGATACGGAAAAGGTTTTGTTGCAGATATCGGCGGTCAGAGAGATTCTGGGAGATGATTATTCTGGGTACATGCTCTGGAATCCGGAAAACTGGTACAATGAGGAGGCGTTGTCGGAAGGAAATTGACAAACGGTTTTGCTTGATATATATTTACTCCAGCACATCTCATGCGAGATGGAGAGTGGATGATGACGAAAAGAACAACATGGATTCTGGTTGCAATAGCCATGGTGGTGCTTATTGCAGTATCTGTATCGACGGCAGGATGCACCACTAAGAATGCGACTGCTCCAGAGAGAATGTTTATCAACGGAACGGTTGATGATGTGAGGTATACCCCCGTTGCCTACAACAACCTCGCAACCTATCAGGTAGTGTTCTCCGACGGGAGATGGACGGTCATTGGATCTGATCACGGCAGTCCTTGGGTATTTGACAAGATAGCAAGCCAAAACCTTATCGAAAAGGTTAAAATCGGCCACGAATGTTTCATGCTTTTCGAAAAATCCGACGATTACTGGAATTTAATCAGCATTGAAACAACCTAAGGACAAATGTCCTTTTTTGCTTTTTTGGGAGATATTTAATATAATGAATTAATGACTTTCAGGGAAATTACCGACAAGAACGAGTGGGAAGGGTTTTTGGAAAAGTGCCCGGAGAAAACATTCTTGGACTCATGGAATTGGGGGGAGTTTCAAACCCGCCTGGGTTTTAAGATATGGAGGATGGCCGTCGCAAGTTCAGAGGGCTTGCAAGGAGTCGCATTAATAGTTAAAATAAAAGCCAGGAGGGGCACTTATCTCTTGATCCAACACGGCCCCATCATATCGGACGCGCAAAACAAGGAGAAGGTCTTCGGGCTGTTTTTGGAAGAGCTTAAGAAGATGGGGAAAAGGGAAGGGGCGAGTTTCGTCCGGATGAACCCTTTATGGGAGAGAACTGAAGAGAACGATGAGCTTCTGGAAAGGAGCAGGTTGAGGATTTCGCCCATGCACGCCAATGCATACGATGCTACCTGGAAACTCGATATTTCCCTTCCGGAAGAAGAATTATTGAAGGGGATGAGGAAGACGACCAGGTATCTGATCCGCCAGGCCGAAAAGAACGAAGATATTATTATCGAAAAGAGCGGTGATTTGGAGAAGTACCAGGAGTTGAACCGGGAAGTGGGGAAGAGGCAGAAATTCGTTCCTTTTTCCGACGAATACATCAAGGACGAATACGAGATTTTTAACAAGGAGGGGCAGGCGGTTCTCCTGTTCGGAAAATACAAGGGCGAAGTGGTTGCCGGAGCCCTGGTCGTTTTCTATCAGGGGACAGGATATTACCACCAGGCCGCTTCTCTTTCAAAGTACGCCAAGCTGTCTATTCCATATTTATTGCAGTGGGAAGCGGTGAAAGAGGCGAAGAGGAGGGGATGCGCGATGTATGATTTCTGGGGATATGTCGACCCCAAGGAGGATCCGAACCATCCTTGGGCCGGTCCGACCCTGTTCAAGATGGGATACGGAGGGGAAGATCATTTGTATGTCCGTACCCGTGATTACATATTGTCTCCCAGGTATTGGCTCACATTCATATTCGAGGAGCTCAGGAAGATAAACAGAAGATTATAATGAGACGATTAAAAGGAAAAAAGAGAAAAATTTTGAGAAGAAAAAAGAGCGTTTTCACCAACCTTTATTTCTCTTTTTCCGTCTTTGCTTCTATTCTGATACTGTCCGCGGTGGGATTCCTTCTATTTTCTCCGAGGTTTCAGATAGAGACACTGACCGTGAGCGGGAACAAGGATATTTCGACGGAAGAATTGGAAAGGGTGGCCGGAGAGAAGACCAAGACGTCTTTTTCATTCATGGGATTCGATGTGAGTACGGCTTCGATATTCCTTTTCGGGGATAAGGGGGTCAGCAATCTCATGGAAACGTTTCCGGAAATAGAAAAAGTGGCTGTCAAGAAGAATTTTCCCAACGGGGTGACTTTGGAAGTTGTCGAGAAGACGCCCTTTGCCGTCTGGACGGATGCCTTCGACAATTCTAAGAGATATGTAATCGACGAAAAGGGAAGCTTCATCAGGGATTACGAAGAGAGGGAAGAATATTTTTCTTTGATGAGGGTGAACCAGAAGGAGAAGATAAAAGATTTGGACAAGAAAGATGCTTTGTCGAAGCTTTCATTGATTGAGAAGGACTTGAAAGACAATTCTTTGAATGTTTCTTTTTTCGATTTGTACGAAGAGAAGGTTTCGGCAAACAGCAATGTCTCTTGCCTCATCATTTTCAATATCAATGACGATCTGGACTGGCAGATTGAGAAGTTGGGGATAGTCTTGAAGAATTCAAAGTACTCTTCCGACCTGAATAAGCTGAAATACATAGATTTGAGGTTCGGAAACCAAGCGATTATAAAGTGAGAAGCAACCTTGACAGCAGATTTGATATGTATTATCGTATAGGAGCTAAAAGCTCTTTTTAAATTGCTCGTGGGGAATTGTTTTCCTTGGTTACAAGGAAGGCAAGTCCCCATGAGTATACAATATTCATGGTGGAGGAAGGTAAAGATCATGGACGAAACATGGAAAAGAGGGTTGATCTACATCTTTGCTGTATTGGCGATATGTCTTGCTATCAGCTTATATGCTTTCAACCAACCTGCGACTCCGGTTGCAGTAGTGCAGGAGAACACAACCACAGTTAAAGAGGTTGTCAGTGTACCCGAGGAAGAAAGCAGTGTTCCTGCTTTCAGTCCGACGGTGCGACCCGAGATAATGTTTTCGGACTTAATTCCTCAATTCTCCGCTTCCGGATCATTAACGGAACAGGAGATAAGAGATGGCTTAAGGGTTTACAACCTTTCCATCTACAAGGCCGAGACCAAAGAGAATGATACCGAGGCTGCCTTGATTGCCTACATCCCTCAAAAGAAGAATAGGGTTGTTCTGGGCAACGGAGCGTTCGAGCAGGTAGTCTATCTCGGCTCTGATGGGAAAGCTCATCGGGCAGAGAGTATAACTGTTCGGGAAGGAGTCAAGACACCAGTCTGTTATAAGTTGATCCTGGAAGACAAATCTTCCAAGGCAACAACGGACAAGTTCTATTTCTATCTCTTTGGAGATAAGGGTAGAACTGCTGTCGGTTTGACTCATACGAAGTTGTCTCCGCCGAGCTCGGCACGAGGCAGCACCGTAACGGCAGATGATTTGAGGGACGGAGAAGGTTCTGGCAGCGCTGAGGCATCGTCAAGTAGTAGCGATTCTAATTCTGGAGGAGATGATGACGGCCCAGTAAGGGAAAATTCAGCATAATGATTCCCTCCACCAATTTTATTTAAAATAATAATTATGAAAATTAAAAGCATGAATTTAAAAATACCGAATATCTCAAACAGTTTGAGAGTTTTTGTAGTTTTTCTGTTTTCTTTGTCTTTGCTGGCTGGCAATGCGTACGCGGCTGACCCGGTTTTCAATTCATTGAGTAATGATTTGGAGACATTGACCTTGGAAAACAGAACAACTAATCCCAATGCCAATAATCCGGGAGGGGCTAATTGGAGAGATCCTATTTCTGCCAGCGGTGGCGATGCGGTTTCTTTCGATGTGTATTATCACAATACTGTAGTCGGAACCACGGCTACCAATACAAGATTGAGGATATATTATCCCGGCGCGGCTTCGAATACTCTGAATATGACCGGGTCGATTATTTCCGATAATGCGGCCCAGGTTAACGATACGGGAACGATAAACGTCAGTTCTTCTCAGTCGATAACATTTGAAGGTACCGCCTACTGGTATCCCAATCAGACGACTACCAATCCGATAAGCCTGAATGTGACCAATACCGGAACATATGTCGAGGTCAATATAGGAAGCGTTGCTGGCGGATGGTCTTCACAGGGGAACGTGGTTTTCAGGGCTAACCTTTCTAATAATGCACCCAATCCGAATAATCCGGTTGTGGATGCTGGCGCCAATGTGACCATAAACGAAGGACAATCAACCTCGCTCTTAGCCACAGCGACAGATCCGAACAGTTTAGCTATGACTTACTCCTGGTCTTGCAACGGAGGCAACTTGACCAGTTCGACCGTTTTGAATCCGGTATTCAATGCTCCTTCCGTCAGCGTGACTACGACTTATGCCTGCACTTTCACCGCAACGAACGTTAACAGCTACTCCGGATCCGATACCGTTTATATCACCGTTTTGAATATTGACGGAGGATCAGGGGGTAATGTTTACAGCGGATACGGCGGGCCCGAATTGAACGTCACCCTATCGGCCAATCCTTCTTCGGGATCATCTCCATTGAATGCCGTTGATTTGGTGGCAACCGTTAATAGTATCGGTTTGAGCGGTTATCCCATCAGATACAGTTTTGACTGCGAAAATAATAATTCATGGGAATTGACAGTTGAGACAAGAAATACCAATTACACCGCTTACGACCTTTGCAATTATTACTACGACGATACATATACCGCCAAGGTTAAGGTTGAACAGAGCGGCTTTATTGCCTATTCTCAGGCAACCATTATAGCTGGGCAGAAGAGTTCTTCCGGCTACTACGGAATCAGCGTTGATGCCGGGCCGGGCAAGGATATCGGGGAGAACCAGTCGGTTATTTTGAACGGTTCGGCCTACAGCCAGTTCGGATATGGATTAAGCTATTACTGGTCTTGCAACGGAGGAAGCTTGTCAAGCGCCAATTCTTTGACCCCGACCTATTACGCTCCTTCTGTTTCCACAGATATCGTCTATACTTGTACTCTGTATGCAACCGATACCCGCGGATACAAAAATTCAGATATAGTTAATATTACCGTCAGGAATACGGGCGTGGGGACAAATGACGGCAATTTGAAGATTTCGACAGATAGTCCGACTAATATCACCGGAAGCGCTGCTACTCTTAACGGAAGCGTGATTGCCGACGGAAACCAGCCGGTCAATGTCAGGTTCAATTGGGGGAAACTCTCTTCTTATAACAATTTTACCCCCTGGATCAGCAATAAGCATTCCGGCCAGTCTTTCAATTATTATGTTTCCGGGCTTGAGAAAGGGAAGGCCTATCACTACAGAGTAGAGGCTTCTAACGGGAAGGAGGTGGTGGTGGGAGCCGATACGGCTTTCGTGACCAAGCCTGATTCGGTTTCAGCATTTTCGGCGACGGGAATTTCCTCCAATCAGATAAGCTTGGCCTGGAATCCGGGTAACGCATCCTGTTACACGATGATTTTAAGGAAAACGGGAGGATATCCTTTGAATTCAGGAGACGGATCGGTTGTCTATTACGGCAACGGGAGGACCTTTATCGATACAAATTTATCGAATAATGTCTGGTATTACTACCGCGCTTGGGCCGTTGCCTGCGACGAGGGATTGTATTCTTTCTCTGAAGGGCAGAGCGCCAGAGCGTATACTGTTGCTGCTTCCAGCGGGCAGTCCTTTGTTCAGACGACAGTTGAAAGCGGAATTTCGGCCGAGGCTTTGGCGAGAGATTTGACCCAGAATGAAATTGCCTGGCAAAGCTCGATTCTTTCCAGTCCTGACGATGAAGTCGAATTCAAGGCGATAATCACTCCGACCGGAGGGAAATCTCTTTCCGACGTTGTTCTGAAGACAGTCCTTTCGGACAAGATTGATTCAGTGAGCGATATAAAGATTAATGAGGAAGGATTTTCGGGATCAATAGATGAGATTAAGCTGGGAACGGTTGCTTTGGGGGAAACAAAGATAATTACGTTCAAGGCGAAAATAGCTTCAAGGGATAATTTCAGCTACGGATCTAACGAGCTGGTTAGTTCGTTCGAAGTTTCAGCCGGCGATGTCCCTTCCGTAAAGAAGGAAGTAGACATCAGCGTTTCAAGAAATATTGAGGCGGAAGCCGGACTGATTTCTTTCATCGACTGGAGAATCTATTCGGGCATATTGACCTTTCTGTTTATAATCCTTTGCCTCATCATGATGTGGCTCTTGATTGACAGAAAGAAGGGCAAGGAGTGCCTTACCGAAAAGGCGGCTTCGACAAAAGTGGAGAAGAGCAGGTATTTCAATATAAAATAAGAAATAAAAAACAAGCGCCCCGATGGGGACGTTTTGTTTTAGGAAAGTTTTTTGACTCGAATTGCTTTCTTGATGAACTCCCCGTATTTTTGGAGGTCCACTTTAGTTTTCAGTTTGTATTCTTCTATTTCCGCTCCGAGGGAAATCTGGTTTTCGGACTTGTATTTCCTGATTTCGTCTATGGCCGAGACAGCTTCGTTGAAATCGGAAATATCAGCCGTTGATTTTACATCTTCTTTCTCCGGCCATGTAGAAACGTGGATACTTCCTTTATCCAGAGTTTCATGTATCTCTTCGGTAACGAAGGGGAGGATGGGAGCGAACATCTTCAAGACATTGGTGAAGACCTTTTTCAGTGTTGTCTGTGCGGCTGTCTTTGATGCGCCGTCTTCTCCGTACAGCCTGTATTTCACGAATTCGACATAGTAATCGCAGAACTTGCCCATGAAGAAGTCCTCTATTTCGCTCTTGGCTTTGGCGTATTCGTAGTTTTCGAAATTGTCCGTGGCTTTTCTTATCGTTTCATTCATCTCTTTGATTATCCAATTATCGGCCGGTTCGAGTTCCGCCTCTCCTTCTTTTATATTCTCAAGGTCGATGAATTTGGCCACGTTCCAGAGCTTGGTCACTATCTGTTTACCCTTTTTGATTTCCTTGGGATTGAATCTCAGATTCTGTCCCAGTCCGGCTCCGGTGGCCCAGTACCTGATGGCGTCGGCTCCCCATTCCTCGACCAACTGGTCGCTGGGAACATAGTTTCCCAGCCTTTTTGATATCTTTTTTCCCTGTTCGTCCAGGCCGTGTCCCGAAACCATAATGTTCCTAAAAGGAATGCCGTTGAAGTGGTAGGTGCTCTTGACGATCGAATAGAAATCCCATGTTCTTATGATTTCATGGGCATTGGGCCTTAAATCGACCGGGAACAGCTTGTCGTTGCCGGCCAATTCTTTCAAAAGGAAGGGAGTGCAGGAAGAAGTTGCCCAGGTGTCCATGACGTCTGTTTCGGGAATGATTTCTCCTCCGCATTTATGGCATTCGACCGCCGGGGCTTTTTGTTCGGTCGGGGAAACCGGCAGATCCTTTTCATCGGGCAGGATAACTTCCCCGCAATCTTTGCAGTACCAAAAAGGGAAAGGAACCCCGTAGAATCTCTGTCTCGAGACGCACCAGTCCCATTTTAAGGAGTTGACCCAGATTTCGTAGCTGTCTCTCATGTATTCGGGATGCCAGTCAATCTTCTTTCCCATTTCCAGCCATTTTTCTTTCAGGTCGGAGATTCTGATAAACCACTGCTTGCTTAAAATCAACTCAACCGGAGTGTCGCATCTTTCATGGACATTGACCGAGTGGGCTATGTCTTCCTGTCTGATCAAGAATCCTTGTTCTTGCAAATCTTTTATTATTTCTTCTCTGGCTTTTTCAATTTTCAATCCTTGGTACTTCTGCCCCAGCTCGTTCAATTTTCCGTCGGGGGTGAGCAGATTCTTGGTTTCCAGGTTATCCGTCCTCCATTTCTCCAGGTCTTCCTGGTCTCCCCAGGTGCAGACCATCATCAGGCCGGTTCCCTTTTCCTTGTCCACCGCTTCGCTCGTCTTGAAATCGACTTCCTGGCCGAAAAGGGGAACGATAGCCTTTTTCCCTATCAATTCTTTGTATCTTTCATCTTCGGGATTGAAATACAAAGCTACGCAGGCGGGAAGCAATTCCGGCCTGGTCGTGGCTATGACTACGCTTTCCCCGTCTTTCAGGGGGAAGCTCAGGTAATTCATTTTGGAATTTTTTTCCTTGTCTTCCAGATCGGATTGGGAAATGGCCGTCTGGCAGTGGGGGCACCAGAGTATGGGAAGTTCCTGCCTGTATAGGGCTCCTTTTTTGTATAAGTCGATCAGAGACCATTGGGAAACCTTGGTGGGAAGAGGGGCGATGGTACTGTACGTCTTGGACCAGTCCACGGAAATGCCCAGCATGTTCCAGAGGTTCTTGTACGTCTCTATGCCTTTTTCGGTTTCTTTGAGGCAAAGGTCGATGAATTCCTTCTTGGTCGTCCTGCTTTTGTCTATCTTGTACTTCTTTTCTACGAATCTTTCGGTGGGCAATCCGTTATCGTCAAAACCCATGGGATAGAAGACCTTGAAGCCTTTCATCCTTTTGTATCTGACGATGAATTCGGCCTGGGCGTATGACATGATGTGCCCGGCGTGCAGATGGTCCGCTGAAACGTACGGAGGGGGAGTATCGACGACAAAAAGCTTGTCTCCTTCGTTAAAGGAGAATTTGAAGAGTTCCTTTTTGTCCCAGTCCTTCCTCCATTTTTCTTCGACTGTCTTGAAATCGTAGTTCTTGTCCATTTCTTTGTATTTTCTCGTTTTTTTGATTATAATCAAAGAAAAGAGATATGTCCAATTCCGACTCGAAAAATCCTTTAGCCGACAGGATGCGTCCCGAAACCCTGGACGAGTTTTTGGGCCAGGAAGAGATAGTGGGAGAAAAGAAGCTTTTGAGGGAGGCGATCAGGTCGGATAAGATTCCTTCAATGATATTCTGGGGTCCGCCCGGAACGGGCAAGACGACTTTGGCCACGATCATCGCCAAGCAGACCAAATCCGAATTCATCCGCATTTCGGCCGTGTCTTCGGGAATGAAGGATCTGCGCGAAGTGATCGAGAGGGCGAAAGTCGATCAGAGATTGGGGAAAAGGACGATACTTTTCATAGACGAGATCCATCGTTGGAACAAATCTCAGCAGGACGGATTATTGCCGCACATCGAGAGCGGGCTTATAACCTTGATCGGGGCGACGACGGAAAATCCTAGTTTTGAAGTCAGAGGAGCGTTGTTGTCGCGCTGCCGGGTCTTCATCTTCAAGCAGCTGTCTAATGAAGATATAGTTTCTTTGATCAAGAGGGCTTTGAAAGACAAGAAGAAAGGATTGGGAGAGGAGAAGATAAAGATAGGAAAGAAAGCGATTGACTTGCTGTCGGGAGTGAGCAACGGGGACGCCCGGGTCGCTTTGAATATCTTGGAATATGCCGCCTCGGTTTCGAAAGATATAAATGTTGAATTAATAAAAGAGGCGACGCAGAAAGCGGCGTTGCTGTATGACAAGGACGGAGAAGAGCACTACAACATCATTTCCGCCCTGCACAAATCGATGAGGGGGTCTGATGCCGATGCCGCTCTATACTGGCTCGCCCGGATGGTCGAGTCGGGAGAAGACCCTCTTTTTATCGCAAGAAGATTGGTCCGCTTCGCTTCGGAGGATATAGGGCTGGCCAATTCGAGGGCGCTGGAACAGGCGGTTGCCACATACAACGCCTGCCACTTCATCGGCTACCCCGAATGCAATGTTATCCTGGCTCAGGCCGTCGTTTATATGAGCAAATGCAAGAAATCGAATGAACTCTACATTGCCTACGGCAAAGCGGCTTCGGATGCTGAGAAGTACGGGAACCTTCCTGTGCCCCTGCATCTGAGGAATGCGGTGACCAAGCTGATGGAAGAAACTGGATACGGGAAGGGATACAAATACAGCCCCAATTACGGATATAAGGAAAAGCAGGAATACTTACCAGAGAAATTAAAAGGAAGGAAGTATTTGAAAGATATTTAGTTTGACATCATATAGCATATATGATATACAATAAACATACGGAAAAAGAATATAGAATATATTATTACATTGACGATAGGGGAAGAAGGCCCGTCGAAGACTATATTAAAGAACAAACATTAAAGGAGAGAGCAAAGATATTCGATTTCATATTTTTTCTGCGCGACAATAACGGATACTTAGATGAACCTTATTCGAGGCACATCAAGGATAAGATCAGGGAATTGAGGATTGATTTTTCAAGGAACAGGCACAGGATAATGTGTTTTACTTTTACAGGGGAGAAAATAATTCTATTAAGCGCTTTTACCAAAAGGACGGAAAAGACGCCACAGAAGGAAATAAATAAAGCGATTAACAGTTATAATGATTTTTTAACAAATAAACAAAAATATGACTAATTTCGAAAAACATTTTAAGGAAGAGCTGAAAAATCCAGAATTCAGAAAAGAATCCGGGAAAGAATACCAAAAATTAAGGATTGCCTACGAGATATCGCAGCTGAGGAAAAAGAAAAAGATGTCCCAGGACGTCCTTGCGAAGAAGATCGGTTCCACCCAGAGCGCCGTTGCCAGGATAGAGGCGGGAAAACAGAATCTTTCTTTGGGTACCCTTTCTAAGATAGCCGAAGCTTTCGATTCCAAGGTGGAAATATCTTTTGCCGAATAGGAATTTTCTCATCAGTCGGGTTGACATCGTTTTTCATGGTAGTAGAATATAAATATATATGAAAAATATTTTCAGGAAAAGAAGGGGATTCACCCTGATTGAACTCCTTGTCGTGATAGCCATAATCGGCATCATTTCGGGCCTCATCATCGTGACCATGAGCGGAGCCACTTCTTCAGCGAATGAAGCCAAAAGGAAATCCAATCTGAGCGGACTGGCCAAATCATTAATGGCGATCAAAACCTTGACAGGAAGCTATCCCATACAGACCTCGGTCTGCAATGTGGGAGATACTTGTACTGCCCTCAATTCCGCCCTTTCTCCCGACTATTATTCCTTATCTTCAAACATCCCCACAGACGGTTCCGGATCATACTACCAGTACTTATCATATGACGGAACGTCATATTCTCTTTCTTCTCCTCATTCTTCCTGCGGAGACAACGTCACTTTCATGTACAACGGACAACTGCTCACATACGGAACAGTCACTTCTCCGGCTGGAAAGTGTTTCCTCGACAGGAACCTCGGAGCGTCCCGCGTCGCTAACGCATACAACGATGCCGAGTCATATGGAGACCTTTTCCAATGGGGAAGGAGCATAGACGGGCACCAGGCAAGGACCAGCCCTCTTTCTTCAGTCCTTGCGACATCAGCCACCAATCCCGGTTCTTCCTTCATCACCAATTCCGTATCCCCATATGACTGGCTTGCTACTCAAAGAACAGACCTTTGGCAAGGCGTTTCGGGAATCAACAATCCCTGTCCAAGCGGCTGGAGGCTCCCAACCAATACCGAATGGCAGGCTGAAATCACCGCGGGAAGTTGGACCACCCGCGACTCCGCATATGCCTCAACCCTGAAGCTCCCATCAGCTGGCTGCCGCAATTATAGCGGTGGCTCCCTTACCAATGTGGGCGGCTATGGCTACTATTGGGCGTCATCGGTGACGGGTTCCAGTTCTTACAACCTGTACTTCAATAGCAGCAGCGCCGGCATGGGCAATAACGGCCGGGCCTACGGCTTTTCGGTCCGCTGTCTCAAAAATTAAATCATAACCAATTGACTATTTGATTATTTCCCGACGATGACGGATTTAGGGAGCGGCGTGAGCCGCAATCCGGCAGCGTCGGAAAAATACATATAAGACATATGGCAATATACAGCGACCTTCCTCTATACAAAGCAAGCTACGATTTGACCTTGGAAATGTTCAAGCTGGTCAAGGATTTTGAAAGGGAGTACAAGTACACGATAGGAGAAAGCTTAAAGGAAAGGACGGTGGAGCTGATTGTATTGATATATCGGGCCAATGCAGTACGCGATAAGTTAAAAGTGATAGTTTCGGCCAGAGAAAAAATCGAAGTGATCCGCCTGATGGTCCGTTTAACTAAAGATTTGAAGCAGATAAGCATTAGGAAATTCGTTTCAATCAGCAAAGGAATCGAAGCTGTTTCAAGACAGCTTGCCGGATGGGGCAATTCTTTAAAGCCCGTTCCTGCCGGAATTGTCCGTCGTCAAGGCGCGGGCAAGAGCGCAGTTTAAATCCGACAGCCCTCTTGCGTTGCAGGCAAGGAATAGCTTAATAGCGTTCGCCGGACCTGGAATACGGTCCGGGGAATATGAAGAGGCTGTTTTTATTTTAGGCAGCTGGCTACCGCAATTATAGCAGTGGCTCCCTTAACAATGTGGGCAGCAATGGCTACTATTGGGCGTCATCGGTGACGGGTTCCAATTCTTACAACCTGAACTTCAATAGCAGCAGCGCCAACATGAACAATAACAACCGGGCCAACGGCTTTTCGGTCCACTGTTTCAGGGATTTAAAAAGCTGTCCGCCACTTCGTGGCGGTTAGCTTTATGGATCCCCATCTTTTGGAGAAAAACGACCGTCTGCTTGAAGATCTTTTCCGGGCCTATTTCGATGCCCGCAAAAATAAGCGCAACACTATTAACGCTTTAAGGTTCGAAAAGAATTTTGAACGCAATCTTTTCGATCTTTTCGACGATATCGTTTCGAGAAGATACAAGCCCGGGAAAAGCATCTGCTTTGTCGTCGATCGTCCGGTCAAAAGAGAAATATTCGCCGCCGACTTCCGCGACAGGGTCGTCCATCATTTTATTTATAATTACATTTCTCCTATTTTCGAAAAAATGTTCATTAACGATACCTATAGTTGCCGGAAAGGGAAAGGCGTCCATTGCGGGATAAGGAGGATAGACCACTTTATCCGTTCTTGTTCCGACAATTACGCTTTCGACTGCTATGTTTTGAAGCTGGATATAAAGGGATACTTTATGTCAATCCCGAGGGATGTTCTTTTCTATAAAATCGAAAAGACTATTCTTGAAAAAAAAGATAAGATTGATTTCGATCTGCCGACTGTCCTCTATCTCCTTAATGAAACTATTTTCAACGATCCGACACGGAACTGCGTCGTTAAGGGCAATCCTGGCGGGTGGAAAGGATTGCCACAGGGAAAAAGCCTTTTTACCGCCCGTCCGAATTGCGGGCTTCCTATAGGCAACCTGACCTCACAGTTGTTTGGAAATTTCTATCTTAATGAATTCGACCATTATGTCAGACGAGATTTGAAGATAGAGAGATACGGAAGGTATGTCGATGACATGATTTTAGTGGACAAAGACGAAGGTCGCCTCAGGTCCGTTATTCCGGAAATAAGGGAATATCTCCGCAGTAATTTATCACTGACTCTCCATCCCAATAAGACATACCTCCAGCATTTTGCTAAAGGGGTGGCTTTCCTCGGGGCCTTCATCAAGCCCCGTCGCATTTATATCGCCAATCGCGTTAAGGGAAAGCTCCATGCTTCCATCGAAAAGGGAAATCGGCTGATTGCCAAGGGATGGGTGGAAAAGGAAGAAACGAGATATTTACTTTCATCGTTAAATTCTTATCTCGGAACAATGAAACATTGGAAAACCTACATATTGAGAGTTGAATCGATTAGGAAAAATTTGGATGGGAGATGGATGGATTATGTGGTTGTCGGTTCCGATTGGAGCAGGATTTTTTCGAGATTTTGACAAAAAATCAGAATAACGGTATCACTAACTTAGTATCGCAACGCGTGTTGCGAGGTGGTTTACATGGACACTAAAAAAGAAGCTTTGATCCTTGTCGTCGCCCTGGTTTATTCCGTAGCAACCCTGACTGCGTTGCCGACCAAAGAAGGTTTCATCTACGTTACGGTCTTCGTTCCCTCGCTTGTGATGGGGCCGGTTAGTGCGATATTCCTTCTGGCGATTATCGGGAGATTCATTATCGACAAGGTAAGAAAAGAGAAAAGACTGAAAGAATCCGAGCATCTCTTTGAGGGGGTTTCCCCGAAAGCGGCTGCTCTGACGGTGGGAGGGATTATCCTGACCACGATTGCATTTTTGGACCCGCCGGGAATATTGTCTTTTTTTCCAGTCTTCGGGATGCTGGCCTTCATTTACGGCTTCTATCGGGTCTTTCCAATTCCTTGGGTCGGCGGCCTGGACACCTATGACGTCTGAACCGGGATATCTTTGAAGGTATCCCTCTTTTTTATTTACTTTCTCGATTAAAAAAGCTAATGTATTAATATGCTTATAGACGACGTTACAATCAGGGTTAGGGCCGGAAACGGAGGCAAGGGCTGCGTGGCTTTCCAGAAGAGCAGGTTTGCCAAGGGCCCCACTGGAGGATCCGGAGGAGACGGAGGCAGTTTTTATTTTGTCGGAGTTTCCGATCTTTCCGCCTTGAAGCAGTTCCGCTTCAAGAAGTCGGTCCAGGCCGAGGACGGAGGCAACGGGAAAGGCGAGTTTGTCGACGGGCCGAACGGTTCGGACGTCGTTTTCAAGGTTCCTGTCGGGACGGTAATCCACAATCTGGATAAGGGGGAGAATACGGAGATAGTAAAGACGGGAGAGCCGGTTCTGATCTGCAAAGGAGGAAGGGGAGGAAAAGGCAATTTCCTTTTCCGTTCTTCGACTAATACCACTCCTCTGCAATGCCAGCCGGGATTGCCCGGAGAAGCATTTACTCTCCGTCTGGAATTGAAGATGATTGCCGATGTCGGATTCGTGGGATTGCCGAATGTAGGGAAGTCGAGCTTATTGAAAGAGTTGACCAATGCCGATCCCAAAGTGGCCAATTATCCTTTCACCACTTTGGAGCCCCACCTCGGCGTATATTACGATTTGATCTTGGCCGATATTCCCGGACTGATCGAGGGAGCTTCGGAAGGGAAGGGATTGGGGATAAAGTTCTTGAGGCATGTCGAGAGGACGAAGATTTTGTTCCACTTTATCTCGGCCGAGTCCGATGATTTCAAGAGGGACCATCTGACCATCAGGAAAGAGCTTGAAGAATACAATAAGGATTTGCTGGATAAGGAAGAATACGTGTTCATAACCAAGACGGACACGGTGGATAAGGATGTCCTTAAAGAGAAGATGAAAAAGTGGAGGAAGAAAACTATTTCCATCTCCATATACGACTATGACAGCATCGAGAAGGTCAAAGAGATATTGAACGGGATAATGAAGAAGAAATAGCATATGAAAAAGCCCGAACTGATGTGTCCTATCCAAAACTGGGCCAGTTTGGAGGCCTGCAAAGAATACGCCGATGCGGTCTATTTCGGCGTCGATTCCCTGAGTTTGAGGGCTTCTTCGGGGATAAGGGTTGCAGAACTCCCCGCCTTTGTGAAGCAATGCCATTTATACGGCCTAAAAGCCTATCTGACGGTCAATTCGGCCGTATATAACCCTGATATCGAAAAGGCCGAAAAGCTGGTCAAAAAGGCCAAAAAAGGGGGTGTAGACGCCCTGATCGTCTGGGACCCGGCCGTGATAGATCTGGCCAGAAAAAACAAGGTTCCTTTCATCGTTTCAACCCAGGCCAATGTCTCTAATTACAAGTCGGCCCTGTTCTATAAAACGTTGGGGGCGAAAAGGGTTGTGTTGGCCAGAGAGATGACCTTGAAACAGATAAAGGAACTTAAAAAGAAGGCTAAGATGGAAATAGAGGTCTTCGTCCACGGAGCGATGTGCGTGGCCGTATCCGGACGCTGTATCTTGTCCGCCTATCTCTACGGCAAGTCATCGAACTGCGGTTCCTGCGCCCAGCCCTGCCGGAAGGAGTGGATTTTGTCGGACGAAGAAGGGAATAAGATTTCCAACGAAGGGAAATATTTCATGAGCGCCAAGGATCTGTGCATGATCGAATTCATTCCCGACCTTATCGAGGCGGGGATAGATTCTTTCAAGATAGAAGGAAGGAGGAGGGATTCCAAATACATAGAAACGGCTTCTAGGTGCTACCGGGAAGCAATCGATGCGTATTTTTCGAAGACCTTTACCGAAGAAAAAGCGAAGGAGTGGAAAAAAGAACTGTCTTCGGCATACAACCGGGGTTTTTCGACCGGGTTCTACTTCGGGACTCCGGGAAAGGAAGGGATTAGTTATGACAAGGCGGACAATGTTTCTCTGTTGAAGAAGATCCTTGCCGGATACGTCACTCATTATTATCCCAAGGTCGGATCGGCTTCTGTTTCTCTGGATCATTTGGGATTGAAGACGGGGGACAAGATTGTCATAGAGGGAGTGCATACTTTTTTGGAACAGAATGTCTCCTCTATCCAAGTATTGAACAAAAGTGTTAAAATGGGGAAGAAAGGGGAAGAGATCGCGATAGCGGTTGGGGGGACGGTCAGGGAAAACGATAAGGTGTTTCTTATAACCAAAAGGAAAATATGACAGCCGAAATGATAACCTTAATAGCTTCTTTATTCATCCTGGCTGTTTTCGCTTACCTCCTTTACCAAAAGATGGTTTCCGAGAACGTCAAAAGGAGCAAGGAGCTGTTCGAGGAGGAAAGGAAGAGATTGTTGGAGCAGTTCGATTCGAAGAAGGAATTGATCAGCGAATCGATCCAGCACAACAAAGATACAATCAAGGACCTGATCGAGAGGGTCCATCAAGAACTCGATAAGAGCAAGAAGCAATTGGACGAAGTGGAAAAGGAAAGGATAGGGGAGTTCAATACCTTGAAGACGGTCTTGGAAGAATACAAGACGGTCACCGGGAATCTTAAGGATTCGACCGAGGGGCTGAAGAATATATTGTCCAACAACCAGTTGAGGGGAAAGTACGGAGAAGAGATCGCCGAGAATCTCTTGAAGACGATAGGGTTCGTCAGGGGAGAGAACTACGAGGCCAATACGGCTCAGGAAAGCAATTCCAACCGTCCCGACTTCACCATCTATCTTCCAGACAGGACGAAGATAAACATAGACGTCAAATTCCCCTTGAACAACTTTTTGAAATTCAGCGATGAGGAAGATAAGGAAAAGAAGAAGCAGTACAAGAAAGCGTTCGAGCAGGATGTGAAGAGCAGGATAAAAGAGATATCGGGGAGGGAATACATCAATCCGGAAGAAGATACGGTCGATTTTGTCATCTTATTCGTGCCGAACGAGATGATATTCAGCTTCATCTACGACCAGATGAACGAGGCCTGGAACGAGGCCATGGCGAAGAAGGTTATCTTGTGCGGACCTTTTTCTTTCACCGCCATATTGAGGATGGTCTACCAGTCGTACAAGAGTTTCAAATACCAAGAGAATCTCCACGAGATAATCAAGCTGATAAAGAAGTTTGAAATAGAGTACGACAAGTATAACGAAGAAGTGGACAATTTGGGAAAGAAGATCAAGGCCGTATCGACCCAGTTCGACGAGGTCTCGATTACGAGGACGAAAAAGCTCTCGGGCATCGTGGAGAAGATAAAGATAGAGAATGCAATGACCAAGGAAGAGATGAAGGTCATCGAAAATAAAGATAATTGATTAATTTAGAATTGTCTTGACTGGATATTCCCGGAGTGCTATCTTCTGGGCAGGTGGCTACCAATGGTGTCTCCCGAAAAAGCCTTTAACAAGATAAATCAATCCTTTGTGGGATTGTTCAAGAATTGCGGAAACGTGGAAGAGCGGTATGCGCTCCTCGGAGAAATTCTCCCTGAGAACGTAGGATGGGAGCCGGAAAAATTAGAACTTCTCATTTTGCGGCTGCACCGCGAGCTCGGGATAGATTTCGGAGTGTGCGGGCACTATGCGATCGAGAACGGAAAACGGTTCTGCCATCTCGGACCCGAAAAGGTCGAGTGTCTCTGCCATCCGCCCCAAAGGTATTGCAAGGTTCGCGATATGAACAAGGATCCTCGCAGCGAGCTGGAACGCCCTGAGCTGCAAACTTTCTGACCGGCCTGTCATCGTACAGGTCTTTTTTTATTCATATATTTTTGGTATAGTGTATAAAAAATAAGATAAAAAGAAATGAAATACAAAAGGATTTTGCTTAAGATAGGAGGAGAAGTTTTCGGAGAGAATAATGGAAAAGGGATTTCCCTGCCTTCATATCTGGAAATGGCAAAGACGATAGCGGAGATTAAGAAGAAGAACAACATAGATCTATGCCTGGTTCTGGGAGGAGGGAACATTTTTAGAGGGAGGCAGGCCGGAGAAGAGAGCTTCGATATGGCCGTTGCGCACCAGATGGGAATGGTTTCAACGGTTATAAACGGGCTGGCTCTGCAGGAGGCGCTGGAAGAACTGGGAGTTCCGACCAGAGTTATGTCGGCGATAAAGATGGAGGCGGTCTGCGAGACGTTTCTGAGGAGGAAGGCCTTGCACCACTTGGGCAAAGGCAGGATAGTCATCTTCGTCGGAGGAACGGGCAATCCTTTTTTCACCACCGACACGGCTGCCGCATTGAGGGCCTGTGAGGTCAATTGCGACCTCATACTCAAGGCGACCAATGTCGACGGAGTGTACGACAAAGACCCGAAAAAGGATTCCGGAGCCAAGATGTACAAAAACGTTTCATACAGCGAAGCGATAGAGAAGGGATTGAGCGTCATGGATGCCACCGCTTTCGCCTTATGCAAGGAAAACAAAAAACCTATAGTGGTTTTTAATGTCAAGGAATTGAAAAATGTCTCCAGGATTCTGAAAGGGGAAGAGATGGGAACTTTAGTTAAAGAATAGTTGCCTTATAAAAAAGAAGAGAGGAAAGCGCGCGATTGGCTTTCCCCGGAACATCTTGGATGTTCATGAATCAAATGAGCGTTTTGTTTGTGGTTTTTTGCTCATGCTACATCATGACCGGACTTGGACCGGAATCTCCATAATGCAGCAATTCTGCAATACCTCCTGTGTGCCGTTCTTTCTCGGCATCGTTGCTGGTGTGGTCTTTTTCGCTCTTTCTGTTTTAAGCGGTTCGACCGGATCGACCAGCAGTACTGGAGGCGAAGATATGGCCAGGATAGCGATGGCCGCTGCAATTACGCCGTCCATTCTTTTCTCCCGTGCATTTCCACAGTCCTCTTCAAAAGTCTATTACGAAGGGACGATTAATTACTATCATATTTTTATAATATTGTACAGGGCTTGATTTTTGTAATAAAAGCATCGTTTTTCCGTCTGTAAATAATGAAAGGAAATATGAATATCTGTAAAGCCAAAATGTATTTGTTCATCACGGACTCAAGCTCGAGTCACTTTTGGCTTATGGGAAATAGATAATAGAAAAACATTTTCAATAAACCAAAGCTGGCTCGAAGAGAGCCAGTTTTAGTTGGTTTACAACCAGGAGGATGCATGTCCGAAGAAGATATTCCCTTAAGCTACTTCTATCTCCATTTCGACCACTTCTCCGAGAACAGGGAAATCCTGGGCTTGGGGGAGTTCGGAGATTATACGCTCCTTTTGAGATATAAGAGCGGACTCCTGAAGATCTGGGACGTGGAAAGGATGAAAGCACGATGGATTGAAGCGAGGTGAAGAGATGAACGAAAGTGTGTTTTGCGATCCGCCGGAGATAGTCAATCTGGCGGACATCATCGACCCAAGAAGGGAAGGAAGGAAAGAAGCGAATGAAGAATACCGGATTCCGAGCAGGGTGAGGATACTGAGGAACAACCTCATCATCTTCGAAGGCCAGGAACGGGATCTGTCGATAAGGAGGCAGGACATACTCGGAGATATAGAAAATGAGGCGGTCAAAGCAATGCGTATCCAGGAACAGCTGAGGAACGAACTCGATGCCGTCGAAGAAAGGATACGCCACGCCGAAAGCAGGATAAGGGAGTCGTATGAAGAGCTCCTGAAAGCGGAGCAGAACGTATGACTTTGAAACAGTTCCTCATAATCGGTCCAATGCTAAATGTGTTGGACCTTCTTCTGTTGTGTGATATAATCGAGATATGGATATAGTCGAAGAGGTAAAGAACTTCGTCGAAATGGAATGCAAGAAGCCGGAAAGCAAATACGGCTATGAGCCGTTCTTTTTCCATTTTCTTCCCGTGGTCGAGTACGCGCAGGAATTAGCCGAAGAGCTTAATGCGGACAAGGAGGTTGTTACCTTGGCATCCTGGCTCCACGACATCGGTTCCGTCGTGTACGGAAGGAAGGATCATCATATCACTGGTGCGGAAATCGCCGGGAAGAAGCTGGAAGAGCTTGGTTATCCGAAAGAGAAAATAGATTTGGTCAAGAAGTGCATCTTAAACCACCGGGGCTCCCAGGAGAACAATCCGGAAACGATTGAAGAAAAGATAGTTTCCGACGCCACGCTTTGAGCAATTTCG
>JBAZLP010000005.1:0-30295 GCA_041650235.1 Minisyncoccota bacterium
CCTCGAACTCATCGACCATGACGTATCCGAACTGCTTCCTGTATTTTTCCAAAATCTCAGGCCTCTTTTCAAAAAGCTTCAAGGTATAATTGATCAGGTCGCCGAAATCCAAAGCGTTATTATCCAACAATAATTTCTGGTAGACATGGTAAGCTTCGGCTACCTCCTTCATCCTTTCGTATTCTTTCTGCCTGTCTCCCAGATCCTTCTTGTCTTTCGACTTTACCGATTTGGAACCGACCGCGATATCGTCCATGTTCAATTTCAGCGAATCGGCGTATTCCAAATAGTTCTCCGGATAGATCCCTTCGTTCTTGCAGTGGTTGAAATGCGAAATCAGAGCCTCGATGAACTTGGTCGGATTCCCCAGCGGCCTGTATTCCTTCAAGAAATTGAACTTGTCAAAATTCTTCCTCACCAGAATCCAGCTCCCCGTCTGTTCCAAAAGCTTGTAGTTCGTCGGTATCCCTATCCCCAATCCGTACCTCCTCAATATCCTGTCGCAGAAGGAATGGAAGGTGGAAATCCAAAAATCATAATAGCCGAAAGGAAGGAGCCCTTCGACCCTCTCCTCCATCTCCCGGGCGGCCTTTTCGGTAAAAGTCATGGCCAGGATCTCCTCCGGCTTAATTCCCTTCTCACCTATAAGATACGCTATTCGGCGGGTCAGAACGGTCGTCTTGCCCGTCCCCGCGCCCGCAACGATCAAAAGTGGACCTTTCCCAAAAGTGACCGCTTCTTTCTGCTCTTTATTTAATTTAGACAAAAAACTAAAATCCATAATATAGTATTATATCTTAAAAAATAGTTAAATAAAAGAAAGCGCATTAAATCATATAAAATGACACCGTGATGGCATTGATTGAATCATATAAAAAGACACCGAAACATGGTAGATTGCCCGATAATACAATAAAGGGTAAAAACCATGGATATACAAGCAAAGAAACAATATATGGAAACATTAAGAGAAAGATACTTGAAGGGAGATAAGAAGGAAAAAGGAGAGATTTTAGACGAATACTGTTTAAATACCGGACAAGAGAGAAAGTATGCTAGCAAGAAGTTCAGATATAAAATTAAGCTCAAGGAAACAAGAAAAGCAAGAAAGGAATACTACGATAATCGAGTCAGGGCTGTTTTAGAAAAGTTCTGGAAAATCTTTGACTATCCTTGCGGGACAAGATTGAAACCACTTTTAGATAATGAATTAGAAAGACTGTGCAGATTAGGAGAGATATCTTGTTCAAAGGAAGTGATGATAAAGTTGAAGGAAATAGGAACGGCCACGATTGATCGGAAGCTAAAGCATGCTAGAGCAAATCTTTTAATCAAGAATAAATATGGGAAAAAGAAATTGCTCTTTTGTCATAAGATACCAGTTAAAACCAGCGCTGAATTTGATCGAAATATCATCGGCCATACAGAGATAGACTTTGTTGAAAGCTGCGGAGCGTCGGCTTCGGGACAATATATCAATAGCCTGTCAGTAGTTGATGTATCAACAGGTTGGTTCGAAGGAGAAGCAGTCATGGGCAAGTCCCAGGAAAGAGCAGTAGAAGCGTTTAAAAACGCTCGAGCAAGACTGCCCTTTGTTTTGCTCGGTATTCATCCTGACAATGGAACAAATCTGATTAACGCTCTGTTGTACAACTACACTATTAAAGAAGGAATCGAATTCACTAGGTCTAGAGCATACAAGAAAAATGATAATTGTTTTGTTGAACAGAAGAATTCGACGCATATTCGAGGAGCGATTGGATACTTGAGATATGACACTGAAATAGAGATGGATATCATCAATGATATATATAGAAACGAGCTCCGAATCTTCAAAAACTTCTTTCAACCAGTGATTAAGTTAAGGGAGAAGATAAGAGAGAAAGGAAAGATTCATAGAAAATATGAGAAAGCCAAGTCTCCTTACCAAAGAATAATGGAATCAGAGCAAATTAATTCTAAGACAAAAGAAGAATTAAGACTGATATATCTGAATACTAATCCAGCGGAGATAAAGAGGAGGCTGGATAAGAAAATCGATTTGCTCTTAAAGGCATACAAGAGAAAAAGAGATTCACAAACGGTCAACAAAAACAAAAAATTAACCCCAACCATGGTGTCTAAATATATGATGCATCAAAATGATTTCGGGGTCTTAGTTAAATGATTTGACATGACTCCCCTTCCGGGGAGCTTTCAGTTATCTTTTCCCTATCTTCTCGGCCAATTCTGCCAAACGGCAGGAATAGCCCCATTCATTGTCATACCAGGACATGATCTTGACCATATTGCCGTTGACCTTGGTATATTCAGGGTCGAATATGGAAGAAAATGGATTGCCTTTGAAATCGGATGATACGAGAGGATCTTTCTCGACGAAGAAAACTCCTTTCATCTCCCCCGCGTCCGAATACTTGGCAAAAACGGCATTGACCTCCTCAGCCGTCGTTTGTTTATTCACCTCGCAGACAAGATCTACCAAAGAGACGACCGGGGTCGGAACCCTCACCGCTATGCCGTCCAGCTTCCCTTTGACCGAAGGAACGACTTTCCCTATCGCCTTGGCCGCCCCGGTTGTGGTCGGAACCATGTTCACGGCCGCAGCCCTCGCCCTTCTCAAATCCTTGTGAGGCAGATCCAACAAATTCTGGTCATTGGTATAAGCATGAATCGTGGTCATGAATCCTTTGACTATGCCGAATTCCTTTTCCAATATCTTCACCAAAGGAGCCAGGCAATTGGTCGTGCAAGATCCCATATCAATAATATCCTCTCCTTTGTATTCTTCGGCATTGATTCCGAGGATGTACGAGGGAACAGTGTCATCCTTAGCCGGAGCCGACATAATCACCTTCTTCGCTCCCGCTTTGAGATGCTTGCCCAATCCTTCCCTGTCTTTGAATACTCCCGTGCAATCAAGGACCACGTCAACCTGCATATCTTTCCAGGGCAGCTTTTCCGGATCCTTTTCGCTCAACATGGCTATCTTCTTTCCTTTAACGACCATGCTGTCCCCTTCCAAGACAACTTCTCCGTCAAAAACTCCGTACGAAGAATCGTATTTGAAAAGATGAGCCAGGGTCTTATTGTCCGAAAGGTCGTTGATAGCAACGAATTCCAGATCAAGATTCTTCTTTATGGCGGCACGGAGGACGCACCTCCCGATCCTTCCGAAGCCGTTGATAGCGATTTTGATAGCCATATGTTTTATTATTAATCTTCTATTTTTAATAATTCACAGATTCTCTTCCTATCGAAACCGATTACGAATTCCCCGTCTATATCCAATACCGGAACGGTCGCCTGCTTGGTCTTCTCGATTAGCTCTTCCTGGGCCTTGAGGTCGGCCGAGACATCGATCACTTCGAATTCGAATCCTTTTTCCTCCAGAAACCTCTTTAGGGCGAAACAGTAAGGGCAGATGGGGGTGGTAAACAGTCGTATCTTATTCATTTTTGTATATTATATTATCAAAATAATTATCAATTATCTTTCCGCTCGGAGGAAAAATATTCAAAGGGTATTTGGCCAGCTCGAACCATTTCCATTCGGTTATCTCTTCGGGTTCCATCACTCTTACTTCCCCGGAGAACTCTTCGCACAGGAATCCCAGAGTGACGAATTGAGCGTCTTCTTTCTTGTCATTCCCGACGCTTATAAGTTTGAGCTTCTTCTTATCTATGACGAGCCCCGTCTCTTCCATCACTTCCCTGACCGCCGCCTCCTCGAAGCTTTCTCCGAACTCCATTTTGCCCCCGGGCATTGTCCAAGTTCCTTCCCCGTGCAGTTCGCTGTCGGCCTTTTCCGGGTCTTCGCTCCTCTTCCCCAGAAGGATCTTGCCTTCTTTCAATATCATCACTCCCACGCCGACTCCGACTTTCTTATCCATATCCTTATATATTCTTAATCTTATCCTCTATTCTACACAACCTGTTGTACTTTGCCAATCTCTCTCCTCTGGCCGGCGCTCCCGTCTTTATATAGTCCGAAGAGATGCCTACAGCCAGATCGGCGATGAAACTGTCGCAGGTCTCTCCCGAACGGTGGGAAACCACTGTCTTCCAGCCCGCCTCCTTGGCTAATTTGGCCGACTCGAGTATTTCCGTGACGGTTCCGACCTGATTTATCTTCAATATGACCGCATTCACAGCCTTTCTCATCCGGGCCTCTTTGATCAAATCGGGACTGCTCACCAGGAGATCGTCCCCGATTATCATCGTTTCATTGCCCAGCCTCTCCGTGATCTTCTCAAACCCTTTCCAGTCCTCCTCGGCAAAAGGATCTTCCAATCCTATAACCGGATAGTTCCTCGCCAAATCGATGTAGTAATTCAAAAGTTCGCTCCTAGAAAGGACTCCTTGCTTTATCCCGTAATAACCCTCGCTCGCCCCCTTCTCTATCTTATAGAACTGGGTCGAGGCGATATCCATGATTATCTTCGCCTTGCCTCCGTAATATTCGGCATCGTCGATCGCCTTGACCATGAACCCCAAAGCCACTTCCGGCGTTTCGATGGGCGGAGCGAACCCTCCTTCGTCTCCAACGCCCATGGGGAAATCGGGATAAGCTTCTTTCAAGAACTTCTTCAGCTTGTAGTATATTTCCGAACCGGCCTGCAGATTCTCCCTGACCGTTTCGAACTGGGGCACGACCATGAATTCCTGGAAATCAAGATGATTGTCGGCATGTGCCCCTCCGTTGATCACGTTGAAGCACATCTTGGGCAGCCTTATCTCCTTATTCCCGAAAAGTTCGGCTATATATTCATACAAGTCCATTCCTTTGGCGGCCGCTCCGGCCTTGCACACGGCCATCGAAGCCCCGGCGATGGCATTCCCTCCCAAATTGTATTTTCCGGAAGTTCCGTCGAGAGCGATCAGCGCCTCGTCTATCTCCTTCTGCTTGGTACAGTCCATTCCCGCCAATTTCAAAGCGATTATCTCATTGACGCTCCTGACCGCCTTCAAAACACCCTTGCCTCCGTACCTGTCTCCCCCGTCGCGCAATTCGAACGCCTCCTTGCTCCCGGTCGAAGCGCCCGAAGGAACCGAAGCGGTGCATATCCCCTTTTCGGTTACGCAATCGACCTCGATCGTAGGATTGCCTCTCGAGTCGAGTATTTCTCTGGCTCTGATGCTTTTTATCTCATTGGCCATATTATTTGTTTATGTATTTATAAGCATAGATGACGGCTGTCGCTCCCTGCCCGCAGGCGACGACCACCTGCTTCACTTTCCCGTTATTGACATCGCCGACGGCGAACAATCCCGGCGTCTTGGTCTCGAATGTTTCGAAATTAACGACAACCTCCTTCCTCTCGTTCAGTTCCGCCAGATCGCCCAGGAACGATGTTGCCGGCTGGTATCCCGCCTGGACGAAGACCCCTTTGACATCGAGGGTCTTTTCTTCTCCCGTCTTTCTGTCCTTGAAGATGATCAAATTGACGAAGCCGTCTCCCTTTATCTCCTTCAGCTCAGCCGAAGTGATGATTTCTATTTTTTCAATCCCCTTGGCTTTTTCCTGGTTATCTATCCCCGCCCTGACCGCTTCTCCGTATTCAAGGATATATATTTTATTCGCATAGTTGCTCAAAAACAGAGCTGCTTCGAATCCGGCATCCCCGCCTCCGATGATCGCGACATCCTTCTTATTGAAAAGAGGGCCGTCACAAGTAGTGCAATAGCTCACCCCTTTCCCTATATATCCTGTTTCCCCCGGCACATCCAATTTCCTAGGCTCGGCTCCGGTGGCGATGATCACGACCTTCGCCTCGAATTCCTTTCCTCCCTCCGTCGAAACAAAAAAGGAACCGCTTTCCTTCTTCAATTCCCTGACTCCGTCGTTTATCACCTTGACCCCCTTCTTCTTCATCTGGTCCTCCATCTTGGCAATCAATTCAAAACCGGAGACCTTTTCGAATCCGGGATAGTTCTCTATGTCTACCGCCTTGTGGGTCATCTGTCCCCCGAACTCCTTGGTTATGACCAAAGTCTCAAGCTTTTGCCTTGCCGAATAGATTCCGGCCGACATGCCAGCCGGACCCCCTCCTATTATAATGAGGTCGTATTTCATTTTCCTTTGTTTAACATTTCCCTGGCTTTTAATGCGAACTCCGGATGCTCTTCCATCAAAAGGGTCAAAAAAGATTTGTACCAGTTGAGCTTGTCCCCGCACTCGAGCCAATCCCCTTTTATCTCATATCCGTAGACGACCTTGCCTTCCTCGGCCATCTCTCCCAAAACCTGGCTGATGGAATAATCGTTCATCCTCATCGACTTGTCCTTTTCAATCCTGTCAAAAACCTCGGGGGTGATGATATACCTTCCCACGATGACCAGATCGGAAGGAGCTTCGCCTTTGGGCTTCTCCACCACCTTCTTTATCTTATAAACGTTATTCGCTATCTTCTCCACGGCCACGACCCCGTACTTGGGCAAAACCTCTCTAGGCATCCTTTTTAAGGCTAAGACCGGCCTTTGGCAGGTCTCGTACACTTCTTTCAACTGCTGAAAACAGGGTATTTCCTTGGAATAAACGATATCGTCGCAGAAGAATATCCCGACCGGATCCTTGCCTGCGAATTCCCTCGCCTGGCAGATGGCATCGACATTTCCCGCCGGCTTCTTCTGGATAACGGAAGAGAACTTGACCGCCTTCAAAACATCGTTCAGTTTCTTCAACAACTCCAAATCATCTTTCTTGTTCTTGTCATGAAGTATCTTCTCCAAATCGGGATCCGACTTGAAATATTCAAGAACATCCCTCTGGTTCTTCCTCGTCACCAATTGTATCTCCTTTATCCCCGAATCAAGAGCCTCTTCGACGATATAGTGGATCATCGGCTTGTCAACCAAGGGAATCATCTCTTTAGAAACGACTTTTGACAGGGGAAGAAACCTGGTAGCCCTTCCGGCAATCGGAAAAATTGCCTTCTTTACAGTTTTTTTCATGGTTTATTTTTTGTCTTTTGATTTTCTTAAAAAGGCGGGTATGTCGAATATCTTTTCTTCCTGTTCTTCCCTCTCTTCTTCCTTCTTTTCCGCTTCCTTTATCTCTAAAGCGTTCCTCCTCACTTCGACTTCTTTTTCTTCCTTTTCGATTTTGACTGGCCTGGCTTTTTTCTTTTCCGGCTTCTTCTCCTCTTTTTTCTTCGCCTCTTTCTTTTTGGTTTTCCTTTCCGCCTCGCCGAAAGTGGCGAAAATAGCCACCCTCAATTCGTTCCTCAGTTTGGGATTCTGGGTCAACCCGAAGATTATCTTGGCGTTGGGGGCCAATTCTCCTATCTTCCCGCTTATCTGCGACAGAAGCTGCAATGATAATTCTTTAGATGCCTCGACGTTAAAAACCACGTTATCGGCGTTGTCAAAACGATGCTCTAAGATAGGACTCTTCAAAAGGGTCTTGGCTATCTCCTCGGCATTCTGGCTCGATTTGGCCTTGCAGAAATTAAGGTAAGCGATCTTCTTCCTTCCTTCCAATATCGTCCTTATATCCGCCCAGTCGATATTGATCAATCCCGGAGAATATATCGTTCTCAAGAGCCCTTCCAACGACTCGGCCAATCGGTCGTTCAAAAGGTTCAAAGAATCGGCGAAAGAAACCTCTTCCTTAGTCAAAGAAAATATCTTTTCGTTGGGCAAAATCATGAAAGCGTTCAGGGTTTCCTTGATCTTATCCAAAGACCTAAGAGACATATCCATCTTCTTCCTTCCCTCAAAAGAGAAAGGAAGGGTGAATATCCCCAAGGTGTTCAACCCCATCTCGTTGGCCAATTTGGTCAGAACGGGAGTGGCTCCGGTGCCCGTTCCTCCGCCCATCGAAGAAATAAAGATGTACAGATCTTTTCCGTCCGACAGAAGGTTTTTCAGTTTCTCAATGTCTTCCCTGGCCGCTTTTTCTCCCGTCTCAACATCCCTTCCCGTTCCCAGACCTTTGGTCAATTTGTTCCCGAAGGGAACCGTCTTTAAGGCCCTAGGCAGAGATTTCAATGCTTGATTGTCGGTGTTCAAAGCCACGAACTCGACTTTCTGGGACGAAAAATCCTTGAGCTTCTTCAAAAGCTCGGCGATTATGTTGCCTCCGCCCCCTCCTATTCCTATAACCTTTATCCTCACCCTCTTGGCCGTGTCTGCATCGTTCTTCTGGAGCTTTTCCGCAACCTTTTTTGGTGTTTCTTTTTTCTTCTTTTTCATTTTTGTATATTATATCCCGTTATCCTTCTATTTTCAATTTCTCCAAAGTTTCCGAAAAATTGTCTGAAAAATTATCCTTTCCCGAAACAGCACGGGTAAAATTGAAGCCGTCCCCCGCTTTCCTAGGTATGACGTGTATATGGAAGTGGAAAACCGTCTGTTCGGCTTCGACTCCGCTCGCATGAAAGAGGTTGACCGCTCCGACTCCGAGATTCTCCTTCATCTTTAAAGCAACTTTTTTTGAAATGGAGGCAATCCTTTCCAGGGTCTTTCCGTCTATCTCGAAAATATCCTTGGCATGCTCCTTGGGAATAATCAAAGTGTGTCCTTTGGCTACCGGATGGTTATCCAAAAAAGCCAAAACCAAATCGTCCTCGTATATCTTGTACGCGGGTATTTCTCCCTTTATTATTTTGCAGAAAATACAGTCCTCCATATTTTATTCCTCTAATCTTCCACAGGAAACATCTGTGTCTAACTTGTCTGTGGTCATGGGCATTCCCTGATCGTCCTTCCAAATGGTCGTTTTGACCACGCAAACATCATTGTCTTTCTTGTATCCCGCTATGCCCGACAGGGTCTCAGGGTCGATATCGAAAAAGTCTATCTTAAATCCATTTTCTTCAAAATATCCTTTTACCGCCTCTGTTTCATTGTTGGTGATTCCCACGGCAGTGAATCCCTTTCCGGCAATCGTCCGAAAAGTCACCTCTTCCCCTTCATTTTCGAAATTCCAAACGAAAGTCCTGGCTTCGATATTGGAAAAACCCACCTTGACCTGGCTGTCCAAGCTCTTCAGAAGATTGAATGTATTGTCGCTGCTCAAGGTTGCCTTGCTGAAAAAAACCAGATAGACTCCGGCGATAACCAGAATGAAGACGATGAAAATGAATAGGATATCCCTGTTCATGAATCTTTAAATGTATTCTCTTGTTCCAAGCAGTCCGAAAAGACCGAAAAATCCGAAGAAAGACGGTCCGAATCCGGGAACCAGCCCCAGGAATCCGAATATCCCTAGGAATCCGGCTTTCCACAGATCGGCCGGCTCCTTGGTGATAATGAATTCCATCACGGTGTATAGGGTGAGGACTATGAAAGCTATGGCCGAAAGTATCGTTATTCCGAAAAAGAACCATTCTTCCATCCTCATCAGTCCGAATATCAAATTATGGACCAGAGACGAAGCAACAGCGAGAAGGAAGGTCAAATACATGTATCTTATCCTTTTTGTCATATTTTTTGTTATTATCTTTATCACTATAAATATATACCATTTCAAGCATTAAGGAAAGGGGAACTTTTTCCACAACAAAACCGGCTAAAAACCGGATTAACAATCTAAAATAGGAAATCGAGATAAATATTAATCTATCTCGATTGCTGTTGTCTTTTTGCCGAGATAAGCAATTATTCTGGAGATTAAGATGCTCTTGCAGATTGGGCACTCGCTCTCAATCACAAACTGATTCGGATCTGCCCGTATTATTTTAGCTCCGATAAGATTAGAGCACTTGCCTGTCATCGGCACGATTGCCTCTGCCTGTTCGGCTGTAAGAGAAGGACTGATGGTCACAATCTCTGGAGCCCAGGTCGTATAATCTCTCTCTTCTTCTCCTCTAAATTCTAAACGATACATTGGTTCTCCCGAGGAATTTTCCTCAACAAAAACATACCGCTTACTTGCGGCATTGTCAAGATAGAACTATCTTGTTCGGAGGTAGGGACTCGAACCCCAATTACCAGGGTCAGAACCTGGCGTCCTACCATTAGACGACCTCCGAATATGCGTCAATCTCTCAAATACTTTCTAACAGCAAAATAGGAAGAAATCAAGCCCAGGCCGGCCCCGACGAACATCTGGAGCAATATAACCCAGAAAACATTATTCTTAAAGAAGGCCAGAGAATCGAACCCTATGAACAAAGTGGTAAGCTGTTTGTTGAAAATGAATAAGACGATGGTCAATATCATGAAAGAAATGATTGCGGCGAAAAGGCCGCACAGGAATCCCTGGACCAAGAAAGGTCCTCTGATAAAGCTGTTCTTCGCTCCGACCAGTCTCATTATTTCTATTTCTTCCTTCTGAGAATAAATACTCAACCTTAAGGTATTGAAAGTGATGATTATCGCGATTAAACTCAAGAACAAAGTCAGCGAAATGCCCAGCACCTGGACGCTCCTCGTCAATTCTCCCAATCTTTCTATCGTCACTCCCCTCTTGTAGTCGTTGACTTCGCTGATGTATCCGGCATACTCCTCTTTCTTAAGGAACTCGGAGACATCCTTGTATTGGGACGGCTCCTTGGTCTGAATCCTTAAGGAAGGCATGAACGGATTGACGCTCAATAACCCCAGAGCCTCCATGTATTCGTCTCCCTCATGGGCTTCGATGAAAGTATTGTATGCGTCTTCGGGAGAAATGTAATCGACTTTCTTGACTTGTCCGAGCTTTGTCAGATCATCCCTTATCCCCAAAATGGTATCCCTCGGCACGTCCGATTTAAAAGTGACTGATATATCTATCTTATCCTTTATCTGCTGTGTAAGGTAAGAAACGCCTCCCTGAAAGAACAATAATCCGGTTCCCAAAACGACGGCGATGAAGATTACCAGAGAGGTAGAAAAAGTCAGGAAGCCCTGCCTCATGAATCCCTCCCATCCGCTTTTGAATATTTTCCTTAAATAGTTGATCATAGTGAAAAAACTCCTTTTTCTTCATCCCTTATTATCCTTCCGTTTTCCAAAGTGATAACCCTCTTTTCCAAAGCATTAACTATCTCCCTGTCGTGGGTCGAAAGTATGACCGTAGCCCCCGCCTCGTTAATCTTCAGAAGTATCTTGACGATGTCCCTCGTGTGGTATGGATCCAGGTTTCCGGTCGGCTCGTCGGCTAATATTATCTCAGGCCTATGGATCAAAGCTCTGGCGATAGAAACTCTTTGTTTTTCTCCTCCGGACAATTCTTTCGGCAGACAGTTGGCCCTACTTTCGAGTCCGACCAATTCCAAAACCTGCATCACCTCGTCCCTCAACAGCTTCTCGTTGAAATCGAAGGCCTCGAGGGCATATGCGACATTCTCAAAAACTGTCTTGTATGAAAGAAGCTTGTAATCCTGGAAGATAAACCCTATCTTCTGCCTGATCAGGTACGCTTCGCTCTTCTTAACATCTTTGGTATCCATGTCATCGAAAAGCACCGTTCCCGAAGTCGGTTTCTCTTCGCAGGAGATAAGCTTCAGTACCGTCGTCTTTCCCGCTCCCGACCGGCCGCAGAAGGTGACGAACTCCCCCTTCTTTATCTCAAAGGAAACGTTCTGCAAAGCCACTTTGGCTTCCTTGAACAAATTGGGCGAGTATTCTTTTGTTACGTTTTTGAACTGGATCATTTTACTCACATATTTTAGCTCAAAAGGAAAACAGAAGCAAGAAATTTCCTAGATCTTTATCTCTGCATCGATGAAATCATCGAGCTCTCCGTCCAGAACCCTATCCGGCTGAGTCGATTCTATATCCGTCCTCAGGTCTTTGACCATCTTATACGGATGAAGGACATATGAACGGATCTGGTTTCCCCACGATGCCGATATCTTCTCTCCTTTTATCTCCGACATCTCCTTTTCCTGCTTTTCCAGATTGTGCTGGTATAATTTCGAATAAAGCATCTTCATCGCCCTGTCCTTATTCTTTCCCTGGAGACGCTCCGATTGGCAGGTAACGACTATGTTCGTGGGAATGTGGGTTATCCTCACCGCCGATTCCCTTTTGTTGACGTACTGGCCTCCCGGACCGGATGATTTATAGAAATCTACTCGCAGATCGTCCGCCTTTATCTCCATCTCCCCCTCCTCTATCTCGGGCAATACTTCAACCAAAGCGAATGAAGTGTGCCTCAGTTTCTGGGCCGAAAAAGGAGAAATCCTCACCAAGCGGTGGACTCCCGTCTCTTTCTTCAATAATCCGTATGCGTATTTGCCGTTAACGGACAAACTGATCGATTTTATCCCCTTCCTTCCTTCAGCTCCGACTTCGCCGAAAGATTCGTCCAGTGTTTCAACCTTGAAACCTTTGTTTTCGCAATAGCGGAGATACATCCTCAGGAGCATAGCGGCCCAGTCCTGGGCGTCCTGGCCTCCCGCTCCCGAATAGATCGAAAGCATGGCGCTTCCTTTGTCGTACTTGCCGGAAAAGAACGTTTCTTTCTCCTTTTCTTTTATTTTCTTCTCTATCTTCTCTATCTCTTTATACAATCCGTCTTCATCCAATATTTCCTTAAGCTCTTTCAGGTCTTCAAGGCCCCTCTTGATTTCTTCGACCGAATCGATCGTTTCCTTAAGGTCGGCCGACTCCTGGGAAACGGCTCTTGCCCTGTCCTTGTCATTCCAAAAATCTGGATTCTCTATCTCTTTATCCAGTTCAGCCGTTCTTTTTTTAAGATTGGAGACGTCAAAGACGGTCCTCCAAAAGGAGGACCCTTTCGCTCATCTCCTGAATTGTCTTTTCTGCGTCCATTTAGCTTTCCTTTAAAAAATTATTGCCTATCCCTATCAATTTCCCTCCCGCCCAAAGGAGGAAGGAAGCGAACATGATCCAGGAAGAGATGTTCAAAACCTGGGTCACCGAATTCTCCGGTATCAGCTGCTTTATCTGGTCCTTGATCACGTTCCCTATCTGCCCTTCTATGCTCGTACTCGACTGGGCATTGGTGCTTCCGGACGGCTGGCTTGCGTTAAAGACCTTGGGGAACTCTTTCTGAGCGGTAAAATAGTAATAGGACGAAGAAATGTCCCAGAACACTATCCCCAGCCCGATCACAATCAATACCCAGGCGAGAAATTGTCTGACGGTGAATTCCATATGAGTAGATTATACCAGTACCGGCCAAAAAAATAAAGGATTATTTATCCAAAGACAATCTTAATGCCTCCTTAATCCCGTCTCTGATTGAAGCTTCTTTTTCCAAAAAATCAATTTCGTTCAAAGATACCCATCTGTATAACTGGTGCTCATCGCTTAATGTAACTTTTTCTAAATCGGCTTCCACTTTATAAAAAACAAGAAGGAGATCTATATCCTCGACCGTATCAGACCTGTGAACAGAATCGACATTGAGAATATTCTTAACCTGAAAACCTGTTATGCCAGGAACCTCCTCCTCCAATTCTCTTCGAAGAGTTTCGTTTATCGTTTCTCCTTTCTCCATTCTTCCTCCGGGAACATCCCAGAAAGTTCTTCCGTTAACTGTTTTAAGCAGAACTAGGGCTTTATTTTGAGAGTTGACTATAATCCCCTTTATTCCCACTTGATATATTTGTAATTTCTTTTCATCCATATATTTAAGACAATCACCTCGCCGCTACCTTGGCCGGCTTCAACAGCTTCTTCCTGGTCGAAACCGTCTTCAATGTGATTTCATCCTTCTCCGCATCGATATTGATCAGGTCACCTTCCCTTATCTCCTCCCCCACTATCTTCAAAGCCAGAGGATTCAATATCAGCTTCTGGATTATCCTCTTTAACGGCCTCGCTCCCAGGTTCGGGTCGAACCCCTGTTTGGCGAGAGACTGCTTGGCCTTCTCGGTAACGATGATTCGGATATCCTTCTTTCCCAATCTCTTCTGGACCTTATTCAATTCGAGGTCAACGATCTTCTTAATCTCCTCCGCTCCCAGATAATCGAAGATGACTATCTCATCGATCCTGTTGATGAATTCGGGCTTGAACTTTTCTCTCAAAGAGGCCTGGATCTTGTCCTTTAATCCCTCTTTTTGGCTTACCTTTCCGTCATCGATGAATCCCAAAGGAGCCTCCTTGGCGATTATCTCCGATCCCACGTTCGAGGTCATTATCAATATGGTGTTCTTGAAAGAAACCACTCTTCCTTTGGAATCGGAAAGCCTCCCATCTTCCAAGACCTGCAATAAGATATTGAAGACCTCGGGATGGGCTTTCTCGATCTCGTCCAACAAAATGACGCTGTATGGCCTCCTCCTAACCTTCTCGGTCAGTTGCCCTCCTTCTTCGTATCCGACGTATCCGGGAGGGCTTCCAATCATCTTAGAGACATCGAACTTCTCCATGTATTCAGACATGTCTACCCTGATCATGGCGTTCTCGTCGTTAAAAAGGAATTCCGCCAGAGCTTTGGCCGTTTCGGTCTTGCCCACTCCGGTCGGGCCGAGGAACATGAACGAACCCAAGGGCCTCGATTCCTCGGAAATGCCCGCTCTCGATCTCCTGATAGCGTTAGAAACCGCCTTGATCGCCTCTTCTTGGTCGATTATCCTCTTGCCTAATTCTTTCTCCATGTTTTCCAGCTTGAAAGCTTCGGACTCAAGAAGCCTTGTAACCGGGATGCCCGTCCAGCGCGAAACCACCCTTGAAATCTCTTCCGGGCCTATCTCCTGCTTCAGAATCGGGTTCTGCTTCTGCAATCTTACCAATTTGTCTTCCTGCTTCTTCAGCTTGGCGAACAGCTCGGGCAGAGTCCCGTACTTTATCTCCGCTACCTTCTGCAGATCCCCTTCTTTCAATAATTTCTCAAGACTATATTTCTCTTTCTCAATATCTTCCTTAAGTCCTTTGATGTTGTATATCGTTTCTTTCTCCGTCTTCCATCTGGCTGAAAAAGTGTTGGCTTTTTCGGACAATTCGGCCAATTCCCTGTTGATTACTTTTTCTCTCTTGGTAAAGGCCTCTTTTTCTTTCGAAGAAGCGTTAAGCAGTTCTTTTTTGACCGCTTCCCTTTCAATCTCCAGCTTCTGGATTTCCTTTTTTAGGTCTTCCAGTTCTATGGGGTTGGATTCTATCTCCAATCTCAAAGCGGAAGACGCCTCGTCCATGAGGTCTACCGCCTTGTCAGGCAAAAACCTGTCCGTAATATACCTGGCCGACAGTTCGGCGGCGGAAACCAGGGCCGAGTCCTTTATCTTCAAGCCGTGGTGAAGTTCGTATTTTTCTTTGATTCCCCTCAATATCGAAATCGTGTCTTCTATCGTCGGCTCGACGACGTATATGGGTTGGAACCTCCTCTCCAGGGCCGCATCGTTCTCGATGTATTTCTGGTATTCTTTCAGGGTTGTCGCTCCGATGGCTCGCAGTTCCCCTTTTCCCAGAGCGGGCTTCAAAAGGTTCGAAGCATCGACAGCTCCTTCAGCCGAACCGGCTCCGATAAGGGTATGGAGTTCGTCTATGAACATGAGGTATCTGCCTTCAGCCTTCCTGATTTCTTTCAAGAGCATCTTCACCCTGTCTTCGAACTCTCCCCTGAACTTGGTTCCGGCGATCATCGCTCCCAGATCGAGAGATATGACTTCCTTGTCTTTCAAGCTCTCGGGAACCTCTCCTTTGACTATCCTTTGGGCTAATCCTTCGACGATGGCCGTCTTGCCCACTCCCGGCTCTCCGATAAGGACAGGGTTGTTTTTAGTCCTCCTCGATAAGATCTGCATCAACCTCCTGATTTCATCCTCACGCCCAACCACGGGATCAAGCTTTCCTTTCTTGGCCAGATTGGTCAGATTCCTCGTATAGTTTTCCAGAACCTTGTATCTGGCTTCGGGATTGGGAGAAGTTATCCTTTCCCCTCCTCTCAATTGGCTGAATATCTTCTGGGCGGAATAGTAGTCGAGCTTCTCCTTATTCCCTTCTTCGCTGAAGGCCTTGAGATAGTTAGCCTTGGCCAAAACATCTCCAGCCATACTCCTTATCCCGAGCATTCCCAAGAACAGATGTTCGATGGAAATGAAATCGTCTCCCATAGTGAATGCTTCTTCCTTGGCTTTTTCCGTGACATTGACCATGTCCTGGGTGAGATAGACCTGGCCCAGATTCTGGGGGTTGGTCGCCGGAGGGATCTGATTCAAAGCTCCCCTCGTTTTCCTCGTCAGGTCTTCTATATCAACATTAATTTTGTTTAAGTAGCTCAAAACTATATTGTCTTCCCCCGAAAGCATGGCGAAAAGGACATGGAGAGCGTCCACGTGTTGCTGACCCATCTCTCTCGCCAGGTTCTGGGCGTGTATAACGACTTTATGCGCTTTATTTGTGAAGTTTATTCCGTCCATATTTTTAATTCTTTATTATCAATCATACACTGGAAGTGATAAAAATGCAAATGAAAAAGACCCGCCACCGATTAAGTTTCCTTAAAAGGTTTTGGGTCGCAGTACACCTTGATAGTGGTGTGCCTTCCTCCCACCTTCTCGTTGAACGAGTAGGTGGGTCGGTTACCTCTTCCGAAGAGCAAGAGCAGCGTGCTTACCGTCCCCATCTTTGGAGAAAAGTAGACAAACTGACTCGCTCCTTTAGCTTCGCCCGGGGCCAAGCCGAAGAGTGTTTCAATCTTGATTCCGGTCACGGAATCGAAGTCGATCGCTTCATGGTTGCGGACCACATCAACAACCTGTCCGCCAAAGAGAGTTGCGTACTCTCCCATCATAGTAGCCACTGTCTTGGCCACATCTGAATTCCTCTGAGAGGCACGTCTTCCGTGCTCCTCTACGGTAACTACCTTTGTCATGGTAATCTTATTAAGATTATAAACTAATATAATAATTTTGTCAACACACAAAAAAAGACGGCTCAAGGCCATCCGCTAAAAAGAGCTAGAAAACTACAGGTCCTTTCTGGCCAAACGATTACGCAGAACGCTAAGGTTCCCGCAATCACCACCGCCAACACCGCAACAATCATAAGAGCATACTTCCCTGCCATGTCCATACAGAATCCTCCTGCCTTATTTATCCCTCCTTTCTTTCAATTTGTCAAAAAGAAAGAGGGGTTAAACCCCTGGAGTGACTGAAGATCCGAACAGTTGTGCGACGATAATTAAGAGCATAATCGCTGCCATAATCGCAACATCTGTTGCCGTAACCTTATAATCACCATAGAACATGTGTTATCAACCTCCCGACCTTGCTTTCCTTTCTCTCCTTATAGCCCTTGCCTCGTATGGGATAACAAGCAAAAGGGCGCAAAAAAGAGAAATAAAAAGGAAAACAATTAGAACGACAACCTCTTGAAACGCTTCCAGACAATCTTTAACATCCATCTCCATTCCTCCGTTTCCCAATTCTTCGGGGAATACTGGCTTAAGTATCGTCTCTTTATCTTTCCTTGTCAAGAAAAGCCTTCAGCTTCTTTATCGCTTCCTTGCGCATGAACTTGGATGTCTTTTCTTCATCGCTCAGTTCGGCGAATGTCTTTTCGTATCCTTCGGGAATGAATATGGGATCCCAACCGAAGCCATTGGTTCCTCTCGGCTTATCAGCTATCTCCCCTTCCGTTTCTCCGATAAAGATCTTGGCTTCTTCCCCATCGAAATAACAGATGCAGGTTACCGCTTTGGCCTTCCTGTCTTCTCCCAATAGAGAACATATCTTATCTAATGATAATTTCTTGACGAAGTGCTTTATCAGCGCTCCGGGCAAACCGTTCAATCCTTCGAAATAAAGGCCGGTGTCTTCGACAATGACCGGCTCCCTTAAGAAATCGTGGGCCTGTTTAGCCTTGTATCCGGCCACTTCTTCGACGCTGATTGACTGGATCTCTTCCAAGTCCAAATCAGAATGATTAAGCTTAACTCCCAAAATCTCCTCAAACTCTTTAAGTTTCTGGTGGTTGCCCGTGACGAAAATCATGCCTTTTTGGTCAAGAAATTATACCCGAGGATAGTCAGGAGGCTGACTATCGCCAGCCCCGCGGAAAGCATGGCGTGAATCATCGAAGAAATCAGGACGAAGAACGCCGTGACGATGAGAATGTTTTCTTCAGTTTTCTGGCTGAATTTATTCATTAAGAAAATTATATCACATCTTAAAAAAAGAACAAAACCATAAAAATGGTTAAGTTGAAAGGATGAAATCAGCTGCCGCCTGTGCATGAATCGACATCGTATCGAAGACGGGAATACCGGCGCCTTCTTCGTTGACAATCATGGACAACTCTGTACAGGCAAGAACGACTCCTTCTGCCCCATGGCTCCTGGTCCTCTTGATTATGCATTCAATGGCAGTCCGAGAGCTCGGATTGACGATTCCTCTGCATAATTGCTTGAAAATGACCTCGTTGACGAACTCCCTTTCCGTTTCATCAGGAACGATAACCTTGATGTTCTTTTTCTCGAACTCCTTAATGATGAAGTCGTCTTCCATGGTAAACTTTGTCCCCAGAAAGCAAACTGTTTTGATTCTCCGCCTCTTCACCGCCTTGGCTGTCACGGTTCCGACATGGATAATAGGGACCTCGCCTCCAAGATAATACTGGACCTGGTCAACCACTTTATGCAACGTATTGGTGCATATGACAATGGCTTTTGCTCCGCCCTCACTGAGGCGAAAAGCAGACCTGGTCAGTCTCATTCCGATTGTAGACCATTCACCTGCATTCATCAGATCTTCTATTTCCTGAAGATCAAGCGATTCAATCATGAGCTTGGCCGAATGATTGCCTCCGAGCTCCTTGTTGACGAGCTCGTTGATAATCCCGTAGTAATCAGCTGTGCTGTGCCAGCTCGTTCCCCCGATAAGGCCGATTTTCCTCAATATGTCATCTCCTTTAAAGGTTGACTGGCTTCCATATTACATGACGCATAAATTAAATCAAGACCATTGGAAAACCTCTTCAATCTTCTTGTTGAAAACTTTGCAGATCTTGAAAGCCAACTCGAGAGAAGGGACGTATTTCCCTTTTTCTATCGCGATGATGGTCTGGCGGGTCACTCCCGCCTTATCGGCCAGCTCTTCCTGGGTCATCCCCTTCTCGGCTCTCAGCACCCTGATTTTATTCTCCATCCCGGCCATATTTCCTTTGGTAATAGTAATAGAAGAAGGAATAGACGAACATCTGAGCCAAAGCGATATAGCTTAAGATTATTCCCAGGTTGTACATGTCCGAACCCCTTTCTTTGAGGTTGGAGAACATGAAGACGAGGGACAGCAATGCGAGAACCGGAACGGTGATGCTGTATGCCATGAGAGCGGACTTCCCCGCTATGTTCTTGACCATCTCATCGACCAGGACTTCCTTGACGTTCCTTTTTATCAAAAGCATGGAAATCATGCCGACGATTACCGCGGCCAGAGCCAGATACGCATTCTCGATGCTTACAGCAATCGAGACCGTTGCGGCTATGAACATAGCCATGAAGATCCTCACCCACTTGAAGGTTTTGTATGACATATTGTTATACATTATCGTTATATTTATAATGTAATCTATACTTTACAATATGTCAAGTGTTGTTTACCTGTTTCCTTTGTGCACAATCGGGGTTGACATATTCAATAAATCTGCGATAATAAATCAAACGCTAGTAGCTTGTATGCATTACGGGCTAAAACTGGGTGCTAACAAAAAGAGCTCTTGAATAAGGAGTTCTTTTTGTTTAAAATTAAGTTGTGGATCCGGGCCCGTGTTGTATACAGTAGCATACTGGCGTTAGCACCCAGTGAAGCGGGTGCAAGTCCCGCCGGGTCCACGCAAAAAGCGCCTTTCGGCGTTTTTTGTTTTTCATTCAACTTGGCGGAGAGGGAGGGATTCGAACCCTCGGTGAGTTTCCCCACACAGTCTTTCCAGGACTGCCAATTCAGCCACTCTTGCACCTCTCCAAGACAATATCAGAATAACACAAAAATGATAAAAAGAAAGTCGCGACTATGTGCGACATGAAAAAAGAACAAAATTATGATCCCGTCCCGATTTCGAAGTACGATGCCTTCGAGACGGCCGGATCCTTGATGCCGAGAAGGTTGAGGAAAGCAGACACATCTTCTTCCCTCTTAAGTCCTCTGACCTCGATGAAGTGCTGCCTCTTCTTTCCGGGGAACCTGACCTCATCCTGGGAAAAGATCACTCCGTTCAAAGAGTACAGATCCCTCAGCTTGTTCACGCGGACCAGCTCGGTGAATGAGTCCTCGACAGCATCCCTCCCTTGAGGAGAAATCAGGAACTCGAACTTGCTCCTGCCGCCCTCCTTGCGCGGCGTCTTGTAGGTGAAGCTGATTCGGTCTCCCGGTTCCTTCCTGATCCTGATAAGCTCCTGGCTGTGCCCTTCGCTTATCGAGAAGTACGCGTCTTCCTGGCTGGTCCTGGCCAGAGCGACCGCTCCCGCCCTTCTCAGAATCTCATTGGGCAATGACTTTTCGATGGCCGCCTTGAACTGGCAATCCTCGACACATCCGGCTTTCTGCGGCTCGGACATCCGGTCATAAGGATTGCGGATGATTACGTCGGCAACCGACTTCTGGCAGTCGATATACCGCCGATACATCGGCTCGACTACCGTAAGGAAGTACGCAAGGATGTCCGCAGGGTCCTGGCCTGTCCGATTGGGATCCCTTGTCAGGCGCCTGACGAAACGGCCGTGCAGGTCGGTCTCGATGAAAACCTTGACGTCGCAAAGAGGAGCCAGACTCTCGTTGAGGACATATAGTCCGTCGACGATTATGAACGGCGTCGGAGACAATGACTCGCAGTCGATTCTTTCTCCGCCCTTAGACTTGAAGTCGTATCTCGGCTTCATCACGCCTTTCATTTCTTTGAGAAGGCCGAGGTGAACCTCGAGAAGTCCGAGATCGATTGCTCCAGGCTCGTCAAGACTGCAGTCGTAAGATCCGCACGACTTGTAATAGTCGTCGGCGTTGATTACCGTCGCCGCGACAAACCTTTCGGAAAGCTCATTGGCGAAAGTGCTTTTGCCCGATCCGGAGCCACCCGATATGCCGAGGACAACAGGATGCCTCAGACGAATCGATTTTTCCAGATCCATCGCTCTTCTCAACACCTCATCAATCCCTTCCTCTTTGGAAAGGATCTTTCCGTCATAGGGGGTTATACCCCCGCAAGAACTTCGTCTCATTTTTCTCACCCATATTAAGAACGATAAGGATTAAGCCCTCCAGCCTAAACCCTATTAAGCATATGACTTTCCCTTTTTTTGTCAAATCAAAAACCGCTTTCCAGCGGTCACATCTTCATCCCCCTCAGATTCGCCACTCTCTCCTCCACCGGCGGATGGGTCATGAACAATTTATTAAACCAGCTCTTCGTCTCTTTACCTCTGAAAGGAGAAGAGATGAAAAGATGGGCGTTTGAACTGTTCGCTCTCCTCAGCTGGCTCGTATCCGAAGCAATCTTCTCCAAAGCGCTGGCCAGCCCTTCCGGATACCTGGTCAACAATGCTCCCGACGCATCAGCCAAGAACTCCCTGTTTCGAGAAATGGCCAACTGGATCAACGAAGCGGCGATGGGAGCCAGTATCGCTGCCGCAATCCCCAGAACCAAGAAAATAACGTTACTTGAATTGTTATTGTCATTATCCCTGTGCCCTCCCCAGAAAGTCATCCTCATGAAAAAATCGGCGGCAACGGAAATAACTCCGGCCAACACAACTACGGCAGTCATCAACAGCATATCCTTGTTCTTGATATGGGACAATTCATGAGCAATCACCCCTTCTATCTCCGTCTTCTCCAGCTTCCCCAATAATCCCTTGGTCACGGCTACGACAGCATGCTTCTCATCCCTGCCCGTAGCAAAAGCGTTGGGCTGGGCTTCGTTCAATATGTATATCTTGGGAACGGGCAAGCCCGAAGCGATGCAGAGGTTCTCGACTATCCTGTATAATTCAGGATTATCCGACTTCTCTATCGGCTTCGCCCCTGTACTCATCAAGACGATTTTGTCCGAATACCAATACGAAGAAACGCTGGTTAAAACGCTGAAAACCACCGCTATGTACAATATGGCCTGGCTGTTCAAGGCATGGCTGAATATCCATCCTATCAGAATGACGAAAACCAGGAAGAAGGTTATCAAAAACCAGGTCTTCCTGACGTTCGAGTCGGCTATGTTATACAGAGTGGCCATGTTATTTCTTCTCAAGCCCCTTCCTCTTGAGGTCTCTCTCGTTCAACTTGTTGAACTTCCTCCTCTGCCTCTTCTTCTGCTTCAAAATGCACTTGGAAATGTTTTTCATATTGTTTATTTATTAAAAGCTTACCTTCGGAGCCGCCTTCTCCCCTTCTTCTGCTTCAAAGAACTCTGAAACCTTGAAGCCGAACATTCCTGAAATCACATTTGTCGGGAATGTCTCCAACTTGGTGTTGAATTCCAAGACGTTACCGTTATAGAAGCGTCGGGCCGCCTGGATCTTGTCTTCGGTGTCGGTCAATTCCTTCTGCAGTTCCAGAAAATTAACCGATGCCTTCAAATCGGGATAATTCTCGGACAAAGCGAACAAGCTCTTCAATGTTCCGGACAAAGCGTTCTCCGCCTCCCCCTTCTCCTTCATGCTCTGGGCGGACATGGCCTTACTCCTCGCGGAAATGACCTTGTCGAAGGTCTCTTTCTCGTGTGAAGCGTATCCCTTGACCGTCTCAACCAGGTTGGGGATCAGATCGTACCTCCTCTTCAACTGGACGTCGATGTCGGACCAGGCCTCTTTGACCCTGTTCCTCAATGTAATCAAACCGTTATACATCACGACTATATACAGAACGAAAAGGATTGCTACCGCTAATACTATTTCTATTATAGACATATTATTTTTTCTTCTTAATTATTCTCTTCTTAACCTTTTTGACTTCTTCTTTGACTATTTTCTCCTCTTTTTTGAACAAATCATATATTACACCAAACGGCTTGGTTTTCAAGAGCTTCTTTACGGCTCCCGCTATCTGGCTCAATAAATCCTTCAGAGAATCTACCCCCTCTTCTATATCCCTGAACTCCTGCTTCAGCTTCTTCAATCTTTCCGAGACCTTTAGTTCCGGGTGCTTCTCGGCCGCCGAGAAAGCGGCATTGAAGACCGCGGACAAAAGGTTCCCGGCTTTCTTCTTCTCTTCCACCGTCTCGGCCCTTTCCGCCTGCTTCTTGGCTTCAACGATGTTCTTCAGGAAGTCCTTTTCGTATGAGACATACCTCGATATCTCCGCCATGATTTGAGTAGCCAATTCTATCTTCCTCCTCAGATAATCATCCACCTCCTTGAATGCCCTCTTCGTCTGGCTCTTGACCATGAGGAAAAAAAGGAAATTAAGGAAGATGAACAAAAGCATGAGAAGGATGATCGAGGAAACGATGTATATGCTTTCCATAGGTTTAATTTTTTTCTTCTATTATACTAGAATTAAAGATGTCTGTATATGTCGTGCTTGCCGATTGAAAGAAAGAACGCTTCTCCCCCATCCTTATACTCGAGAATGATACGATAGTTGGAGTTGACGCTTATCGACCAAAAATTACGAAGTTTTCCTTTGAGGGGGTGCAGCCTCAAGGACGGATGGAAAGGATTTTTCTCGAACAATCGCTCTTTTTCAACGGCCGCCCTTTTAATATCTTCGTCCAGCTTCTTGAAAGAATCTATAAACTTATGGGTATAGACGATATCCTTGATTATCATATGAAATCGGACAGTCTTTTACCTCTGATCACGTTCCCTTTTTCATAATCCTCTTCCCCCTTCCTTATATCTTCCAACAGCTCTTTTTCGGATATCAAATCCTCGTCAGCCCTCAAAAGATTGCTGACGTATTCGCTCACCGAAGAAAAACCTCTCTTTTTGATCCTCTTCCTGACATCCCTCTCCAAGGAATCCGGAATCGAAATACTCAAAACTTTTCTCATGTTTTTAATGTTATCGTCTTGTATTACAATTGTATTACAGAATATAAAACCTGTCAACATTACGGACAGGTGCATGAATCATCATTTAATATTTCCTTCTTTTCTTCCTCGGTTAATACCGAAGACCCCGCAGAGACAGCTTCTTTGATTACGTTCCGCCAGGCATTCCCGGCCGGGACGGCTATCAAATCATGGATTGCCTCCCCCGCCTTGTCCGAAACCTTGTCGTACAGAGAAGAAGAGAACTCCTTGGCATTATCGGCAATCATCCCTCCGGCCTCCTTGGCCTTATCAATCGCCTTCCCGGTCCCGCTGTCCACCGCCTCTTTCAGATTTTCGTTATAGAAAGTGCGGACATTGCTGCCGCCGAAAGCCACTCCGGCGAAGACGACCGAAGCAATCAAGACCACCAAAAATATCATTGCTTTGTTTTCCATTGTTCTGCTTTTAATATATACCTAACCTGTCTCCAGTCAAACAAAATATGCACAACTAAAAGAGAGGGGCCGTGCCCCTCTCTTTTCCTTATTATTTCACCTTCCGGTACTCGAGATAGGAATAGATGAAAAGGAAAATGACGGAGGCTATTATCGGGACGAACAGCAACCAGAAAGCGTAATTGACGAAGAATGTTGCGAGGAATGCGAGAAGCGCTATCAATTTGAAAAGCTTCTCCCCTATCTTATGCGTCTTGTCCCAAACGACGTCGCTCGCCAGCGTCCATGGGAATCTTATCCCTATCGTATAATTTCTCTTGGCTTTTCCGATCAACGACCCGCAGAACCAAAACAAAACGGCGAAGGCGGGCATGATGGCCGCGGTCATATTGAGGCCGTATCCCAGATTCCAAAGGATGGTAAGGATGTAGACATAAAGCATGAAAAGGTTGAAGACGATAATGAACTTATCGAACTCGGACCAGAACTTCTCTATATTCTTCTTCTCCGGATCGATATTGGGAATGACGAAGAACAAAACGGTGAAGAAAACCATCAATATGGGCATCAGGAGCAATCCCCAGAGCTTCCCCATGTATCCGTCCACCTGCCCCTGGGTGTTCCAGTGCGATGCCATCTCCGCAGGCAAGAAGGGATAAAAATACCAGGCCGTGACAAAAGAGATAAATAAAACTATTATGCTTACCGTTTTTGCTGTGTTCATATATTTATATCTTAGCCGAATTATTTATTCTGTCCAGATATTCGGACCCGCTTATCGCTCCGCTTCTCAATAATTGGTTCAATCCGGCGTAGTATTGATCTTTGATTCGGGAGGCAGGCATAATCTCCCTATAAACCCTCATTCCATCTATGTATCCGGTATAGTACATCCCCATCCTGAAATTACCCGTTGGCAAAACCGGAGAATTGGAATTTGATACGGACCCGGCGGCCTCCAGCTTCCCGTCGACGTATATCCTGCTGTTGGCCACATCCGCCATGGCCGAGCCGATAACAACAAAAACTACGTGATGCCATTTATCGTCTCTCAAGTCGGAAGCGCCGTATTTATAATTGGAACTATTTAAATAAATAAGGGGTTTATAGGAGGTCCAAAAACATGGGCTGAATCCCGGAGCATCGGCGCTGTTTATTAAATTTATGAGATACCTATTAGAATTGTCTGTTGTGTTTGAGGGAATTTTTACCCATCCCTCAATAGTATAAAAAGGCTGGGAAGGAATAAGGTTGCTTCCTCCGGAAATATAGCTTGATCCGTCAAAATAAAGACATGATCCGGTAACACAATTATTTCCTGAATACACTTTCAATGTTCCTGTTATCGATGATCCGTGGTTTGTTCCCCATGTATCTTGAGTGTACAACGTCGTAGCATCCCCTCCGTCCAATACTCCCGAACCGTCAAATTTCCATTCCGAAACCAGATTAAGCATCAAGGCATTCCTCAAGGAATTGGAAAATACTTGGGACTTGGCTATATTCGCCTTAGCTGTCACCCCATTCATGGTGACAACAATGAGGCCCGAAAGTATTCCGATTATGGCTATAACCACCAAAAGTTCGATAAGCGTAAAAGCTGTTTTTAATACTTTATTCATCTTTGAAATATTATATCTCGGGTTGACTTTAACGGCAAATCTGGTAATATATGAAATATGAATAACGTGGTAGAGAAACTGCTCGCCGGCATAGTTGGAATGGGCATTTCCATCTATCTTCTTGATGGAGTGACCTTCGACGGGAGCTTCAAAACGATTCTCTTGGTGGGAGCGGCCACTGGCCTTCTCCTGATATTCGTGAGGCCTCTTTTGAACCTTATCACCCTTCCTTTGAGGATAATCACCCTTAATTTATTCAGCATCGTCATAATGATGTTCCTGGTCTGGCTGGTGGACGCCCTGTTCCCCGCCGACATGTTCGAGATATTCGGACTGAACAATCTTTTCTATACAACATTAATCGTCTGGGGCACCGACATGGTCGCCTCGATGGCATTCAAATAAAATGAACAACAACTTACTGATCGCTCAGATAGCCGTTTCAATATTGCTCGTAATAGTCATCCTTTTCCAGCAGAGGGGCACAGCTTTGGGCTCCGCTTTCGGAGGAGGCGGCGAAGTGTACAGCACAAGGAGAGGATTCCAGAAGAACCTGCTTTGGGCAACGATAGTTTTGACTATCGCCTTTATCGCCCTCGCCGTCCTTAATCTGGCCAACTAATAATGAATTCCCACAACAAAAATTCTCTTTCCGGGGGCCGCTGGCCCGCGAAAAAGCAATGGCTGCAATTCTTTAGGGTTTTGAAAAAGAAAGAAAAAATTGCCTTCGGCATTCTTTTCACTTTGTTCGCCTCTTCTCTCATCTTCCTTGTTTCCGGCTTCTATATCAGCCACACGATAGCGGTTCCGGCCGACTATGGGAGGATAAGAGAGGGGGTCCTGGGGCAGCCCCAGTTCATAAATCCCTTGTATTCCCCTTCTTCGGATGTCGACCGAGACATCTCGGAGCTGGTCTTCTCTTCATTGATGACATACGACGGCAACGGAAACATCGTTCCCGACTTGATCAATGAATACAATGTGGAAGACGGAGGGAAGACGATCGAATTTTCAATCAAGGAAAACGCAAAGTGGCACGACAATGTTCCTTTGACAATAGATGACGTCATCTTCACCATCGATCTGGTCCAGGACGCAGCCTATCTGAGCCCTCTCCGGACCAACTGGCAGGGGGTGGAGATAGAGAAGGTTTCAGACTACAAGGCCATCTTCAAGCTTAAGCAGACATACAGCGGATTCGAAGAAGCCCTGGTCAACCTGAAAATAATGCCCAAGCACGTCTGGGACGGAATGTCCGTCCAGGCGATGACGTCGAATACGCAATTAAATGTAGTTTCGCCAATCGGTAGCGGGCCGTATCTGGTCAAGAAAACCAACCTCAGAGGAGACAAGACGGTCAAATCGATGACTCTTGTCGCCAATCCCGAATACTATGCGGGCAAGCCCCATATATCGAGGATAGATTTCTATTTTTTCAGCAAGCAGGAAGACCTATTCAACAACCTGAAAAAAGGCAATCTCGATTCGGGAAGCATCGAAGCCGGGACGTACGACGAAAAGAACTTTAAGAAATACAATCTCAATTCGATAGGAACGCCAGATTATTTCGCCATTTTCCTGAATAACCTGAAAAAGCCCTTCGACAGCAAGGACATGAGACAGGCCTTCGCCTACCTGACGGACAAGAAGGAAATAGCGGAGAAAGTTTTGAACGGACAAGGAGAGATAATCGACTCTCCCCTTCTCCCCTCTTTCTATAATCTGAAAGAGCCAGCCCAGCCCCTGTCATACGATAAAGCCAAGGGCACCCAGATATTGGACAAGAACGGATACGCCCTCAAGGACGGGCTGAGGAAAAAGACGATCGAGAAGTCATCTGGCTTCAAGTTCTCGAAGACGCTCCAGAGCGGAAGCAGCGGAACCGAAGTCTCTAAACTCCAGGAATGCCTGGCGCAGGACAAGGATGTATATCCTTCGGGAACCATTTCCGGAAGCTTCGGCCAGCAGACCAAAGAGGCGGTGATAAAATTCCAGGAAAAATACAAAGATGACATTTTGACCCCCAACGGATTGACGGCGGGTACGGGAAAGGTTTCCGGAGCGACGATAAAGAAGCTGAACGAAATCTGCTTCGTCGTACCGGCCGAAGAGATACCCCTTTCTTTCACCTTGAAGACAACCAATCACCCCGCCCTCCAGAAAACAGCACAAATAATAAAGGAGCAGTGGGAGAAGCAAGGGATAAAGATAGATATCCAAACGCTTTCGGAAACGGAGACAAAGAAGGTCCTAAGGGAAAGGGACTTCGACATCCTCCTCTTCGGAGAGCAGATGGGAGGCATACCCGACCCCACTCCCTTCTGGCACTCTTCCCAGAGGATCGATCCGGGATTGAACCTTTCCTCATACACCAATTCCAAGGCCGACGGGCTCATGGAAAAGGCCAGGAAATATTCCGACTATGAGAATACCGACAGGATAAAGGCCTTAAACGACCTCCAGGACCTGCTCGTATCGGACGCTCCCGCCATTCCCCTCTTCACAACCGACTATCTCTATCTGACCAAGAAGAATATAAAAGGAATAAACCTGGAAAAGATAACCGACGCATCTAAAAGGTTCGTCAATGTAGAAAACTGGTATATAAAAGAAAAAAGAGTATGGAAATAGAATTGAAAGATCCTGATATAAGGAGATTGAAAGACATGAGAGGAGTCCTCATGGACGATTTTGCCATCGATTCCGACCCTGAAAAGGAGCTGTACTACATGTACCGCGGAGTCAGGTCCGAGAACGGGCTGAGGTACGACATAACGGTCATCCCTCCCTGCCTCATCGGCGATGAATACGTCAAGACGAAAGGCCACTTCCACTGCGACAACAAGGGAGAGATATACATCGTCATCAAGGGAGAAGCCCTCTTCCTCTTCCAGAAAGGAACGGAAGAAGTGGAAGACGTATACGCTGTAAAAGCCGAAGCCGGAGAGAGCGTCATCATCCCCGCGGGCTACGGGCACGTGACCATCAACCCGGGCAACGAAACCCTGGAACTCGCCAACTGGGTGAGCCCCGAATGCGTTTCCGACTACAAGAGCATAATGGACAGGAAGGGCGCCTGCTACTACTACTCGACAAAGGGCTGGATCAAAAACGACAATTACAAAAACGTTCCGGAAATAAGGTTCGAGGAACCCCTGAAACAGGTTCCCCAAGACCTCGATTTCCTAAAATAAACATGGATAAGACAAAAACAATCCTCATTACCGGAGGCTGCGGATTCATCGGAACCAACGCCGCCGAATACTACCTTAAGAAAGGATTCAAAGTGGTCGTCTTCGACAATCTTTCAAGGGTCGGAGCGAAAGAAAACCTGAAGCATCTCAAAACAAAAAAAGGGATAATCTTCATCAAGGGAGATATAAGGAACAGCAGGCAGATCGAATCGGCTTTCAAGAAATACAAACCCGACTACGTCATCCATCTGGCCGCCCAGGTGACGATGGTGACATCGGTCCAAAAACCTAGGGAGGACTTCGAGATAAATGCTTTGGGAACCTTCAACGTCCTCGAGGCTTTGAGGAAAGAAGCTCCCGAAGCAGCTCTTCTATACACCAGCACCAACAAGGTATACGGAGAGATGAGGGACCTCGAAACGACGGAAAAAGACAAAAGGTACGAATACAGCAACTTCAAAGGAATAGACGAAAACAGGCCCCTGGACTTCCACGGACCGTACGGGTGCTCTAAAGGGACGGGAGACCAGTATACGATCGATTGGGCGAGGATATACGGCCTTAAAACGGTGGTCTTCAGGCAGTCCGGCATATACGGCCCCCACCAATTCGGGATAGAGGAACAGGGCTGGCTGGCCTGGTTCGTAAACGCTCTATTATTCGACAAGCCCGTAACCATATACGGGGACGGAAAGCAGGTCAGAGACGTATTATATGTGGACGACGTACTTGAAGCATACGACAAAGCGCTCACAAACATAAACGAGACGAGAGGAAAAGCATATAACATCGGCGGAGGGAGCGACTATTCCCTCTCCATCTGGGAGCTGTTCGAAATATTGGAAAAACTCTCGGACAAAAAATTCAAATACAATTTCGGGGACTGGAGGCCGGGAGACCAGAAGGCCTACATCTCCGACATAACAAAAGCTAAAAATTCCTTCGACTGGTCTCCGAAGGTATCCCCCAAGGAGGGAGTGGAAAAACTGTACGCCTGGATCGCGAAAAACAAAGAAGCGGTCCTCAAAGCGGGAGTGTTTCCAGTAAACTATCCGATAGTAAAATAATATGATAAACGAAACAACAAAAACACAGCATGCGCCTCGGGCGCAGCACAGCCGGTCGCAACACGGATCTCAGCATGGAGCTCAGAAAAAGCAGTACCATCACCGCAGGCCGGAACAAAATAAGAAGATATTCATGAAGCATCCCCAGCCTCAGGACGG
>JBAZLP010000006.1:0-29603 GCA_041650235.1 Minisyncoccota bacterium
AAACACCGCATGCGCCGCGCGCGCAGCACAGCCGGCCGCAACACGGATCTCAGCATGGAGCTCAGAAAAAGCAGTACCATCACCGCAGGCCGGAACAAAATAAGAAGATATTCATGAAGCATCCCCAGCCTCAGGACGGATCCCTCAGGGTCATCCCTCTGGGAGGACTGGGAGAAGTGGGAAGAAATATGATGCTTCTCGAATATAAAGACGAGATACTTGTGATCGACGTCGGCTTCAGGATGCCAGAAGAGGACATGCCTGGAATCGACTACATTATTCCCGACATCTCGTATCTTCTCGAAAACAACAGATACAAGAAGATTGTCGGAGTATTGATCACCCACGGCCACTACGATCACATCGGAGCGATACCGTATATCCTCCACAGGATAGGCAATCCTCCCGTATTCGCCGCTCCCCTAGCCAGAGGAATCATCATCAAGAGGCAGGACGAATTCCCCGAGCACCCGAAATTGGATCTGACCGAAGTCAAAGACGGAACCAAGGTAAAACTGGGGGTGTTCGATGTGGAATTCTTCAGGCAGAACCACAACATCCCGGACAACATGGGACTCTTCATCAAGACCCCGGTCGGTAACTTCGTCCACACTTCGGACTTCAAGTTCGACGACTTCCCGGTCAATGAACCGGCGACCAACTTCAAGAAACTGGAAGAAATCGGCAAGAGAGGGATAACCCTTCTCTTATCCGACTCTACCGGAGCGGAAGAACTGGGCCACTCCCTTTCCGAAAAGGAAATTTTCGAAAACATGAATAAGATTTTCGAGAGCGCCAAAGGAAGGATAATCATGGCCACCTTCTCTTCCCTGGTCAACAGGGTCCAGCAAGCGATAACCATATCGGAGAAACACGGCAGGAAAGTAGGATTCATCGGCCACAGTATGAAGAGCAATGTGGAAATAACCAAGAAGCTGGGCTATTTGAAATCGCAGAAAGGCACCATCTTAAAAAAGGTTGCGGATGCGAACGGTTTACCCGACAAGAACGTAACCATACTCTGCACCGGAGCACAGGGAGAAGAAAACGCCGGACTGATGAAGATAGCGACGGGAGAACATCCTTCAATATCAATCAAGCCGGGCGATACCATCATCTTCTCTTCCTCGGTCATCCCGGGCAACGAAAGGACCGTCCAGATGCTCAAGGACGACCTGTTAAGGCAGAAAGCCAACGTCTTCCACTACAAGATGATGGATATCCACGCCGGAGGACACGCCCAGAGGGACGAACTTAAGCAGATGATAAGGATAATGAATCCCAAATTCTTCATGCCCGTCCACGGACAGTTCTCGATGCTTTTCGCTAACTCAAACTTGGCCCAGCAGGAATGCGGAATGAAAGAAGAAAATGTCATCCTCGCCGACAACGGACAGATCATAAACATCACTCCTGAAAAGGCCTTCGTCGAAAAGAAGGAGGTTCCCTCCGAATACGTCATGGTTGACGGGCTCGGGGTCGGAGACGTCGGAGAGATAGTTCTCCGAGACAGGCAGATGCTGGCGGCTGACGGAATATTTGTTATAATAGCCGTAGTCAACAGAAAGACCGGAAAAGTCCAGGATTCTCCGGACATTATCTCGAGAGGATTCGTCTATTTGAGGGAATCCAAGGAACTTCTCTACCTGACCAGGAAGAAAGTTATCCAGACCGTCGAAAAAGCCACGGCTTCGGGACAGGTGGTCAACTGGACGTACATCAAGGATAACGTCAGGAATACCATCTCGGACTTCCTATTCCAGAAAACACAGAGGAGGCCGATGGTCCTTCCGGTGATAATCGAAGTAGGTTAAATCTAAAACTATGCGAGTATTTTCAGGCATCAGGCCCACGGGCGACATCCATATAGGTAATTATCTGGGAGCGGTCAAGCAATGGATCGAACTCCAGGAAAAGGACGACTGTTTTTTCTGCATCGTCGACTGGCACGCCATAACCACGCCGTATGACGAAAAGACTCTCAAGGACAAGATATACGGCCTGGCGGCCACCTATCTTGCTGCGGGCCTCGATCCGGACAAGTGCTCCCTCTTCATCCAGTCGCACGTGAAGGAACACACCGAACTGGCCTGGCTCCTGGGCTCGATAACGCCTTTGGGAGAACTGCAGAGAATGACCCAGTTCAAGGACAAATCGAAAAAGCATAAGGAATACATCAATGCGGGACTCCTCAACTATCCCATCTTAATGGCAGCGGACATCCTGCTGTACGATGCCGACGTCGTTCCGATAGGCAAGGACCAGATCCAGCATGTGGAGCTGACCAGGAACATAGCCGAGAGGTTCAATAAGAAATATGGGAAAATATTCAAGCTCCCCTCTCCCATGATTCCGAAGCAGGGAGCGACGATAATGTCCTTACAAAATCCAGAAAAGAAGATGTCCAAGACCGACGATAACAAAGGATGTATCGGGCTGTTCGACGAACCGAAGGAGATAAAAGAAAAGATTATGGCGGCGACAACCGATTCGGACAAGGAAATCAGGTACGACGTAAATAAAAAGAAGGGCGTTTCCAACCTCCTGACCATCTATTCCCTCTTCTCGGGAAAAGAAATAAAGGAAATAGAAAAAGAGTTCAAGGGAAAAGGATACGGCGATTTCAAGAAATCCTTGGCCGAACTCTTGATAGAAAAACTTGAACCGGTAAGGGAAAAGAAAAAAGAGCTCCAGAAGAAGCCCGGATATATAGACAAGATGCTGGAAAAAGGAGCGGAAAAAGCTAGAAAGGTGGCTGAGAAGAAAATGGAGGAAGTAAGGGAAAAGATGGGACTATAATGTTCTATAATAAAAAAAGGGGACGATAAATTATTGGTCCCTTTTTGTTCTATGCATATGCATTTAAGTTTTCTTGAACAGACTTCCCTCCAGAAGAAATAAAGGATATACAATTTTTGAAATCGGGCGGCTGATCGGGAATCAACCTTACCTGAATTATCTTATTCACTGGCCCCCTTTTATCCTTAGAAGCGAAGGGCGGTGGCATATAGGATGCTACCAACCTTTTCTGGCAACAGCCAACAGATTCCTTTGTTGCTGACTTTTTACAATCAACAAACCTAAGCCTGCAACCCTCCGGCGAGAGAGAAGCCAAAAATTGATACTTCCCTTCCAAAACCCCATTTATGCCTCTTTCGGCAGTATGAAGTCCTCCGTTCATTGGAAAAGAACATCGTTCTCCGTCATACTCAATAATCAACGATGAGCACAACTCGTCTATCCTCATGTACAGGTTTCCATTCAAAAAATAATTAACAATACTCCTGCACACATTCGCGTCTGAGCCCCCTTCTTCTATGAGGTCCAGGGCGATAAAGTCCATTTCTTCAGAAAATACCTCTAACTTCATTGCCTGGCCCTCCCGGGACAAACATTTATTTTATATTATAGGCCTTTAAAAAAGTCAAACCCGGTATCTCTACCGGGCATTTATCAGCTCCTCAATTTCTCTTATCTTTTCCTGCATCAATCCCTCCGTCTCGGCCTCGACAACCAGCTTCAATATCGGTTCGGTATTGGAAGCCCTCAAAAGGAACCACCAATCGTCGAAATCGACCCTCAATCCGTCTATGGTCGTAGCCTTCCCGTCGCTATAATTCTCTTTGACTCTCTCGATTATCTCACTGCTGTTTTCGGTCTTGAAAGCTATTTCCGGAGAATGATGATATATCTTGAACGGTTCGATCAATTCCGACAACGGCTTGCCCGTTCTTTTCATTTCCCTCAAAACAGAAAAAAGGAAAAGATATGGGGTTTCAAAATAATTTCCATTGTTCTCGGAATAATAGTGTCCCGTGTATTCCCCTCCCAGGGCTATCCCTTTTTCCCTCATCGCTTCCTTTATGTATGAATGTCCAATCTTGCTTACAACAGCTTCTCCTCCCATCTTTTCTATCGTCTCTCTGACGATATTGCTTGAACGGATGTCGTACAAGACCTTTGTTCCCGGTTTTTCTTTGAGAGTCGATCCAGAGACAAGACATAAGATGAAATCGGACGGAACAACTTCCCCCTTCTCATCGACGAAAACCATCCTGTCTCCGTCCCCATCAAGACCTATTCCCAGGTCAGCTTTTTCTTCAACAACCTTTTCTTTCAATATTTTTATATTCTCCGCTTTGTTCGGATCGGGTTCGTGATTGGGAAAATTACCGTCGATTTCGCTGAAGAGATGGACAAGATTAAAGTTTTTGAGCATCTGCGGAACCAATATCCCGGAAGCACTGTTAGCCGTATCGACAACCACTTTGAAATCAAAACTTTCGGAAACAGAATTACCGACAATATATTCTTCATTGATGCTTCTTTCAACAACCATCCCCTCTCTTTCCGGTTTGACGAAATTTCCAGCCAGAACCATTTCTTTTATCTCCTCTATCCCCCTTTCTTTACTCAATGGAATCGCTTTTTCCCTAACCATCTTGAATCCGTTATACTCTTTCGGATTGTGCGAAGCGGTAACATTGATTCCTCCGTCTGTATTCCAGCGCGAAACGGCGAAATACAGGGTCGGAGTGGCCGACAATCCGATATCGATGACATCCGCCCCTTGATCAATCAATCCTTTTTTTAATTCTTCAAACAAAAAAGCCGATGATTTCCTTCCGTCCCTGCCCACAACTATCTCTGGGTTTTGCTTTCCCGAAACTTTTTTGATGAATATGGCGAAAGCGGATCCGATCTTGTGTGCGGATTCTTCGTTAAGGTCTTCGGGATAGATTCCCCTGATATCGTATGCTCTGAATATTTTCTGATTCATTTTAATAACATCCTATTTGAGTTCTTGGAGCGCAACCAGTGAAGTATGCCGGATACATGTAGTAGCCTTCGCAACAGAATACAGACATGCATTGACAGACCTGAGTACAACATTCTTGAGCAATATTATTCCAACTATGCCCGCCAACGGAAGGACAAGGAGAGCTATACCAACACCCATAATTATGTTCGCTTGAACACGGCTGTCCGTTCATATCGAATGCGGACGAAGGAGTCGTCGTGGACCAATTACCATACTGACTCCATCCGGAAGGACAGCTGCTTCCGAACAGACAGCAAGGAGTTCCCCCGCAGGAAGTTACACTTCCTCCGGCGCCGGAACAGCTCTTCATTGACGCCGAGCATGAAACTGCCGTTCCCCCGTATGTTCCGGAACAGGTCCATGATACGGTAAGATTGCTTTGGGTCGGGAAAGAAGGCTGAGCATATGTCCCCGAAGTACAAATGGTGTCGGAGCCGTATGATGTCTCAATTATGGTATATGTTTTTCCGCTAGCCGAACCGCACTGCCCGTTCTCTTTCTTATTCGCCATACACGTCTCGCTCGTCACTCCTTCATTAACCCCAGCACAATTCCAGGTAAAGTATCCTGCCGCGTCTCCGGAACCGGAGATAGCCGAAGCCGTACCCGGAGAACAGGTGTCTGTGATTTCGGAAGAGGTATAATAATTCTGGTTGTTTGAAGCCCCGCACACCCCATCCACCTTAAGGTTGGCCGAGCAGGAATCGGAAAGGCCTCCGTGTTGGCCGTTGCAGGCCCAGGTGAAGTATCCGGTGGGATTTGCTCCCGAACTGACAGAAGTGGCGTCTCCTGTTGTACAGAGGTTGGATGCGGGAGCGGTATATGTATTGGTTCCGTCGCTTGCGGAATCGCATTGTCCGTCAATACTTTTATATCCGGTACAATTAGCGGAAGAACCGAGATATGAACCGGGACAGGACCACGTCCATGGACCGGTCCCGGAGATTGTGGGGATGTATCCGTCGGAGCAGAAATTGGTTGTGGGGATGGTATACGAACCTGCTCCTCCGGAAGAGCCACAAACGCCACTAATGGGCTCTGACTGGGTCATGGCGTCGTCAGAACAGTCATACTGGTATGTTTGTCCGTCAGAGAGGACGGAAGAGATGGTGCAGTCGGTGCCGTCCGACTGGTATATGTATGCCTTGTCTGAATCGGGGTCGGCCGGAAGAGGTCCCAATTGGTCGATCAAGGCCTCGTCTATTTCAGAAGAACAGGTGCTTCCGATGTTGCAGGGAGAAGAGATCGGAAGATCGCTCCCGATCGAGTATACATGGACACCGGAAGCGAGGAGGGCCACATCGGACTTCCTCTTCGAGTCCTTTCCGGAATTAATGGCATTGTTCGTTTGGACGTATATGAAGGAGGAGAGGATGCCGATGATAGCGATTATCACAAGGAGTTCGACTAAAGTGAAGGCCTTTTGTTTCATATGTGGATATATATCAACATCATACCAAAAAACTCTAAAAACGGGAAGTGTTGACCAAACCCCAGAAAATTGATATAGTAGCAATACCTTAAATTGCCTTCGCTAAGTAATTAAAGGATAAAAAATAAGATAAACAAATGCTATTCTACGAAATAAATTTGCTGATTTCGCCCAATTTTACCGAGGCCGAAATCTCTTCTTTCGTTGAAAAAACGACGGGAGAACTGCAAAAGTACGGGAAAGCCGAGGGAAAATTCGCTCCTGAAAGGAAGAAGCTCGCCTACCCCGTATCGGACCAGATCGAGGCCTGGATGTACTTCTTCAATCTGACTCCCCAAGCCGGAGACAAGAAAGAGCTTCTTGACGCAGTCGAGAAAACTCTTAAGGAGAACAAAGATATCTTCCGCTTCATAATAATCAAGAAGGACACCAAGAAAACAGAGGCTCCGATAAAGCCCATGAGGACAAGGCCCGTCCGAACCGAAGAAAAAGCGGAAAAGCCCGTCGTCGAGGAAAAATCAAGGAAACCTAAGGCGCAAATGGAAGAAATCAACGAAAAGCTGGAAGAAATGCTCGGAGAAAAATAAACACTTAAGCTAATAAATAATAAATTAGCAAAAACATGAATCTGAACAAAGTGTTTCTAGTCGGAAGAATCGCTTCGGACATAGAGATGAGGAGCACCCCTTCCGGACAGAGCGTCTGCACATTCTCCCTTGCCACCAACCGAACCTGGAAGGGCAAGGACGGACAGAAGCAGGAGGAATCGCAGTTCCACCGCGTCGTCCTCTGGGCTAAATTGGCCGAAATAGCCTCCCAGTTCCTAACTAAAGGATCCCTGGTCTTGATCGAGGGAAGAATCCAAAACAGAAGCTGGGACGATAAGTCCGGCGTCAAAAGATACACCACCGAAATTATCGGGGAAGCCATGCAGATGGGTCCAAGAGGACAAGGAGACGGACAGCAGAAAAGTTTCTCCGCCCCCAAAAAGCAGGCCGAAGATGAAGATATCCCCATTATCGAAGACGGGGACGAGATAGATGTAAAAGACATACCTTTTTAATTAAACCAACATGTATTGTTATTTCTGCAAAAAAAACGTCCGGGAAATCAATTTCCGGGACACCGACATACTTTCCCGATACGTTTCAAAGTCGGGGAAGATAAAGCCGAAAACCAAGACCGGGGCCTGCTCAAAGCACCAAAGAGAGCTGACTACGGCGATAAAGAGAGCGAGAATAATGGCATTGATGCCGTTCGTAGCGAAATAAGAAACAGCCCCCAGAAGGGGCTGTTTTATTTAAAAATTCAACTTAATTTTTTCAATAACTCTTCTTTAATCTCTTTTACCACTTTCGGATTTTCTTTCAGAAATTCCTTGGCTTTCTCCAGTCCCGCCCCCAGCTTGACTTCTCCGTACTGCATATGAGCCCCGGACTTCTTGATTATACCCTCCTTGACCGCCATGTTGATTATCTCCGAAACTTTGGAAATTCCTTCATTGTAGTAAATGTCGAATTCGGCTGTCTTAAAAGGAGCGGCCACTTTGTTCTTGACCACCTTGGCCTTGACCCTGTTGCCTATGATTGCCTCCCCCGCCTTTATCTGGGCTATCCTCCTCAACTCTATCCTGACCGAACTGTAGAACTTGAGAGCCAGGCCCCCGGGAGTGGTTTCCGGATTGCCGAACATTATCCCTATCTTCATCCTGGTCTGGTTCAAAAAGATGACTATCGTTTTAGTCTTGGCAACAATACCCGAAAGCTTCCTTAAAGCCTGAGACATGAGTCTCGCCTGGAGCCCTATCTGTAACTCCCCCATCTCTCCGGCCACTTCGGCCTTGGGGACCAGGGCGGCAACCGAATCGACAACGATGACATCAACGTCTCCCGACCTGACCAAGCTCTCGACTATCTGCAATCCCTGTTCCGCCGAATCGGGCTGGGAAATCAGCAAATCATCGGTATTGACACCAATCCTCTTGGCATAGTCGGGATCAAGGGCGTGCTCAGCGTCGATAAAAGCGCAGACGCCTCCCATCTTCTGGGACTCGGCCAGAATGGTCAAAGCCAGGGTCGTTTTCCCGGTGCTCTCCCCTCCGTATATCTCTGTAATCCTTCCCCTGGGTATGCCCATAACGCCCAGAGCTAAATCAAGCGAAAGCGAGCCGGTCGGAACAGTGTCGACGTTGGCTTTTTGCGCGTCCTTCAGTTTCATTATAGCGCCCTCTCCGAACTTCTCCTTTATTTCGGAAATAGCTTCAGCTAGATTTATCTTCTCTTTTTCTTCTATTTTTTTCTTTGCCATATATGTTTATTATACCAAAAAAAGAACAGGAATCAAAGTTCCTGCTCTTCATTGTTTTCATTAGGTGATTCTTCGCTCATATATACCTCCCTCGGCCTCGCCCCTTCCTGGGGCCCGACCACTCCCCTTTCTTCCAAAATGTCCATCAATCTGGCCGCTCTGGCATATCCGATTCCCAACCTCCTCTGTAATAATGAAGTGGATGCTTTCCTGGACTGGATGACAATCTTCTTCGCCTCGTCATACATGGGATCCTCCTTGGAGAAGAAAGAATCCATCTGGGCTTCCGGAGTTTCCATCGATTTAGTCAGCTCTCCGGCAAGGGAATTTTCCCCCGCCTCCGTTTCAATCTCAAGAAGAGAAGGTTCTCCCTCGGCTGCTTCTTTGGCTTCAGGAGCATTGGAATCGGTAATCCAGGTGATTACCTTCTTGATTTCGGCTTCGGAGATATAAGGGCTCTGGATCCTCCTCGGCTTAGATGATTCCTTGGTCATAAGGAGCATGTCTCCTTTTCCCAGCAGTTTCTCCGCTCCCGAAGAATCGAGAATGGTCCTCGAATCAACCAAAGAACCGACCTTCAGGGCAATCCTCGAAGTGATGTTCGCTTTAATCAGTCCGGTTATAACTTCGACAGACGGCCTCTGTGTAGCTAGAATTAGATGGATTCCGGTCGCCCTGGACATCTGGGCCAGACGGACGACATAAGATTCAATTTCCTTGCCTCTCACGCTCATAAGGTCGGCCAGTTCATCAATTATCAAAACGATATAGGGAAGCTTCTGCTCTCCCTTCTTTTCCATCTTCTCGTTATAAGAGCCGATATCCCTGCTGTGTCCTTCGGCCAAGACAGTGAACCTCCTTTCCATCTCTCCGACAAGCCACTTCAAAGCGACCAGGGTTTGATTGGCGTCATAGATGACCGGACACAACAGATGGCCGAGGTTAGCATAGACCGGAAATTCCACTCTTTTCGGGTCAACCAAAACTAGCTTCATCTCGTCCGGGCTGTTCCTGTACAACAAGCTCAAAATGATGGAATTGAGGCAGATGGTCTTTCCGGAACCGGTCGTTCCACCGACCAGCAAATGAGGCATTTCAGCCAGGTCTGAGAAGGCTGGCGAACCCTTCACATCCTTGCCTAGAGCCATAAAAAGGGGTGCTGGAGAGCCCTTGAACTCACCTGTGTCCAAAACCTCGCGCAAACCCACAACGGCCCTCTTTTTGTTCCCTATCTCTATTCCGACCAGAGACCTTCCGGGAATGGGAGCCTCTATACGGATAGTCGGGCTGGCCAGAGCCAAAGCCAGGTCGTTCTGCAGGGCGGTAATCTTTGAAAGCTTGATTCCTTCGGCCGGCTTCAAGGTGTACTGGGTCACGGTCGGTCCGATGTTTATCTCCGACATTTCGACAGGTATGCCGAATGTCTGAAGGGTTCTCTTAATCACCGAAGAATTGTATGTGATATCCCCTCCTTCCGGATTACCTCCCTTCTTCGAAAGCAAATCAAGGGGAGGATATTTGTATTCCTTGTTCTCCTGCTTTTTCTGTTCAAATGTTTTCAAATTCAAGTCCTTCTTTTCCTCAATCTTAACTTCTTCCTTCTTGGGGATTATCTTTTCCAAATTCAAAACCGGAAGCTTTTTCTCTTCCTTAATTTTTATCTTCACCTCTTCTTCTTCCTCTTCTTCAAACTCTTCAATAGCCCGCCTGAAGGGCTGGATGATGATCCATAATGAAACAGCCAAAGCTATGCCGAACAGGGCGAAAGCGACTATATAGTCGAATCCTTTGAGTATGGGCCAGGATACGGCGTACCCCAGCCATCCTCCGTTTCCGGTATTGTCCCAGACGAACTCAGAAGCCAAGTCGGGAGAACCCTTCATTTCAATCAAAGAAAAAATCCCGGCCAGGCTCAGCACCAGGAGGATTGTCGAAACTATTAGAGAGTTCTTGTGGCCCCTGAATGACTCGTCGTCCTTCAAGAGGAATATGGCGTAGACGGCGCAGATAATCGGAATGATGTAGATGACGTTCCCGACCAGGATATCAAAAATATTCTTTAAAGAATTGCCGACGGCTCCGGCCCTTCCGGAAAAAGAAAAAAGGAAAACTACGGCCAAGAGGAATGCCAGAGAAGAGAACAGATACCTTTTGGTCTTTTCGGGCAAAGAGAAACTAAATCCGCCTTCCTTTTCCCTCTTCTCTGTCTTCTTCTCGATTTTCTTTTCAGCTTTCTTTCTGTTTCCCTTCTTTTTTTTCATGGTATCTTAAAGGATTATTTCTTATCTCCTTTATTATACCTCAAACCCGTCCCGATTGGAACAAGCTTTCCGATGATGACATTCTCTTTAAGTCCTCTCAAGCGATCCTCTTCTCCCCTCATCGACGACTCTATCAAAACTCTCGATGTCTCCTGGAAAGAAGCCGCCGACAGCCAGCTGTCCGTATTCAAAGCGACTTTGGAAATTCCAAGCAGCAGATCATCCGACTCGATAGGATTCTTACCGTCCTTCTCCAAGGCCTCGTTCTCCTCAAGCATCCTGGCTTTGGAAATGACCTCCTCGGCCGAGAATCGGCTGTCTCCGGGGTCCTTTATCTTAACTCTCGTGAAAATCTGCCTGACCATGAGCTCTATGTGCTTGTCGTTGATTGAAACACCCTGAGAAACATATACTCTCTGGATTTCCTTGATGATGTAGTCCTCGACGGCCTTGGCTCCGAGCAATCTGAATATCTTCTTCATGTCGAGTGATCCGGCGCAGAGAGCATCTCCCCTCTTGACCTTGTCTCCTTCCTTAACCAACAATTCAACGTTGGGAGAAACCCTGTATTCACTGACATCGTCCTCCTTCTTCTTGCCTTCCTTGTTGACTGCCGCGATCCTTATCACTCCCTTCTTCTCGTCGACTTCAATCACTTCTCCGTCCTTGGTCGCCATCTCGGCTTCTCCCTTTGGAGGCCTCCTTTCAAATATTTCCTCCACTCTGGGAAGACCTCGGGTAATATCGGCCTCTCCGGCCACACCTCCGGTATGGAAAGTTCTCATGGTCAATTGCGTTCCCGGCTCTCCGATGGCCTGGGCGGCAATGACTCCGACCGCTTCTCCCATCTTGATCATGCCTTTCCAGCCCAAATCTAGTCCGTAGCACTTCTGGCAGATTCCCCTGATGCATTTGCAGGACAAGGGAGATCTGACCTTCAGACTCTCGATATTCTTCATGTCCTTTATCTTCTGGGCCGTCTTCAGGTCTATCGCCTGTCCAGATTTTAGGATCACTTCTCCATTCTCGTCTTCAACCTTTTCCAGAGAAATTCTTCCAAAAATCTTGTGGACAAAATCCTGGTTGATCTCGTCGGCATCCTTCTTGTATACGATTAATCCTTCCTTGTCTCCGCAATCCTCTTCGTTGATGATGACATCATGAGCGACGTCAACCAATCTCCTGGTCAGATATCCTGAAGTGGAGGTTCGGAGAGCGGTGTCGGCCGTACCTTTCCTGGCGCCGTGGGTCGAGATGAAATATTCCAAAACGTCGAATCCTTCCTTGAAAGAATTCTTTATCGCCAATTCGATAATCTGTCCGGCCGGGTTGGCGACAAGACCTTTCATTCCGGCCATCTGCACCGGCTGAGACCATGAACCTCTTGATCCTGAATCGACTATCGAGAATACCGGGCTCGCGGAAGAAATAGCCTTAGGCACCAATTTCTCGATTTCCGTTTTCACCTTCTTCCAGACCTCAATGACCTGATTGGCTTTCTCTTCCCTCGAAAGCAGACCCTTTTCATAGTACTTCTCTATCTCTTTTATCTTCTTTTCCGCTTCCGCGATCAAAGCGGGCTTCTCTTCGGGAACTTTCAGATCATCCATACCCCAGGTGATTCCCGATCGTGTGGCGTACTTAAATCCCAAAAGCTTTATGCTGTCCAGCGTCTCGACTGCGTTGTTGCCGTATTTATCGATGACTTTATTGATCATCTTTTTCAAGGTCTTCGAATCCATGACGTCGTTCTGGTATTCGAAATCAAGAGGCAAAACCTCGTTGAAGACGATCCTTCCGATCGACGTCTCCACAAATTCATCATTGATCCTGACCTTGATATTCGCCCTCAAATCAACTTTTTTCAGATTGTATGCAATCAAAGCGTCTTCTTTGGAGCTGAAAATCTTGTTCTCCCCTTCCAGTCCCGGGATTATCTTGGTCAGATAATAGCAGCCAAGAACGATATCCTTGGTCGGAATCATGATAGGATCCCCGGTCGACGGCTTCAATAGGTTGACTGAAGAAAGCATTCTCTCTCTGGCTTCCTCCTGGGCCTCTTCGGACAAGGGAACGTGGATGGCCATCTGGTCTCCGTCAAAGTCGGCATTGAAAGCGGTACAGACCAAGGGATGCAATCTTATCGCCTCCCCTTCAATCAAAATGGGGTGGAAGGCCTGGACTCCCAATCGGTGCAATGTGGGAGCTCGGTTCAAAAGAACCAGCTTCTCCTTGACCACTTCTTCCAAAGCGGCCCAGATTTCATCCGTCTCTTCTTCTATCAATCTCGAAGCTCCTCTCACATTGAAAGCCAGTTCTTTTTCCAAAAGATTTTTGATGACGAATGGCTTGAACAATTCCAGAGCCATCTTCTTCGGAACTCCGCACTCGTTCAGCTTCAGATTCGGTCCGACGACGATGACGCTTCGTCCCGAATAGTCAACTCTTTTTCCCAATAAATTCTGCCTGAACCTTCCCTGCTTTCCCTGAAGCATATCGGCCAAGCTCTTCAGCAATCTCCTTCCTCCGGTCGAGGCCTGGGTAGTCGTGCTCTTCCTCATCTTGTTGTCGATCAAAGCATCGACGGCTTCCTGGAGCATCCTTTTCTCGTTCCTAACGATGACGTCGGGAGCGTTTATCTCCAATAAGTATTTCAGACGGTTGTTCCTGTTGATGACTCTCCTGTATAAATCGTTCAAGTCGGAAGAAGCATATCTCCCCCCGTCCAATTGGACCATGGGCCTCAAATCGGGCGGCAGAACAGGAAGGACTTCTATGAACATCCACTCCGGCCTTATCCCGGCATGTTTCATATCCTTGAACAGCTTCAGCCTTCTCAAGACGACTCTCTTCTCTTCGGTCGACTTCTTTTCTTCCAATTGCTTCTCTATCTTTTCGATCCCTTTTCCCAGATCAACCTTTGTCATTATTTCTTTCAAGGTTTCGGCTCCAGTTCCCGCTTCGAAAACTTCCCCGTATTTCAAAGACAATCTGTGATAATCAAGCTCGTTCAAGATTTCCAAGGGTTTGATCGAGGCGACCTCCTGCTTGGCCTTCTCCTTGGCCTTCTTCAATTCGTCCAAGGCGGTTGCCTGGAACTTCTCTGTTTCTTTGCTTGCCTTTATATCCTTGCTCTTAGCCTTGAATTCTTCCTCTATCTCTTCTGCGACCTTGGCCTTGAGATCCTCGTCAACCTTGGTCACGACGTATGAAACGAAGTAGACGACTTCCTCAACTTTGTGCAAAGGCAATCCTAAAACCATCCCTATCCTTGAGGGGACTCCTTTCAAAAACCAGATGTGCGAAACGGGGGTAGCCAATTTAATATGGCCCATCCTCTCCCTCCTCACCGCTGACTTGGTCACTTCGACTCCGCATCGGTCGCAGACGATGCCCTTGTACCTGATCCTCTTATACTTTCCGCAATAACATTCATAATCCTTGGTCGGTCCGAAAATCTTCTCGCAGAACAAGCCGTCCTTCTCGGGCCTCTGGGTCCTGTAGTTTATCGTCTCGGGCTTGGTCACCTCCCCCATTGACCAGTTCAATATTTCCTGAGGAGAAGCCAATTTGATTTTTAGAGATTCAAGATTGGAAACAAACATGTTTTTGTATATTTATTATTCTTCTTCCTCAGTCTTTCCCTTGATTATGACATTCAATGAAAGGGCTTTCAGTTCCGCCAAAAGAAGATTGAAAGATGCCGGAATATTCGGGCTCTTTATCTTCTCCCCCTTCAGTATGGATTCATACGTCGCGGCTCGACCGGCCACGTCGTCGGATTTGATTGTAAGCATCTCTTGCAATGTGGAAGCTGCTCCGTATCCTTCCAAGGCCCAGACTTCCATCTCACCAAACCTCTGGCCTCCGAACTGGGCTTTTCCTCCCAAGGGCTGCTGAGTTATGAGCGAGTATGGTCCGATAGAACGCATATGGATCTTGTCTTCGACCATATGGGCCAGCTTGATCATGTATATGTACCCCACGGTGATCCTCTCCGGGAAAAACTCTCCGGTTTCTGGATCAACCAGTCTCAATTTTCCGTCTTCGGGATATCCTGCGGCCTTCAGTTCCTCCTTAATGTCCTTTTCTGTCGCTCCGGACAAAGCTGGTGTCTCGGCAAGATAACCGAGCTTATTCACCGCCAATCCGAAATGGGTTTCCAGAATCTGCCCCAGGTTCATCCTCGACGCAACCGACAACGGGTTCAAGATGATATCCACCGTCGTTCCGTCTTCCAAGAACGGCATCTCTTCGGCGGGAAGGATCTTTGCGATAATACCCTTGTTTCCGTGCCTTCCGGCTAGCTTGTCTCCAACCTGGATCTTCCTTGCCTCAGAAATCCTCACTCTCACCCTCTTGATAACTCCGGGCTCCAAAACGACGCCGTCCGCTCGGTTGAAAACCTTGACATCGGTGACTCTTCCTCTCTTTCCATGTTCCAATCTCAAAGAAGTGTCTTTGACCTCCTTGGCCTTCTCTCCGAAAATAGCTCTGAGCAATCTTTCTTCAGCCGACAAATCAGCTTCTCCTTTAGGAGAAATCTTTCCGACCAAAATGTCGTTGGGTCCGACTTCGGCTCCTATCCTGACGATTCCGTCCTCGTCCAAATCCTTCAACTTGTCTTCTCCGACATTGGGAATGTCCGATGTCGTCAATTCCGGTCCGAGCTTTGTCTCCCTGACATCGCAGAAAAAGTCCTCTATATGGACGGATGTAAAAACATCCTCCTTGACCAATCGGTCTGATAAAACGATAGCGTCTTCAAATGTGTTCCCTCTCCAGGAAATGAAAGCAACGAGAAGATTCCTTCCCAAGGCCAGTCTTTCCTTGTCTATAGATCCTCCTTCAATCAACGTATCCCCTTTCTTGACCACATCTCCCTTGTCGACTACAGGCCTCTGATGGAAGCAGGAGTACTGGTTGGTTCGGTCGAATATCCTCACGGGATACGAAACGGTCTTGCCCGAAGAAGTCCCTTTGACTTCGACTGCGGTTGCGTCAACCTTGGTAACCTTTCCGGCTTCAAGGGCCGTAATCAGCTGGCCCGAGTCCCTGGCCGCCATGGCCTCAAGCCCGGTTCCGACCAAAGGAGCTTGCGGATTGACCAAAGGAACGGCCTGCCTCTGCATGTTCGAACCCATCTGGGCCCTGTTGGCGTCATCGTTCTGCAAAAAAGGAATCAATCCTGTGGCGCAAGAGATGAACTGCTGGGGAGAAACATCGACATAGTCGATCTTTTCCCTCTCTATCTCCCCCGGCTCTCCCTTGATTCTCGCTTCGACCCTCTCGCTCAATATATTGCCTTTGTCGTCCAAAAGGACGGAAGCCGGAGCGATGTTGTATCTCTCCTCTTCGTTAGCGTCCATGTAATAGGCTTCGTTCGTTACCTTTCCGTCTACAACCTTGAAATAAGGAGTGTCCATGAAACCATACGGATTCAATCGGGCATACAGTGAAAGGTGGGTGACCAGACCGACATTGGGACCTTCGGGCGTCTGGATCGGGCAGATCCTTCCGTAATGGCTGGGCTGGACGTCTCTGACGTCGAATCCCGCCCTCTCTCTGGTCAGACCTCCGGGACCGGTCGCGGTAAGCCTCCTCTTGTGCTCAAGCTCCGACAAAGGATTGGTATTATCCATGAATTGGGAAAACTGGGAAGCGGTGAAGAACTGGGTTACCTGGGCGACAAAAGGCCTCGGATTGATCAGCTGAGCGGGCACCAGATTCTCGAAATCAAGAGTCGACATCCTGTCTTTGATTATCCTCGCCATCCTGGCGATACCGACTCTTAATTTGTTGGAAAGCAACTCGGAAATGGTCCTCACCCTCCTGTTCCCCAAATGGTCGATCATGTCGGGTGTAGCGACGGGGTCGTTGTCCATCCTGATGATCTCCTTCATTATGGCCACAAGGTCGTTAACCGATAAAACCCTGTCCTCCTTCTCTATCTCCCTTTCTTTCTTAGGCTTCAAGTCGGGAATCCTGGACCACATCTTCCATCGTCCGACCTTGGACAAGTCGTATCTCTCGAAATTGAAAAACATGTTGAAGATAAGCTCCCTTGCCGAATCGGGATTGACCATTTCTCCCGACCTCAACCTCTGATATATTTCGAGCAGCGCCTCTTCCTGGTTATGAGCGAGGTCTTTTTTCAGGGTCTCTTCGATATAGCTGATTTCCCCGTTGTCAAAACCGACAAACATGTTCCTGATGTCGTCATCGCTGAATCCGCCCAAAGCCTTGAGCAAGGTTGTGGCCGGAACCTTTCTTTTTCTGTCTATTTTGACGGTCAAAACTCCCGAGGCCTCGGTCTCAAACTCGAGCCACGATCCCCTGTTGGGAATAATCTTGGCGGCAAAGCACCTCTTTCCCCTGTTCATGTTCATGGGGAAAAATACTCCGGGCGACCTGATCAGCTGGGAAATGACCACCCTCTCCACTCCGTTCAATATGAAAGTTCCCCTGTCGGTAAGCAAGGGGAAGTTGCCGAAAAATATCTCCTGCTCCTGGCTCCTCTTTGTCTTAAGGTTCAAGAGCTTTACTGTCACTCTCAAAGGAGCAACGTACGAATCGTTGTTCTCTCTCGCATCGAAGCCCGAAGGATAATTGGGCGTACCGAGCTTATAGTCCAAAAAGTGCAATTCGAATTCCTTGCCGGTATAGTCCTTTATGGGAGACACCTCTGCGAAAAGGTCCCGCAACTCCTCTTCCCAAAATTGTCTTCCGCTTTCTTGCTGCATGAAAATCATGCTGGGCAAGGGATAGGATATTTTGCTTTTTGCAAAGCTTTTGATTTTAGTTTTCATATTTTATTAAATTAGAGACTAAAAAATTTCGGCATTCAAACTAAAAAATACCCTAAATTGTATTTTTGTCGGGCTAAGGAAAAACAAATTAATGTCTTGATAGTTTTAATGAAATCAAAATACCAAACGATTATCTTGCAAATTAAAGCTATCCTATCAACAAACCGGATAATTGTCAAGGGCTAATAGACATTGCAACAGACCTTTGTCGCAAAGGCATCGCAATCCCCTATATGGGCATTGGTTGTATCGCTGATCGAAGCCAGACACTCGTATTCCGGCCCTATGTCGGAACAGGAAGAAGCATAGCTGCAAATAGCGTTCAAGGTGTCGCTGGTCGCCAGGCAGGAATCGGTCAAATAGTTACTCAGAGTGTTCTCCTCGACATGGGCATTGGTCGTGGCCGAAAGCTTCAGAATAGTGGCCTTCTTCGTGGCCGAACAACTGGAAGAGAGGGATGGTCCGGTGCAGCAGACCTGGTAATTATAATTGGTTCCCGTGGCCAGTTCAGCGTGGCCTCCGGTACTGCTGCTCATATTCAAAAGAATGGTATTCGGACAATCGCCGTTGGCAACGTAACAAGAAAGCTGGACAAAGGCAAGGCAAGTGGCATCTCCTCCTCCGCTGACTCCCTGGCAGGTCCAGGTCCAGGGCCCCGTCCCGGAAAAAGCGACCGGAGTGCCCGCATCGCAAAGCCCGGAACTGGTCGAACTCAGCGATGTGGCGCTGGTGATGCCGCAGTCTCCGGCAGCCGAATTAGCTTCAGCCGCCGCTTCGGTTTCACAATCATAAGTATACGATTTCCCATTGGAGAGAGTGGCCGTAACCGTACAGTCAGAACCGTCGTCATTGGAATTATAAATATAAGAAGTTCCATCCGGGTCTTTAGGTAGGGACTGCAAGAACGTCTGAATCTCCGAATCGAAATCGGAACACGCATCTTCCCCCTCCCCACCTATTTCACAGGAGCTGGTTTCGATAGGCGCAGTGCTATAGTGCTCGGAACGGTACTGCACCAAAGCATTGGTTATAACATCTACATCCGCTTTTCTTTTAGCGTCCTTAGCCGCATTTGCCGAATTGTTCGTTTGGACAATAACAATGCCGGTAATCACAGCCATGATTGTTATGGCAACTAGAATTTCGATCAAAGTGAATGCTTTTTTCATATTTTTCTTAATTTTACCGCTCCCTGATTGTTTTGTAAAGTCATGATTCTGTTATTTTCATATTCTGGAGAATTCCCAAAGCTATGAAGTTGAATAAAAGGTTGCTTCCTCCGTAGCTGACCAGAGGCAAAGGAATACCGATTACGGGAAGCATGCCCAGATTCATCCCTATGTTTATCGCCATTTGAAAAAATATGGATATGGCAAAACCCGTGGCGAACAATCTGGAAAAATTAGAATTGGCATTAAGGGCTATCTTCAAAATACGCCAGAAAAACAGCCCGAAGAGAGACAGGAGAACGGTCAATCCCGCGAGTCCGGTTTCCTCTCCTATCGCGGAAAAGATAAAATCGGTCTGAGGCTCTGGTAAAAATCCGTACTGGGTCTGAGACCCGCTTCCTATCCCCTTTCCCAGCAGTCCTCCCGAACCGATGCTTATCTTCGCCTGGTTCTGGCTCCATCCTTCCCCCAAAAGATCTTCCTGGGGAGCGATGAAATTGAATATTCTTCTCTTCTGATAATCCTTCAAAGCGAAAGTCCAGGTCAGAGAAAAAATAAGGGCGAAAGCGAGGCAAAGCATAAGAAAATCCCTCACTCTTATCCCCGAAACAAGAAGGGTGCCGATCCATATCCCGAAAATTATCATAACCGAACCGAATTCCGGCTGGAGAAAAATCATTATCGAAGGAATCAGGCCGTATATCCCCGAAAGGAAGATATGTCTGATTTTATACATCTCGACGTGCCTCTTGCTGAAATATTTGGCAAGGAGAAGAATCAAGACGATCTTTGTCGGCTCGATTGGATCGAAAGAAAATCCCCCTATCCTGTACCACGATTTTATCCCTCTTATTTCCGGGGCGAAAAAGAAAACCCCCAAAAGAAGAAGAAGACACAAAAAATATAAAGAAAGGAGCAGAAAAGGATTCTCCCTGATCGTCCTGTTGTCGACAAAACTCAAGGAAAACATCAACATCAGGCTCAAAACCAAAAACCCTATCTGCTTGTACAGATTGGAAAAATCCCCTCCCCTCAATGAAGTGCTGTATATGGCCGCGAGCCCGAAACAGACCAGAACAACCGAAATAATTATCAGCGTCCAATCCATCTTCCTGATGTGGTTCAAAAAAGGCATCAGCTTATCATCTTTAAAAATTCCCCTTCTTTTATTATTCTTACCCCCATCTCCCTGGCCTTATCATATTTGGACCCGGGATTCTCTCCCGCGACCAGATAATCGACATTCTTCGAAACCGAATCGGAAACATCTCCCCCTAAAGAAACTATCCTTTCCTTGGCCAGTTCCCGACTCATCTTTTCCAGGGTCCCTGTTATCACGAATTTCTTGCCCGCAAGCCGGTTTCCCGTCTTTTCCGAAAAATACTTCACCCCCCTTTCCTTCAGCTTATCCAAGAATCTGACATTTTCCTTATCGCTGAACCATTCGACTATAGATCGGGAGACAATCGGGCCGACATCGGAAATGTTTTCCAAATCTTCCGTTTTGGCCCGAGATAGATCTTCAATCGATCTGAACTTCTTGGATAGGTCTATCGACGTTTTCTGTCCCACATTCCTTATGCCCAAAGAATAAATAAATCGGGAGAAAGGAACTTCTTTCCTCTTCCCTATGTTTTCGACGATCTTCCTGGCCGACTTGTCGGCAAACCTCTCTAAAGGAAGTATATCCCCCTCCTTAAGGTCGAACAGGTCGGATGGATCTGAAAGGAGCCCTTCTTCGACGAACTTGCCGATTATTTTAGGGCCCAAACCATCGACATTGAAAGCCCCTCTCGAAACGAAATGTCCGAACCAGCGGATCTTCCTGCTGAAGCATCGGTGATTAGGACACCTCCAGACCACTTCCTTCTCCGACTTGATTAGCTTGGTGTCGCAGGAAGGACACCTTTCCGGCATCTTGAATTTCTTTTCTTTTCCCGTCCTCAGCTCCGGAAAGACCTTGATGATTTCCGGGATGACGTCTCCGGCTCTTCCGACAACAACCGTGTCCCCTATCTTCAACCCCAGCCGCTCTATCTCTCTTTCGTTATGCAAAGTGGCCCGGCTGACCACGACTCCGTTGATCTCTACCGGATCCAATACCGCGACCGGCGTCATCGCTCCGGTACGGCCCACCTGGACCTTGATATCGATGACTGTAGTGGTCGACTGCTTCAAAGGAAACTTCAAAGCGATAGCTCCTCTCGGCGCCTTGCCCACCACTCCCAACTTCTCAAAAACGCGGTTGCTGTTTATCGACACGACCAGCCCGTCTATCTCGTACGGCAGTTTTTCCCTGTTTTTCTGCCAGTAGGCGTAGAAATCAAAAACCTCATCCATGTTCCTGCAAAGACGGTTATACTTGTTGTTGGTCTTGAAGCCCAGGGCTTTCAATATCCTATGCTCTTCTTCGTGGGTCTTCTGCCCCAGATCGGAAACCAAAGAATAGACATCTGCGTCGAGATTCCTTTCCGCGGTAATCTTCGAATCGAGCTGCCTGATCGATCCGGCAGCCAGATTTCTCGGATTGGCGTACAGAGGAAGTCCCTGTTTTTCCCTATCCTTATTTGTCTTTATGAATTCCTTCTTGGTGATGATTGCTTCCCCCCTTACAATGACCTCCCCCAATCCCTTTTTCTCCACTGCCTTTAAAACATCGGGAAAATTATCTTTCTTGAGTTCCTGCACAATCTCTTCCTTATCCCTCAAAGAAAGAGGGATGGGCTCGATCGTTCTGATGTTCCTGGTCACATTCTCTCCAATCCTTCCGTCCCCTCTCGTCGAACCGATTTCCAGAACACCCTTCTTGTATACGAGCTCTATCGCCAGGCCGTCCAGCTTTGGTTCGCAATAGTATTCGACAATGTCCCCTTCGCTCAAAAGCTTCCTGTTCCTGTTTTCCCAATTATCCATGTCTTCGCGCGAAAAAGCATCGTTGAAGGAAAACATCATCTTCTTCCTTTCCACCTTCTCGAAAAAAGGAAGCGGTTTTCCTCCCACCCTCTGGGTTGGCGAGTCGGAAACGACCAAATCGGGAAACTTCTGTTCCAAATCAAAAAGTTCCTTCTTCAAGGAATCGAGCGCCGCCTCGGATATCTCCTCCTTGTCCAAGACATGGTAAAGATAGCGGTGATGATTAATCAGCCCTATAAGCTTCCCTATCCTTTTTCTGGCTTCCCCCTTGTTCATATCAATAAAAAGCTTCTATCTTTCTGACAACGGTCTTGTATCTTCCCAAAGAAGTGATCGATGTTCCCGCATCGGCGCAGTTCGATCCGGTCGTGCTCATTGTAACGTCATAATTATAATCCGTGTCGAAACTGCCGTCGGAAGTGGAATTATCGCAGGTCCCCGAAGTGATCTTGATGTTGTACAAAGCCTTCTCTATCCCCGTATCGGCCGCGTGGAAAGCTCTTACCGAATAGGTCAGATTCTCGGCTATCTTGGCTCCGCCGATGATTACCGAAGCCAATCCCAAGGCCACCGCCAGAAGCACGGATATCATTATTATCACCAAATATATTGAAACTCCTTTTTGATTTTCTTTAAACATATTTAAATATCCAAATCTCTCTGGGAAACGCTCGACTGGAGGAATATCTCCGGAGCCCCGACAGCGTCCCCGCTCTTGATATTGATCATTACCGTCACTTTGGGCTGGACGGTATCGGGAACCACGTTTCCGGTAACGCCGAAGGTGAGTCCGCTCACCTTTATCTTCGACGAAGTTATCGCCTGGGCCGTCCCGAGATTGCCCGAAGTCGCATCAGTCGACCTCATCTCTTTGGCTACGTCTCCATCCTTCAAAAACCTGCGACAGCGGTATTCCGCAGCCAGGGTATCGTAGGCAAGGAAGGTAATGGAATTGGTGTCTATTCCGTAATTGGCGTCAGTCGTTCCGGTACAGCTTCCGTCCTCATCCTTCTTGGCCATCCTCAAAAGCCTCGTCATGTATTCCAGCGAATAACTCGACTGCTCCATCAATTCCTGGTTCTGCAGTATCCTCGTCTGAGTCCTGATTGAAGAAACAAAAATATTGACTAAAATCACCGAAATGAAGCCGAAAAGGGCTATCGAAATAACCGTCTCGACCAAGGTGAAAGATTTCAATTTTTGGCCGTTAATCATTTTTCCAATTATATATATTCTCTTTTACCGTCATCGTGCTCGCTCCCCAATAAACATCGACTGTTATGTCCAGTTCGTCCGATCCGGACTCAACGATGGTTATCTTCCTCGTATACGATGTTTTAATATCACTCGAACCCGGAGAAGCTATATACCTATACAGTCCGGTCGATCCTTCAATGTATAGGAAATTGGTGGAGGAAAAGGCGGATAAGGTATCTGTGTCGGCAAAATCGCCTTCGCATCCGGCCGAACAAGACGTCAATCCGTCTTTCCAACTTGAAGCTGACTCTATCCAGTTGGTGTCCCTGATGTTCTTGACTATCTCTATCCCCTCCTGGCAGAGATAAGCGGCCACCAGATTATCCCTCTCTTTCTGCGTCAGCTTGGAATACCTGGCTGCTGCCCCGAATACGCCCAAAGCCCCGATGGTTATAATCGCCACCGCCAGAATCATTTCCAACAGAGTGAAAGCTTTGTTTCTTTTCATGGATTTGTCAATTCTATTCTTCCGACGTTATTGACCTTTACCGTTCTCGTCTGGGATTCGTCTCCGACGATGCACAAAACTATCGAAGCCTCGTGCCCGCTTTCGACGTTATTGATGTAATTGATGGGATCCGGAGGAGCAAAAGAGACGCTCACCGGACTGACAGAAGAAGAATCGACCAGAAGGTTGCAGATCTTCACCCCCGATTCCATCGATATGTTCTCCCTATCCGTATCGGTCCCCTGGCTGTAAGACATGTTCGAATCCATATTCGCGTAAACACGGTAGGAGGTATTGCTGGTTGTGTTAAAATATATTCCGTAACCGTTCGTTCCCGTCTCCCCGGCCACTCCGCTCATAGCCATCTCCTGCACCCTCCTCACATCCTGCGACATTTTTCTCGCCGATCTTTCCAAAGCGAAAAGCTTGCTGTTCTTTCCGTAATCGACGAAAATAATGGTGGTGAAAATAGCCACAATCGCCATCATCACTATCAGCTCGATTAAGGTGAATGCTTTTTTCATATCCGGAAAGAAAGAGACAAATACCAATTGATTATCTTATCTCCGTAGAACAAAGAAACGATCAAGCCCAAAAGAAGGAACGGGCCGAAGGGTATCTCCGATTTGAACCCCCTCTTCTTCAATAATACCAATGCTGAGCCTATTATAGCACCAAAAAGAAAACCCAAGAAGAGGGCCGGAATGATGTTGGGAAAACCCAAAATGAGTCCCATCAAAAGCGCCAGCTTGACGTCTCCGAAGCCCATGGCCATGCCTTTGGAAAAAAGCCAGATCAAAAAGAAGAACAAAGCCGCTCCCAGAGCATAAATGACCGCATAGATAAGATCTGTCTTACCTATCGCCCCGAAAGAAAATGCGTACAGGAGCCAGAGCATTGATATGATTATCGACGGATAGATTACTTCGTCCGGGATTATGTAATACTTGAAATCGAAGACGAAAATAAGGATAAGAAAGGAAAACATAATCCACCAGAAAAATACCTGGAAGAAATTGAACGAGAACAGGACATCAACCGGTCCGAAATGGAGATATGCGAAAACAAAAAGAAGCCCGGTCGCCAGCTCAACTAAAGGGTATTGGACCGATATTCCCTTTCCGCAATACCTGCACTTCCCCCTTAAAAAAAGATAGCTTAGGACAGGAATCAGATCCAAAAAGTTCAAAGAGTGCCTGCAATGAGGACAATATGATTTTCCCGAAAGAAAGCTCTCCTCCTTATACATCCTCCAGGCAACGCAATTGAGGAAGCTTCCTATAATCAATCCGAATATAAAAATAAAAATCAGTTCAATCATGCGTTCATTTTACCATATCGGATAAAATAAAACATCCCCCGAAAGGGGGATGAAATATCTCGAAAATTAGTCTCCCGTAGCACAGGTGAAAGTTGCTGAACATCCTGCTGTCGAGCCAACTGCTCCAGTGCTGTCGATACACCAGCTGGTTCCTCCGGCCAATACCTTCTGGACGCAGTATTTGGGAGAAGAGCTGCTGCTGCTTATATTGATTGTCAGGGTACCTGAACTCTGGCTCTGGACATCGGTACATAATGCCGCTCCATCCGTCCCGCCCGTTCCGTACAAGAAACTATTGTTTCCCGAAGAAGGACAAGCCGAAGCTCCGGTCAAATCGGCGGTCAAGATGTAGCTGCTATTGCTCAATTTGAATATTTCAGCCGCCGACCTCATCTGGTCCATATCCGCCTTTATCCTCGCATCCTTGGCCGCGTTCTGGGCTCCGCTCATGGAGACGATAATCAATCCGGACAAGATACCGATTATGGCGATGACCACCAGCAATTCAATCAATGTGAAAGCTTTTGTTTTCTGCATATTTGTTTATTCTATTTAATTTAGATAATCATTAAAAAACGACCTTTTTTCATTTATTAACCTTATTTTATTCATTAATCTCCGCATTGTCAACAATTACTGCTGGATAGTCGTGCTTATCTTATATATCGGCAAGATGACGGCGGCCACCAATCCTCCGACCATAACAGCCAAACCGATGATAAGAAGGGGTTCGATCAGGCTGGAAACAGAATCGACAAAAATAGATGTTTCCCGATTATAGAACCTGACTACGTTCAAAAGAGAAGTATCCAATCTTCCGGTCTGCTCTCCGACAGCGGTCATCTGGACGAAAAGAGGCGAAATGATTCCTTTCTGCTGGGCGAAGACATGGCTCACACTCTCCCCCTTAACCACCCTGTCCCTCGCATCAAGAAGAGCGTTCCTGTATACGTTATTTCCCAAAAGATCGGCAACCACCTCCAAGGCCTCATTGATCGGAATGCCGGCGGAGATAAGAGTGGAAAAGTTCTCTGCGAAACGGGACTGATACAGGTTCTTCAAAAACGGCCCGACGACGGGGAGTTTCAAAGAAATCCTGTCAAGCAAGTCCTTCCCGAAAGTCGTCTTCGAAAAATAGATAAAGCCGCCTACCAGGCCCAATACCACAACCAGCATGATATACCAGTAAACGACCATGAAATCGGATGCTCCGATAACTATCTTCGTCGCTATGGGCAATTCCTGGCCGGTACCCCTCAGAACTTCGACTAATCCGGGAACGACGAATATCATTAAGACGGCGAATATGACGACGAACACGACCATAATCACGGCCGGATATATCATCGCGCCGAGTATTTTGGATCTGATGGCATACTCATTTTCCAAATGGTCAGCCACCTTTTCTAAAATTTTGGGAAGATTCCCGGAAACCTCTCCCGATTTGACCATGTTCACATAGAAAACCCCGAAAATGTTCGGGTATTTAGCTAGGGCCTTGGAAAGGGGCGTTCCCTCCCTCACGTCCCCGGCTATCTTGTATATTTTTTCTTTGAAAGAAGAGCTTTTGGTCTGGTCACCCAAGGCCTCGATAGCTTCGGCCGGAGGGACATTGGAATCGATCATGATCGCCAGCTGTCTCGAGAACATGGCTACGTCTTTCATGGAAACCCTGTCAAAAAGAGTGATCTTCGTGTTCATCACGGCTCCCTTTTCCGCTCCCCCGACTTCCCTGACCTCCAAAGGAAAAAGGCCGTTGCTGCTCAAGATCTCCAAAGCTGCGTCCTTGGAAGCCGCTTCAAATTCTCCCGACCTGGTCACTCCTTTTGAATCCTTGGCTTTGTATATGAATTTCATCAGATTAATTTCTTCAATTCTCTGGGATTATTGGAAAACTTGACTGCGTTCTCGATATCAATCAGCCCCTTCCTCACCAGTTCGGAAAGGGATCTGTTCAAAGAAACCATTCCCGACTCGGAAGACGTCTCGATGACCAGAGGTATCTCGTATATCTTGTTGTCGCGGATCAGATTGGATATAGCCGGAGTGTTGAACATTATCTCGCAAGCCGGCACCACTCCGCCTCCGACGGCCGGAACCAATCTCTGGGAAATTATTCCTATCAAAGAGCTTGCCAATTGCGCCCTTATCTGGGGCTGCTGGTCTCCATGAAAGTTATCAACAATCCTGTGGATGGTCTGAGCGGCCGAGTTGGTGTGCAAAGTGGCGAAAACCAGATGTCCGGTCTCCGCAGCGGTGATTGCCGTGGACATAGTTTCCGGGTCCCTCATTTCTCCAACCATAATCACGTCGGGATCTTCCCTGAAAGTCGATTTCAAAGCCCTCGCGAAGGACAAAGTGTCTGAGTGTAGTTCCCTCTGGTTAATCATCGACTTGTCGTCCTTAAAAACATATTCCATCGGGTCTTCGATGGTGATAATATGAGCAGCCCTGGTGTGGTTTATCTCATCAATCATGGCGGCGAGAGTCGTGCTCTTACCATGACTCGAAGGACCCACGATCAAGACGAATCCCTGGGCGTATTCGCAGAACTGGTGCAAACGCACCGGCAGCTTCAACTCTTCCATTGACCTGATTCTGTCAGGCACCAGCCTCAAAGCCGCGGAAACAGTGCCACTCTGATAAAAGATGTTTACCCTGAACCTAGCCCTCCCTTCGAAGTTGTATGAAAAATCAATCTCTTTCGTCTTGATGAATTTGGCCTTCTGCTCCTCGGTCATCAAAGCGAAAGAAATCCCTTCGGTCTGCTCCGCACTCAAGGGAGGCTCCTTGGTCAAGAAAACCAGCTTCCTGTTTATCCTCATAACCGGAGGATGGCCTTCGGCGATATGAAGGTCGGAAGCGCTGTTCTTGATGGTCGCGTCCAAAAGCTGTTTTAGATAGAGAGGATAATTCATTTTAAAAAATTATTCGGTCATCCTAAATACTTCCTCGACCGGAATCAGGCCCTGGACGGCCTTTATCACGGCGTCCTGCCTCATCGTCACCATCCCCTGCCTTTTGGCTTCTTGCGCTATCTTCGATTCGGTCGGATCTTCGATGATTATCTTTTCCAATTCCGTAGTCATCTTCAATATCTCGAATATGCCTATCCTTCCTTTTTCTCCCTTGCCGTTACATTTCGGACAACCCTTGGATCTGTACACATACAATTCGGAAGGCATGGGGAATGTCTTCTTCGCCTCTTCGGGCAGAGAAGACAGCTCTTTCATCATTATCTTTTCAACTTCTTTGTTCGGCCTTATCTTTTCCCTGCAATAAGGGCACAATCGATGAACCAACCTCTGAGCCAGAGCTATGTTGATAGTCGAAGGAAGAAGAAACGGCTTGATTTTCATGTCTATCATCCTCGGTATCGCTCCAATGGCATTGTTGGTGTGAAGGGTGGACAAGACGATGTGTCCGGTCAATGCGGCATGGGTCACCAAAGACGCCGACTCGTCATCCCTGATTTCTCCAACCATTATGATGTCCGGGTCCTGCCTGACGATAGACCTCAATCCCTGGCTGAAATCATACCCTATCTCCGGCCTGACCTGGGATTGGTTGACTCCCTTGACGAAATACTCAATCGGGTCTTCCAGCGTGACCACATTCACATCGGCCTTATTCAAATCCTGAAGAATGGTATACAAGGTCGTCGTCTTGCCGGATCCGGTAGGACCGGTAGCCAAAATCAATCCGAAAGGCTTCAGGACCGCCTCCTTCATCACTTTCAAATTGTATCCGTTCAGGCCGACTTCTTCATAGCTCTTCAATCCTTCCGTCGGATCCAAAACCCTGATCACCACCTTCTCCCCCAGTTTGGTCGGAAAAGTGGAAACCCTGAAATCGATGTCCTTGTTGTCTATCTTGGCCGAAAACCTTCCGTCCTGAGGAACTCTGGTTTCGTCGATTCTCAGATTGGAAACTATCTTTATCCTGGCTACTATAGAAGGATGGGTGTGAATAGGCAGGAACAAGGAAGAATAAAGATTGCCGTCCATCCTGAAACGAATCCGAAGCTGGCTCTCCTCCGGCTCGATATGGATGTCCGAAGCTCCCCCTTCCACGGCATGCCTCAGGATTACCGCCACCATCTTTATAATCGGAGCTTCTTCTGTCAGACGTTCTCCCCCTTTGGACTTGGCATCGGCCGAAAAAAGCTCTACATCTTCTTCTCCCCCCAGCTCCGACTCAAGCGCGGACAAGGCCTTGCCCACCTCTTCTCTTACGTTCCTGTATTGCCTCAAAAAAGCGACGAAAGACGCCTCGCTGATCAAGTATGACTTATATGTTATTTTGTTCTGTCTGGACAGGAAGTTCAACGCCTCCTTGGCCTTGATGTCGTCGGGATTGACTATTCCCACCTCGAGGACGTTCCCCTGAAGCCCCAGAGGAATAATCTTATACACCCTCGCCGACTCTTCGGGAATCATCTGCAAGATATTGCTCGGAACCTCGAGTGCTTCGGCATTCTCAAAAAAAGGCAGACCGTATATCTCGGCCCTAATGGCATTGAGCTGGTTCTCCTTGAGAAGTTTCTTGCCGAGCAAAAACTGCTCTTCCGTTCCTTTAAAATTCTTGAATTCGGCGGTAAGAACGTCGGCCTGCTCCTTGGTCACTATCTTTTTTTCCAAAAGCTTTTGTGTGAAAATCATATCTAATTAATTAGGGGGCGAAAGGATTGTCTTTTCCGGCCGGAATCAGTCCCGTGGCCTCGTCAAAAACAGAAGAGTCCGGAACGAATCTCAAGGCCTTGAAAGTGTCGGAATTAAGAAAATCAACATCCACCTGAACCTGGTTCGACTCCTGAGCATTGGAATTGCTTCCGATGATACTCCCTCCCCCGATATTAATCTTA
>JBAZLP010000007.1:0-28799 GCA_041650235.1 Minisyncoccota bacterium
TCACTCCCCTTTCCCCAATGACCGTATCGAGCCCGTTTTCCATACTCCCCAGGAATTCATCGACTCGGGCCATCTTCAAAGCCTTTTCCAATTCTTTATCGCTGACTTCTTTATTCGTCCCGAAAAGAATGTTATATCTGAGAGTACTGTCGAACAAAGCAACATCCTGGGGCACTATCCCCAGCCCCTCCCTGTATTCTTTCAGGGCCAGATTCTTAAGATCGTATCCGTCTATCAGGATCTTTCCTTTTTCGGGGTCATAAGCGCGAATCAAAAGCTGGACCATTGTTGACTTACCCGCTCCCGAATGGCCGACTATGGCCACCCTCTCCCCGGGTTCGATCGAAAAATTGACTTTTTTCAATGTTTCCGGATCCTTCTTCAGCTTCTTCACCTTGACCACTTTGATCGTCCTCCCCTCTTCAACCACTTCCTCTCTCGAAGGATAACTGAACGAAACATCCTTGTACTCTATCCTTCCCTTCCTGTCTTTGATCACTATCGGATTATCTATCTCCTTCACTTCCGGCTCGATGTTCATCAGCATGAAATAATTCTTAATCTGGGAATAAAGCTCCATCACCTTCCTGTGCATATGCGAAATAATATTTATCCTATCGAAAGCGTTGGCCGACCATGAAAGAAAAATGACCAGAAAGCCGGGAGTGTACACTCCGTTATATACAAGATATATCCCGGCTATTAAAACCGTTATTCTGGTCACGTTGGGAATCAAGCTCCTCGCCTGGAGGAAAAGATTGAATCTGAGCCAGACCTTCTTGGCAAAATTGCTTATCCTCAAAAGATTGTCGTCGTATTCTTCAAGCACCTTCCCCTCTTTGGCATTGGACTTGATCAAAGGCATATTCCTCAGGTATTCCGACTGCTTCTTTTCCGAATCGACGTACATGTCCTGGACCTTCCTGATATCCCCTCCCACCGACCTATTGGTATAAAAAATCATCCCTATTACCAAAACCACTCCGGCGAATATGATCATTCCCAAAACCGGAGCGATGATTGATAAGGCAATTATCGTAACGGATATCTGCAGAATAGCAGGAAAGATCTGATAGATCAGATCGGAAGCCAGTTCGACCAGAGCGGCCTGCCCCTTATCGATGATGCTCTTCTTCAGACCGGAATTCTGATTCTCGTGCTGGCCTATGGAAAAATCCATCATCTTATTCAGGGTTGTCGCCGCGACAGTGCGCCTGACGTCGAAATCGAACCCCCTTATCTCTATCCTATCCACCCAGTTACGCAATATCGTATCGTTCAAAAGGAGTATGCCCAAAGAAATAAAACAAAGGTTTATCAAATAAATTATTTCCTGACCCTGGGTTATCCCGTCTATTATCCTTCCGTAAATATACGGCCCCACTAGAGAGAGAGTTTCCTGGACAAGTATCAGAAAAAAGATCAGGGCGATGACCTTGAGGTGCGGGCGGTATATCTCTTTCAGCTTAGAAAGAAACTGTCCGAAGGTATTCTTTTTTCCAGCAATCTTCCTTATCATGAATCCATCATAGCAAAAATCGGAAAATTAACCATCCTCCCTTCAAAACGCTATTGACGAACGCGGAATATGGGGTCAAAATAATCTTAAGCAAAGGCGCGCAAACATATGAACAAAATTAAAGTTTTAGGAATCTGCGCTTCCGCTCGCGGAAGACAATCCAATACTTATTATTTAACCAAAGCAGCCTTTGACGCCCTCGAAGGAGACGATCTGGAAAAAGAGATAATCATTGCTTCAGAACTCAACCTGAGGCCTTGCGAACACCACTACTCCATCAACGCCAAGATGTGCATCCATCCATGTCTTATAACTCAAATGGACGGCAACGACGAAATGAAAAAAATATATGACGGCATCCTCTCTTCGGATGTTGTTATTTTTTCAACTCCGATATACTGGAATAACCATTCTCAGCTGATGCAGCTGATTATGGAGAGGCTGACCTCCCTAGAAAATATGAACTCAACTCATAAGAAGCCTGTGATAAAGAACAAGGTGGGCGCCATGATGATTCTGGGCCATGAAGACGGCTACCAGCACGTAGCCGGAAACCTGATGAATTTCGCAACCGAGCTCGGGCTGATTCTCCCTCCCCAAGCCTACGGCGCCTGGGTCGGAGAAAGCGACGAAGATACCGACAGGGACAGGCAAAGGATAACGGGGGATGAAAGGATAAAGAACATCTTTGTCGACGTCGCAAAAAACGCGGTGGAATTCTCAAAAAAGGTAATGTTCTGCCCGAAGTGCGGGCAAAAAAACGATTATCAGCATGTTTCATCAAAAATAATATGAAACCTGAAAACAACGAACAAAATGACAAGAACTGCATCTGCCCCGGATGCCCGCTGTTTAACGACTGCTCGAGACAGAAAAAAGAGAGAGCTTTCTGCGCCAAAGAAAAATCTTCTTGCATAAAAGAAGAAAAAGGGATATGCATTTGCGGAGGATGTCCCGTCTATTCGGATAACGACCTTTCGGGAGGATATTTCTGTATAAAAAATAAAATCATATGAACAAATATATCTATATCCTGATTATCGCGATTCTGCTGATAGGGGGCGCGCTGTTTATCAGCGGCCAAAAAACGGCCGTAAACTCGCCCGTTGCCGAAAACCAATCCCAAACCAGCCAGGAGACATCGATAAAGATAGTCGATTTTTCTTTTGACCCCGGGGATATAACAGTCAAAGCCGGGACAAAAATCACTTGGACCAACGAGGATTCGGCTCCCCATGAAATTACATCGGCAACATTCGCATCGGGCATTCTGAACAAAGGCCAGTCCTTTTCTGCGACTCTTTCCGAAAAAGGAATTTATGATTACCACTGTTCCTTGCATCCCTCAATGAAAGGCAAAATAACCGTTGAATAACCATGCTCAGCCAAATATCTTATTACCCTATTTTCGGAAAACCGCTGATAATGTATGCCGGCATAATCACCTTGTCGTCATTTATCGCCACCGCTTGTCTGGGCCTGATGGTCCTCAGGGGCCGGGCTAAATTAAATCACCACCTGACGATGGTGAAGATTTCTTTCCTATTGGCCTTACTCCATGCGACATTGGGAATATTGCTATTTTTCTAGGCCTATCTCGTCAAGAAAAAAAATATGACAGAGAGAATGACCAGGGGCAGCCAAGCCCAAACGATTTTCTGATATCTAAAAAGTGATTTTCCTTTCTTGGCTCTCATCATTCTGTACCATTTCTCGAATCCGAAAAATGCAACGCTGCCTATAAATATGGTCAAAGTCAGCTTATCCATTCCCCAGATCTTGTGGTACTGATGTCCGATGATTTCGATAGAATAAAGTGGCCAGATGACCGTGGTATAATAGACGGCGGCAACGAGGAGTTCCATGCCCGCGAATTTGATATTCTTCTTCTTAAGCCATTCAATCGTCCACATGACCAAAGCGATGGTCAGTCCTCCGATCCAAAGACCAGTTATCGTATCGTCTATCTTCAGCCAGCGGGCCAATCCCACTCCGGCTCCCACTCCGACCACGCAAACCGGACAGACGGCCAAAGCGCCCTGCGCGAAAAAAATCCCCAAAAAGGATAATATCGAAGCCGGTGTGATTTTGTTCTTATTCAGCATACGGCAATTCTACCTTAAAAAATTATTCCTGTCTATTTCCTCTCTCTCAATACCGCCTCCAATTCGATTTCTTCATTGTTCCTGAAGGCCAATATGTATATCTTATCCCCCACCGCGCAATTAGACAAAACATCATTGACCGTATTGTCCTGGGTTATCTTTTTTCCGTTTATCTCAAGAATAATGTCATATTCTTTGAGTCCGGCCGCTTCGGCGCTGGAATTCCTGGCTACCGCAGGCTCTCCGAACATCTCCCTCACCACAAGAGCTCCGTAATGGACGTCGATCTTGTTCGCCTTGGCAATCTGTTCGTTCAAGATTATATATTTAACGCCAAGATAAGGCCTCTTCACCATCCCGTCCCTCCTGACTTCAGCCAGATCCTCCTTGATATAGTTGACTGGCAGAGCGAATCCTATGTTCTCCGCCCCCATTATCATCGCCGTGTTTATCCCTATCGCCTCCCCTCTCATGTTGACCAGCGGCCCGCCCGAATTGCCCGGGTTGATTGCCGCGTCGGTCTGGATAAGGCCTTTCAGGTTAGTTGCCTTGCAGGTGGTCTGGGTTCCGCAATAGGCCGTAATCCTCCTGCTTAATCCGGAAACTATGCCGGCGGAAAGGGTATCCTCGAACTCTCCCAAGGGATTGCCTACGGCTATAACCGTCTCCCCCAACTCAACCTTGTCCGAATCTCCCAGCTTCAAAAAAGGAAATACCCCCTTCTCTTCTATCTTGAGTATCGCCGTATCGGTCAGAGGATCACGGGACAGGACCCTGACGGGATATCTCTTATCCGGATCGAGGATCACGGTATAGTCGGCATCGACATCATCGACAACATGGTTGCAGGTTAAAACGTATCCGTCCTTCGAAACAATGAATCCAGATCCTCCCCCTATCTTCGTCTTCTGCTTTTCATCATTCATCTTCTTGGGGAAAGCCACCTTCTCGCCCTTGAAAGGAAGGAAGTAGAATTCCTCCACCTGAGGCAAGTCGCGCGAAGCGACGACGGTTATCACCGCAGGACATACTTTCTTTGCGATTTCCACGATTGGAGACTTGTTCATGAAATTATTATATAACAAAGCAGAACAAAACGCCACTCCCGTGAGTGGCGTTTTATCTGTGGACCCAATGGGACTCGAACCCACAACCTCGCCCATGCCATGGGCGCGCGCTACCAATTGCGCTATGGGCCCCCGACTTCCTGTGTCCCCGAGAGGACTTGAACCTCTATCTCGAACTTAGGAGATTCGAGCTCTATCCAGTTGAGCTACGGGGACTTAATATACTATCTTTAAATAATTTTATACACCTATCTATCTTTCTCCTTACCCTTACATCATAAACGGAGATTCTGCATATTCCGTTTGGATATCTTTCAAGGCTTTTGCTGTTTTCTTTTAACCTTAATATTTCCGGCTTCTGGAATCTTTCAAGTGGAAGAGAAGTTATTATTGACCAATATTTTTCGGCCTTTTTCACTTCTCCCTCCTCCCCGATTCTCACCATCGCCTTAATCTTGGAATCACTGACCGAAAGAACTTCCCTGAAAAACTTCATCACCAGCTTAATCATTTCTGGATCGGTATTTGTAAAAACCGCGCTTTGAGATTTATCACTATTATATCCTTCGGCCCAATAAAGAAGGATTCCCGATAAAAGCAATGACTTTTCATCAATCTTTATCCTACTTACGGCTTTTTCGGCCCAAGACACATCTTCTCCTTTATTCCTTGAAGACGATTCTATTAAATTTTTGATAAGGGGCGTATTGAGTCGCTTTTCCTTTATCCTCTTTTTTTGTTTTTCTGTCAACTCTATGCCAGAACACCACCGAGACATGGTTCCGTGCCCCACCGGGACAACATCTAAAATCTCGTTATACGATAACCCTTTCCTTCTTAATGATACTGCCTTGTCATACAAATCTTGCTTCCTTAGCATTATTTATATGATATCATTTTTATATATAATATCAACAGAAAACCGCCCTCACGGGCGGCTTTTTGTTTTTGATTTTATCTTACAGCGTCCTTCAATCCTTTTCCTGCTTTGAATTTGGGTGTCTTCATAGCGGGAATGTTGATCTTCTCTCCTGTTTTGGGGTTCCTTCCCTCTCTGGCGGCTCTTTTGCCGACTTTAAATGTTCCGAAACCTGTTAATGTGACGTCTCCTCCTTTTGACAAGGTCTTGGTTATCTCTTCGATAACTGTGCTTAAAGCCTCGGCAGCATCCTTCTTAGCCATGGCCGTCTTCTTTACGATTGCTTCAATGATGTCTTCTTTTGTCATAGTTGTGTATGTTATTGGCTTATATATTGTCGACCTTTTATTTCGCGTATTCTACTATCCTCGATTCCCTGATCAACATGACCTTTATCTCCCCCGGATACTTCAATTCCTGCTGTATCTTCTGGGCTATCTCGCGGGCCAGTTTGTGGGCCGTCAGATCATCAACTTCCTTCGGCTTTACAAAGACCCTCAGCTCCCTGCCTCCCTGGATAGCGAAAGATTTCTCCACTCCGCCGAAAGAATTGGCTATATCTTCCAGCTCTTCCAATCTTTTCAAATAATTCTCGAGCGTATCTTTCCTTGCTCCGGGCCTGGCTCCCGATATCTGGTCGGCCGCCTGGATTATCATAGCTTCCGGACTTTCATAAGGATATTCCTCGTGATGGGACCTCATGGCCGAGATGATCGCCGGGTCTACGTTGAATTTCTCAAGTATCTTGGCTCCAATATCAGTATGAGACCCTTCTATCTTATAGTCAAGGGCCTTTCCTATATCATGCAATAATCCCGCTTTTTTGGAAAGTGCGACGTTCAGGCCTATTTCCGCTGCCATGGCGGCGGACAAATGGGCCACTTCTATCGAGTGGGCGAGCACGTTCTGGCCGTAGCTGGTTCGGTATTGCAACCGCCCCAGGACCATGACCAGCTTTTCTGGCAGATCCAAGACGCCGGTCTCGTACACGGCCGCTTCTCCCGCTTCCCTCACCTTCTTATTGACCTCTGCTTCCGCCTTTTCGATTTCCTGCTCGACTCTTGCCGGCTGGATCCTTCCGTCCCTCAATAATTTCTCCAAAGCAATCTTGGCGATCTCCCTCCTGACCGGATTGAAAGAAGAAATGATAACCAAACCGGGCGTCTCGTCGACGATCAGTTCAACTCCGGCCGCTTTCTCGAAAGCCCGGATGTTTCTTCCTTCTTTTCCTATAATCCTCCCCTTTATCTCTTCCGAGGGAAGGACTACCGATGATGTTGTGATTTCCTGGACTTGGGGCAATGCATACGATTGGACAGCCGTAGCGATGATCTCTTTGGCTTTCTTTTCGTACTGCTCGGTTCCCCTCTCCTCGAGCTTTCTCACCCTTTCTAGGACCTCGGCGCTGTACTCCTGCTCTACCTTATCTAAAAGTTCTTTTTTTGCCTGTTCCCTGTTTAGTCCGGCAACCCTTTCCAGCTTGTCGATTGATTCCTGCCTTATCTCTTCTAGGCTGCTCTTAAGCTCCTTGAGTTTCTCCGCCTTGTCTGCGATTTCGTTCTCTTTGTCTTTTATCTGCTTCTCCCTCGAATCAAGATCTTCTTCCTTCTTGAAGACCCTGTTCTCGGCTTTGATAAGGACTTTCTGCCTCTCTTCCAGGTCGGCCGACGATTTCTTCTCTATCTCTTCCGTCTTTTCTTTGGCTTTAGCCATTATCTCTTCAGCCGTCTGCCTGGTCTGGACTATCCTTTTCTGAAGTTCGGCTTCGATTGTCCCGGCCCTCTTTCTCGCAATCGACTGCCTGATGTAGTAGCCGATGATTCCGCCGGCGATCAAGGCGCCTGCCCCTATCGCCAACGATAGCAATGTTTCCATGTTTTTAGCATGAAAATTTGGCACAAGAAAATAATCTGTGCGTTTTTCCTTTAAAAATTTTAAAGCTCTCCTTCAAGATTATGTAATTAATACCAAAAATTCAAAAATTAATTCTTTACCTTACGATTCAAGTATAACAAAAAACCCCTGCCGAAGCAAGGGTCGTCAAAATCCTTTAAAAGGGGGCTATCTCTCTCCAACTCGGGAACCCTTTCTTTATATCCCCTGTCTGATTGGCCCCGCACTCGGAGCCCGTTATGTTCAATCCCATACTGAGATTTGTGCCCGGGGTGAGGAACTTTATGACGGGATTGGCGCTTGTGAGGGTTCCCGAAACCAGATTATAATCTGTGTCCTGAACATACCCTGTCGGCACCTTCCAGGTGAAATTAGTGTTGCCGTCGTTCAAGGTCGAACAGGAAACAGGAGAACCGCTTGAGTTATAACAGACGCTGCATTTCCAATTCGTATTGTCGGGATCTACCACGGCCGAACCAGCTGTCCCGGTCCAGCAGACCGAATAACAGGCATCCCTCAATTCAGGATCGGCCTGATTAGAAAGGTCTGTTCCAGAGCAGTACTGGATATTGGTATTGGTGGTTATCGTTGTTTTGTCGGAAACGACCCTGACTATTGGATAATGCTTCTTCGGGGTGTTGAAAGCCGGCCCGGGAGTCCAATCCGATTCCAGTCCGGCGCTGTTCCTCACCTTCACCCACCAATAGTATGTTTTGACTGAAGATCCTGTCCCGTACCCTATCTGATAAAGAACGGCTGAAGGAGACGCCTTAACCGAAGTTCCGCTGTACGTTATCGTCGCCCCCGGAGCGGCCGAACCGCCGGCGTTCCAGGTTGAAGAACTTGGAGAAAGTATGTCCGCCTGCGAATCTATGTTGGCCAAAGAAAGATTCTCCGTATCTATGGCAATCCTGTATCCCGACAAGGTGGCTGAAGAATTTGAATCTTCGTATTTGAAGGTAAAGTCAAGCTGACCGTTCTTTCCCGTCTGAAGGACGTTGCTGGCGTTAAAATAATACTCGCAATACCAGCAGGAATTGGTAGCAATGGTGAAAGAATTGACGGCCAAAATATTGCTTTGATTTTCAGAAGAATCTGTCACCCTTATCGTACAATTATTATGGACTCCTTCCGCCAAAGAATTAAAGGTGATCGTATTGTTGCCCGATGTAGCTGATGTCGTGGAGCTGGAACAGTCTCCTCCGTATGTTATCGTTCCCGCTTCGGTCGAACTGAAGGTATAGCTGGGAGTAGTATCGCTGGTCGGACTGGGCACGGCTGTAACCTGGGCGATGGTCGGAGCAGTAGCGTCCACAACATACTTAATGACAACTATCCCTGAACCTCCGGAACCTCCATTAGATGCCGCCGTATCGGTACCGTTTCCCGAACCTCCGCCGCCTCCGGCACCCGTATTAGAGGCACCGTTTCCAGGAGTCGCACCTCCGATCGATCCGTTGCCCCCTCCTCCGTATCCTGTTCCGGCAGTTCCGGTCTTTGCTCCTCCTCCGCCGCCTCCAGCAATTACACCAAGAGAGAATGCTGATGCATCATATCCAGAACCACCGTTTCCGCACACTGATCCGGACGCGGCAACTCCGGCACTACCCTTTCCTCCTCCGCCGCCTCCGGTATACGTCGCGTCTCCCGTATTCGAACCTCCGTTATTACCCTGCCCGGAAGTCGCAGTCCCTCCGCTCGCAGAATAAGCTCCGCCTGCGCCTCCGCCGGAACCTCCGTTGCGCCCGGCAGAACTTTGCCTTGCTCCGCCTCCTCCTCCTCCGATTGCAGTATAGACGGTTCCCGTCCCGAAGGACGAACTGCTTCCGTCGTTACCGGGAAAAGCGAACGGGGATACTACGCTGCCAACTCCGCCGGAGCCTCCTGCTCCGACAGAAACATTATAAGAATTTGATGATGTAACTGAATATGAACCAGTAAGCACGCCTCCCGCTCCTCCACCGCCAGCACCGCCGCCGCCACCACCGCCTCCGCCGCCACCGCCTCCAACAACAAGGTACTGAGCCGAAGACACACCCGCAGGAGGAGTCCAAGTCGTTGACCCGGTTGCTGATCCGGAAAGGGTGTATGTATTGATAGTATATAGACCATCTATGCTCTGAAAACAATTCACTGAAGCGCTGGAGATACAACTACCGTCCGTAAAATCAACTTCTTCGGAACCGAAAGATGATGTCGGCTCGGCAGAAGCATACTTACGAACAATTATATCATCAATAATAACATCTCCACCTTGATAATGGGCAAAGCCCACCTTGAAAGAAGCTTCGCTTGAATAAGTTGAAGTATAATTCGTTGTCCATGTCGATCCCCCATCAGTGCTCATTTGCGTCGTCGCTCCTGTTCCCGTATTTATTATTTGTCTAAAAATATATTGAGTTCCGGCTGTAAAGGTTCCCGCAGCCGTACCTCTCGAAGTTCCGTCTTCGTACATACCAAAAGATGGGGTGCCGGATGATGCTGGATATAAGGCATAGATGTAATCGGTATAGCTAACTCCTGTTCCCGTATCTCTAACCCATAGCATGGTCGTATCTTTATATGTAGCTCCCGTCACCATGGTTGACTTATACTTACCCTGGACTATTAAACCATCTGCGCGATTGAAATTAGCATTGGTGTGCATTTCTGTCGTACCCCAAGATCCAGTACCGTTACTGATTGTTAAAACGTTGTTCTGGGTAATATATCCCCCCGAATCAGTTTTAACCCACTTGCTAGTGTTAATAGTTGTTCCGGTAAAATCATCAAAAAATATAAAGGTGTTGTCCCCACTAGAAGTAGTAACTGCCGAAGCATTCCCGTAGTACATATATATGGTGTTAGAACCGGAAGAGAGAGAAGGAACCTTGACCCAAACGGTGGCTGTGGAAGAGTCTGTTTTTGATTCGAGCCAGTAGCTGAGAGATGTTGTTCCGTCTGAAGAGGTGAACCTTAAATCGTCGAAATCGGCCTGCATGTCAGAGTCATACGGAACGGTCAGTTTGACCTGGTAGTCGGTTAGAGTGGAATCGCTGTATACGGTAGTTCCCGAAGTTTCGTTCAAATGAAGAAGAAGCTTAGTGTACTGATCATTGGAATATGCCGCTGTTGGAGGAGTGAAGTTAGAGGTCCAGCGGGCGATGCCGTTAGACAACCTCAATTCATCTATGCTGCCATTCATGTAAGAATAATAGTTGCTGACGTAGTATTCTGCTCCGATATTCAACGTACCAGTAATGGTGGCAAAGGTGGGATTATTGGTTATATTTGTGTCTATCGTTGCGGTTATTTCTGTCCCATCCCTGAAAAGCTTCCAAGACGAACCGCTTCTGACCACGGCCACATGATACCACTGTCCAGCGGTCCAGCCAGAATAACTCCCTTCATAAATATCAAAATAGTTGCCAGTCCCGTCTCTATAGGCAAACCACAATCCCCTATGGATGCTCGTCCTGGTATCTAATTCTAATTCCCAATACTTAGATCCTTCACCCTGTTCGATAATAGAATAAATAGTATTCGAGGAAGTGCTAGAAACCTTCATCCAAAGATCGATTGTAAAATTCGATCCGAGATCCCAATCACTCGAATCGGCAAAAGTAGCATAGTCGCCGTTCCCATCAAAACTCATCGCTGTTCCGAATTTCCCCGCCACTCCGAGAGTCGGATTGCCGTTGACCGTTCCGGAAAGGATTGTGTTGGAATTGGTAACTGTAACCGCTTTCCTTTTCGAATAACCGGAAAGCCAGCCCTCCCCCGCCGCGCTGACATCGATTTGCTTTTGATTCGCGTACAGGAAAACACTCGAGGCCAATACAATAATTCCTGCTATAATTGATACCGATATTAATATTTTCTTTCTTGCATTCTCCATATATTAATTTTCCGAAGGAACATACAGGTTGGTGACTGTCGGAGGTGCAGCCAAAGAATACTTGATTACAACTATTCCGGATCCTCCGGCTCCTGATGCGTAACCATTAGTCCTAACGCCTCCTCCGCCGCCGCCACGACCATTAGTCCCAGCTGTCGCAGAAGATATGCCTCCCGATCCTCCACCGCCAGTTCCTCCCGCTCCTCCTCCGCTATCAAAACATCCGCCGCCACCGCCGCCATAATCAATAGAGGTGCCATAGATTAAAGAAGAAACTCCGGCACCGCCATTACAGGTAAGAGTACTTCCAGATTGCCCAGGACCACCGGCACCGCCACCGCCTCCGCTATAATATGCCCCTGTTTTATATCCTTCACCGCCGGCATATCCTTCTACAGGACTATATCCCCCGGCATTCCCAGCACCACCCGTTCCGGCAGCGTTATAATATCCTCCGCCGCCACCCGATCCACCGTTTGATCCGTTCTTTAAAGCCTCTTCTGCATTAGTCCCACCGCCGCCTCCACCAGTAGCGGAAATTGATCCAAATAAAGAATTACTTCCGTTATTCCCACGCGTGTTGGTGACAGACGCTCCGCCGGCTCCGACAGTGATCGTAATATTGCCGGACAAAGAAGATGCCGTTCCGGTCCTTACTCCACCGGCTCCGCCGCCACCGCCAATCCATGATCCACCGGAACCTCCTCCTGCAACAACAAGATATTCAGCCGAAGATACTCCTGTCGGAGGAGTCCAGGTCGTTGATCCGGTCGAAGAACCGGAAAGAGTGTATGTGTTTATGATATAATCTCCATCAGTGGTCTGGCTGCAAAGAACCGAAGATGTAGAGATACAATCTCCGGCATTAGGATCGATATATCTTATCACAACGACTCCGGAACCTCCGGCACCGCTATACACTCCGACTGCCCCGACTGCGCCTCCGCCGCCAGAACCGGTATTTGCGGCTCCGGCTGTAGCTACCCTGGTTGAACCATAATTGACTCCTCCGTTGCCACCGATCCTGGTTCCTCCGGCAGAACCGCCCAGCCCTTGAGAAACATCTGTGCCCTCGCTTCCACCACCGCCACCGGCAGCATAGGGCAAAGAGCTTCCTGTTATCGAAGATGTCGAGCCGGCCCCTCCATCTCCCGGCCTTCCGACAGAAGCATTGGCTCCACCGACCCCATTCCCTCCTGCTCCTCCAGCGCCTCCTCCTCCGGAAGATGCTTGATATCCTCCCCAAGTCGTATCTCCTCCTTTATACCCTTGCACGGGCGAGGTCGCTATCGCCGATCCTCCGGTTATTGTTTTTCCCGGAGCTCCTCCTCCCGATCCTCCGGACAATCCTGAAAGAGCTGCTTTTCCGCCTCCTCCGCCGCCATTAGAAGTAATGAGGGTCGTACCTTCTGATCCTCCCGAAGATAATCCGAAAGATGAATTGTCGCCGCTATTTCCATAATTGCCACCACTGCCGGAATTGACAGCCGCTCCTCCCGCACCGACAGAAACACTCATTTGAGAAGATGAAGAAACGGCCATGGTTCCCGTTCTGAAACCTCCTGCTCCTCCTCCGCCCCCGGGAGAATTTGTTGTTGTGTCCGAACCTCCGCCGCTACCCCCTCCTCCGACAACAAGGTATTCAGCCGAAGACACCCCCGTGGGAGGAATCCAAGCTGTGCTTCCGGTCGAAGAACCGGAAAGAGTATATGTATTGATGATATATGAACCGTTTGTGGTCTGAGTACAGGTGACCGAAGAAGTAGAGACGCAATCTCCGGCATTAGGGTCGATATATCTTATCACAACGACTCCCGAACCTCCGGCACCACCATAAGCGGCACCTGATCCGCCGCCGCCTCCACCACCCAATCCATTTGTTCCATTATTACCGTTTTGAGGAGAACTACTCGCTCCACTACCTCCTCCTCCGCTAGCGCTGCCACTTAAAAATCCGCCTCCTCCGCCGGCATAATAAATAGAAGGAGTTATAGATGGGACGAGGCCTAAACCTCCGCTGCCACCCTGAGAGCTTGTCCCTATTTGACCCAAGCCACCAGCTCCGCCTCCTCCGCCACCATAAAGGCTAGGATTTGGCGCTCCGGCTCCGCCAGAATTGCCCTGCCCGGAAATACCACTTCCAGGTGTTCCGCTATAAGCTGATCCTCCGCCTCCAGAACCGCCAGGTAAACCAGTAATGGTGTACCCTGAAGCACCGCCTCCGCCGCCATCAACAGAGGCAATGGTTCCGAGGGGGCCAGTCAAAACGGATCCTGCCCCAGACGTTCCTCGATCGTTGTATTGGCCAATTCCGCCGGCTCCAACGGTTATGCTTATAGAATTACCTGAAGACACAGAAGTATTTCCTGTTTTCAGTCCGCCGCCGCCTCCGCCGCCGCCTCCGGCAGCACCTCCTCCTCCGCCTCCGGCAACAACAAGATATTCAGCCGAAGAAACTCCTGCGGGAACTGTCCATGTAGCTGTTCCAGTCGAAGAGCCGGAAAGAGTATATGTATTGATGATGTATGAACCGTCTACACTCTGAGAACAATTCACCGAGGCGCTGGAAATACAACTGCCGTCTGTAAAATCAATTTCCTCCGAACCGAAAGATGCTGTCGGTTCTATTGCCGCATATTCTCGTATGATAAAGTTTTGATATTGACAATAACTATGAGCAACACCCAGGCCAACATATTTACCGCTTGCATGAGTATGAACGGCCGAACTGCTGGTTATTCCTTTATAGGTAACCTTATCTCCTGTAGCAAAAACTTTATGCTCAAACCAATACCAGTTTGAATCCCAGCTAGAACTGCCAAGAGCAGTATATACCGTTGAATAGTCACTGTATAACCTATTTGCATTTTGGCTAACCATTGCTACCGATTCAATGCTGTTCGTACCCGTCAAAGTAGAATTACCAATAATATCGGCGCAGCGATAATGAGCCCCGTAAGGGTCTATGCCCGCTATTTTTTCATAATAATATAAGACATAAGGTACAGCTAAGGTATTGGCGTAAGTCGCATTAGGGTAGCTGAAGCCGGGATTGGCTACATTAACAGTCAAAGTATTGTCGCTAATTGAAGCTCCTGATTTTAAATCCCAATTAGAAGTATCTGAAAAATCACTATAATACCTGAACGTATTCGTCCCGTTCGACCCCGAAGTTGCCGAAGCATTCCCGTAGTACATGTATATGGTGTTAGAACCGGAAGAGAGAGAAGGAACCTTGACCCAGACGGTGGCCGTGGAAGAATCTGTTTTTGATTCGAGCCAGTAGTTGAGGGATGTTGATCCGTCTGAAGAGGTGAACCTTAAATCGTCGAAATCGGCCTGCATGTCGGAATCATACGGAACGGTCAATTTGACCTGATGGTCGGTTAGAGTAGGATCGCTGTATACGGTTGTTCCGCTTGTTTCATTGAGATGGAGGAGAAGCTTGGTGTATTGATCATTCGCATATGCTGCGGTTGGAGGGGTGAAATTAGAGGTCCAGCGGGCGATATTGGAAATCCTCACCTCGTCCATCAAACCGTTAAGACAATAATCTGCATTATACTGCTTCCCTATATACACTCCTCTCTGGGGAACGCTTTCCGTACTGGACTGACTCGTTCCTATCTGAGTGCCATTGACATAGGCGCTCAAACTACCGGAATTTCTAACAACGGCGACGTGATACCATACTCCCGTTGTCGGCGTCCAAGGAAATATATGAGAAGTGCTGGCAGTATCGTCCATATATACCGCCAATTCATGCTCAGCGGCATGCAAACGGATCAATGGATTGTACCCTCCGTTACTGTTTATGAAATTCGGATAGCCGGAAACGGCATTGAATTTAACCCAAAAATCATAGGTGAAATCGCCCGTACCGACGCCTACCCCAGAATCGACGACGGAGACATAGTCTCCTGAACCGTCGAAATTCAAAGCTGTTCCGAATTTGCCAGTCGCTCCGAGAACCGGATTGCCATTGATTGTTCCCGCAGTTCCAGTATTCGAATTGGTAATTGTGACCGCTTTCCTTCTCGAATAGCCGGAAAGCCATCCCTCCCCTGCCGCCGAAGCATCCTGGCTGTTGGATTTGAAACTGTGATAACAAAAAACTCCGATAATCAAAAACAGAATTGCAAAAAAAGATATGATGAATTTTTTGTTCCTGATAATCGAAGGCATAAAATGAAGTTTGTTGATTTGATTATCTCAATTTTAATTTGCACTGTCAATGTTTTTCCGAACCAAAAACGGGCTTCCGCCCGTTCCTTTTTTTATTTCCTTTTGGGATAGATCACTTCATCCACCACTCCGTACTCTTTAGCCTCTTCGGCTGAAAGATAGAAGTCGCGGTCGGTGTCTTTGGCTATCTTCGCCAAGGGCTGTCCGGTGTGCTTGGACAATATCTTATTGGTCGCTTCTTTTATCCTCAAAATCTGCTTGGCCGTTATCTCTATTTCCGAGGCCTGCCCCCTGGCTCCTCCCATTACCTGATGGAGCAATATCTCCGAATTGGGCAGGGCGTACCTCTTCCCCTTCGCTCCGGCGGCAAGGAGCATCGCTCCCATTGAAGCGGACATGCCTATCGATACCGTTGAAACATCGGGCTTGATGTATTGCATCGTGTCGTATATGGCAAGGCCGGCCGTGACCGAACCTCCCGGGCTGTTTATGTACAGCTGGATGTCTTTCTTCGGATCTTTGGAGGCCAGAAAAAGCATCTGAGCGATGATTGCGTTCGCCACGTGGTCATCGATGACTCCGGATAGGAAAATTATCCTGTCCTTGAGGAGCCTTGAATAAATATCATATGCCCTCTCTCCTGCCTGGGTTTTTTCTATTACGGTTGGAATCAACATACCTTTATATATTTAGCATCCTAACAATTTGAATATCTTCTCCCTTTTCATTTCGTCTTCTATGTGCATCTTCAGGTGGTCCCTGTCGATATTCTTCCTCGCGCTCTCTTTGTCCGGGTACGAATTGATCATCTCTTCTATCTTGTCGTCTATCTCTTTGTCTGACACCTCTATTTTCTCATCTTTCTCTATCTGATGCAAGACGAGGAACCCTTTTACCTTGTCTTCGGCGATTTTCCCGAACTCCTTCCTAACCTCGTCTTCGGTTTTTTTGATCTGACTCAGGTATTCTTCGAAGGGCATGTTCAATTCCGACGCGACCCTCGATTTGACGTTATCGATCATGTATCCGACCTCTCTTTCAACTAAAACCGAAGGGACTTCGAACTTGACTTTTTCCAGTATTTTTTGTATAGCTTGCTCCCTCTGTTTCTGCTTTTCGGCAACTTCTTTTTCCTGTCTTATCCCCTTCCTGACGTCCTCTTTCAGGTCGTCAACTTTGGAAAAACTGCCCAGGGTCTTAACCCATTCGTCGTTTATCTCCGGCAACTCCATCTTGCTTACCGACTCTACTTTGACATGGATGGTTTCCTTTTTCTTGTCCGTGGTTTCTGTTTCGAAATCCTTCTCTTCTCCCCTCTTCATCCCGGCCAAAGCATCTTCCATGCCTTTGAGGTAGTGGCCTTTGCCCAAAACAATCCTGTCTTTCTTGTCCGGATCGTTCTCTATGGTCGTACACCTGAAAACGAATTCAACGAGGTCGTCTTTTTCCGCAGCGGTTTCCTTATTCGAGAACTTGGCTCTCGACTGCCTCAGCCACTCCAGAGTATCTTCGACTTCCTTATCTTCAACCTTGACCTCTTCCCTTTTTATTCCTTTAGAAACAGATTCCAAATCGGGCAGCTTTATCTCCGGCAAAACCTCGAACTCGGCGGTAAAGACGAAGGGATTTCCCTTGGCGATCTTCACTATCTCCACCTTGGGAGAAGATACCGCTTCGGCCTTGGTCTCCTTCAAGATCTTCATCCAGTTGTCCCTTATCGCCGCTTCGGCCGCTTCGGACAAGACGGTCGCCTGATTCAACTTTTCTTCAACCATCTTTTCCGGAGCTTTTCCTTTGCGAAAACCGGGCAATTCCACCTCCTTGCTTATCTCCGAAAGGGCCTGGGCGTAGTAGTTGTCGAAGTCCCCGGCAGCAACCTCGACCTCGGCCTTTCTTTTGGTTTGGGATAATTCTTTTATTTCGTATTTCATATCTTATTCCTCAGTTGTTTCTTCTTCGTCGATGTGGAGCTCTTCTTCCTCCTTATTGACTTCGTTCACCTGGTCTTCGGACTTTACGTCTATCTTCCATCCGGTCAGCTTGGCCGCCAAGCGGACATTCTGCCCGTCCTTGCCTATGGCCAAAGACAGCTGATCCTTGGGAACAACGACAACGGCCGTGTTCCTTTCCTTGGCGATAACATCGATTATTTTGGCCGGAGACAAAGCGTTCGCGATGAACTTGGATGGTTCGGGATCGTATTCGATTATGTCTATCTTTTCACCTCCCAATTCCGACATGACCGCGGCAACCCTCACTCCTCTCTGCCCCACCATGGCGCCGATCGGATCGACTCCGTCAGCCGACGATTCGACGGCTATCTTGGTCCTTGAGCCAGCCTCTCTGGCAATCGCCTTTATTTCCACCTGGTTGCCGGATATTTCCGGAACCTCCAATTCGAACAACTTGGAAATCAACTTGGGATAGCTTCGGGACAATAGAATGATCGGTCCTTTGGGGGTGGTATCAACCCTCAACACGTACAGCTTAAGCCTTTGGCCTTCCTTATAAAACTCGCCCCTGATCTGCTCTTCCTTAGGCAATATTCCCAATGATTTGCCGATATCGAAGTAGGCATTCACTCCTTCGATCCTCTGGACGATTCCGGACACTATCTCCCCTTCTTTCGACTTGTATTCAGCCAGAACCGTTTCCTTTTCCGCCTCCCTTATCTTCTGCAAAACTACCTGTTTGGCGGTCTGGGCGGCGATCCTGCCGAAATCATCCCTGCTTTCCAACGGGATGACCAGCTCGTCTCCCGCTTTCAATTTGGTATCTTCTTCGATAGCTTCTTCTATTAATATATGCTTTTCGGGGTTGTACCTGACCCTCCTTTCGCTCATTTCTCCCTCCTTTTCCGTCTCTTCGACGTTCAACTCGGCTTCGGTCGGTCGGTAGCTTTCCTTGATCTTTATATTGAATTCCTCTTCTTTCTCCTCCCCCTCTTCGGCTTCTTCATTCCTCTCGGGAATATATACCATGGTGTCGTCGACAACCGTCCTCACCCTCCAGAAATCAACCTTTCCGGTCTTAGCATTGATCTTAGCCTTCACCACCTGGCCCTTCTTGCCGTATTCTTTCTTGTATGCCGAAGCCAGGGCGTGCTCGACCGTTTCGAGAACCCTTTCCGGAGATAATCCCTTTTCATCGGAGATCTGGGTTATGGCTGACAAAAATGATTGAAAATCCATATTGTTTTTTATTTTATTAATGATTGATTATCTATTATCGGATCAGAAACGTTGAATATCTGCTTGAAAAATCCTGTGGTTCTCGAGGGTTCTTCCCCGAAATTATTCGCACCCGACTGGCCCCCGAAGAACAACATTTGAACTATTGTCGGCAAATAACATAAAGCGACGAGAAAACAGGCCAGCTTTATCCATTCATTATCAATTTTAGACAACGAAATCGCCAGAAAATACGGCAGCATAATCCATCCGCTCTTGCCCAAATCGTGCAACCTCCTCGCCCACAAAGGATATACGAAGATAATAAAATATATTAAAGATAAAGCAGACAATACGACCAAAAAGGCTGTGCCGGTAATGTTAAATACTGCTCCAATTATCATCGATAAAAACAACCCGACCGAAAGTAGAATCATGAAAAAGATTGTGCCTAAGATAAAATTAAGCCTGCCGATCCTTCCGCTGTACATATGATCAAGGAATGCCATATATTTATTAATTATAATATGTTATTAAAAAGGCCGGACCCGTCCGACCAATCAAAAATCTACTCTATTCTTGTTTCTATTTTATCAAAAAAAGAACAGTTGTCAAGTACGGGAATTTGATATATCATATACTCATGAAAATTGATTTGAAATCAATTCCCGGAAACGTCTTGTTCTGCATCGACGCTTTGGAAAAAAGCGGATTTGAGGCGTATATCGTCGGGGGCTGCACCAGAGATTTCCTGAGGGGCGTCTCCCCTGCCGACTGGGATGTGGCCACCAACGCCAGACCGGAGCAGACGCAGGAGATATTTGAAAAGCTGAAGATAAAGACCTTCTATGAGAACGACTTCGGGACGGTCGGAGTGGCCTTCCCTTTGAAAAAGGAAGAATATGAGGTTATCGAGATAACGACATACAGGAACGAAGCCACATATACCGACAGCCGCCATCCGGACAAGGTTACCTGGTCCGAAACCATCGAAGAAGACCTGAAAAGGCGCGATTTCACGGTAAACTCCATCGCCATATCGCTCAAAAAAGGCATAATCGATCTTTTCGACGGACAGAAAGACCTGGAAAACCACATAATCAGAGCTGTCGGTGATCCGAACGAAAGATTTAAGGAAGATGCCTTGAGGATGATGAGGGCTGTCCGGCTGAAAACGACTTTGGGCGAAGATTGGACGATCGAAGAGAAAACCAAGCAAGCAATCCGGGATAATGCCCTATTATTGACTAAAATATCCCAGGAAAGGATAAGGGACGAGCTCGAAAAGATCATTAATAGCAAAAATGCGGCCCAGGGAATCGAATCATTAAGGAACAAAGGGCTATTAACTTATATCATTCCAGAATTGGAAGAAGGATATGAAGTTGGCCAAAACAAGCATCATATATATGATTGCTATAAGCACAACCTGGAGTGCCTTGATTATGCCAGCAAAAAGGGGTATAAGTTTAATGTTCGCATGGCTGCCCTGTTGCATGATATAGGCAAACCGAGGACTAAAAGAGGTCAGGGTACGGACGCCACCTTCTATAACCACGAAATGGTGGGGGCTCAAATGGCCGAAAAGATACTTAACCGGTTAAGGTTCTCCAAAAAAGACGTTGATAGCATAGTCAATCTGGTCAGATACCACCTTTTCTACTATAATGTCGACGAAGTGGGCGAATCATCGGTCAGGCGCCTGGTCAGGAACGTGGGAATAGAGAACATGGAAGATCTTTTGCAATTAAGGATGGCTGACAGGATTGGATCCGGATGCCCGAAAGCCGAACCATACAAGCTGAGGCATTTCAAATATATGATCGAAAAGGTGTCCAAAGACCCCATTTCGGTCAAAATGCTCAAAATTAATGGGGAAGAAGTGATGAAAACATTGGATATCAAGCCCGGACCCAAGGTAGGGATGATACTAGACGTATTGTTTGAAGACGTATTAAAGGATCCTAAAAACAACACTAAGGCCTATCTAAAGAAAAGATTATCAGAGCTTGGGGAGCTTAATGAGGCAGAATTGAAGGATTTAGCCGAAAAAGCCAAGGAAAAAAGGAACAAGGTTATTACCAAAGAAGACCAAATGTCTAAGGAAAAGTACTGGGTAACATAGTGTTTCACGTGAAACGCGCCTCCAAATGTTTCACGTGAAACATTCCCGGGCCCGTAGTTCAGCGGTAGAACGCCGCATTCGCATTGCGGAAACACGAGTTCGATTCCCGTCGGGTCCACAGTTTATCAATTATCCATATGGTTAAACAAATAGAAGTTGTCGGTGGAGCAATCATCGAAAACAGCAAAAAAGAGATATTACTGGTAAAATCACCGAAATGGGGTGATAGGTGGGTCATGCCCGGAGGGCATATTGAATTAGGCGAAACCATTGAAGAAGCTATAAGAAGGGAAGCTGAAGAAGAGGTGGGGTTGAAAAATCTTAAATCATGTGGGATAGTATCATTCGGGGAAGTAATAAACTCCAAAGAATTCCACAGGCCGGCTCATCTTATTTATTTCGACGTCTTGTTTAAAACAAAAAATGATAAGATTAAACTAGACAAGAAAGAATTAAGCGAATATATATGGGTTGAACCGAGAAAAGCATTAAAAATGAAACTGGCAATTGGCTATGATAAAACAATTAAGGACTACTTAAAGCACTGAATGTTTCACGTGAAACATTCCCGGACCTGTAGTTCAATGGTAGAACGCTGCCTTCACACGGCAGTGATATAAGTCCGATTCTTATCAGGTCCACAGTTTGTCCAGAACCGTGTCCAGAATTATCCCCAATTTGTCCAGAATGTCCACAGTTTGTCCAGAACCGTGTCCAGAATGTCCAGAAAGAAAAAGTTCGCCAAAATGTTTCACGTGAAACATTCCAGCCAGACGTTTCACGCAAAAACAACACATCGGGATGTAATATAATGGCATTATGCAGGCTTCGGGAGTCTGTAATCCGGGTTCAAATCCCGGCATCCCGACCATTATCAACTCAAAAGGGCAAAATCATTCGATTTTGCTTTTTGTTTGAGCGTGTTTGGAATAGGGAAGTCCGACATCTTCCAATTCCAAAATATCTAAAACACATGCTTACTTGACATATTAAATATTTTATATTCTTATATCTAAAACACTCAAAAGAATGGATTGCCCTTGATCAACTTTTAATATATAATAAATTCAATGAATAAATTATTCAATCATTTTTGTGATTAACTACCTATATATACTAGCGACCATATATTTCTTTATTCCGGCATTTGTCGCCAATGCTTTTCCTCCTCTGGCCAACACTTTTAACATCCTTAACGGCTTGAACAAGCCAATTGACGGAGGGAGGACTATCGGAGGGATGCCTGTTTTCGGAAGCCACAAAACCTGGAGGGGAGCGGCCTGTGAATTCATAATCTGCACCTTACTGGCCAGATTATTGATCTTTTTTGACGGTTATTACAATCTCGGATTGTATAAAACGATAGGATTTGATGCGGGAAATATAAACGGCTGGCTCTTCGGGATACTGATGTCCATAGGTATAATAGTAGGGGACGTGGGTTTCGCATTCATAAAAAGGAGATTGAGGCTGAGGCCGGGCGTGGCTTTCATCCCTTTCGATCAGACCAACTACGTCATCGGCTCGTTCTTCTTCCTCCAGCCGCTATTGCACTTGTCTTTAAATTTCTGGATCTGCCTCTTTTTATTGACATTTTTCATACATATTTTCTGCAATTGGATTGGGTATAAATTAGGGTTGCACAAAGCCAAGTGGTAATATAATATTAAAAATGCTTAAAAAATAAAAATATGCCAAACTTTTTAGATTTATTCTACCAAGAATCATTAACACGTCTGCCCGACCTGCTTTGGGCAATAGTCATTCTTTTCTTCGGATGGATCATTGCCGGAAAGATAAAGGATATGGTCGTTAATTTCTTGAACAAACTGAGAGTCAATCAGATGCTCAAGGCTCTGGGCTGGGAAAGCTTTTTTGACCGCTTTGACGCCAGAATGAATATTCCCAAGTTCTTCGGAATCATCGTCGAAGTATACTTCTTCCTGCTCTTTCTGATCATCTCCCTCGATGTTTTGAAGCTGGGAACGGTAAGCAAACTAGTAGGGGAGGTGGTTGGATACTATCCCAACATCTTCGTCTCGATAGTCATCTTCATCATTACGGTCTTCATAGCCGATTTCGGCAAAAAGATAATCGTCGGCAACCTGGACAAGGAAAAAATCGTTTATTCCAACTTCCTGGGAGATATCGTCTCGTCGGGCGCCTGGATACTGGCGATACTGGCCATATTGTACCAGCTGCAGATAGTCCAAACGCTGGTTTTGACCATATTCATCGGCGTAGTAGCCCTGATCGTCATTTCTCTGGGCATCGCTTTCGGACTGGGCGGAAAAGACATGGCCAAGAAGATATTGGAAGACATGGAAAACCGGGTGAAATAAGCTACAAAAACAGGTAGACTTTTTTATTATGGAACAAATATCCCAAAAAGAACTCCAGAAAATGCTGCTTTTCTCGCACGAAAGGATAGAAAGGGACAAAGAGCAGATAAACAAAATCAATGTTTTTCCGGTTCCGGACCAGGACACGGGGAGCAACCTTGCCGCCACCCTGAAAGGAGTGAGGGAAGCGGTCGAAAACAAGGAATACAAATCGATGGAAGAACTGAGCGATGACGCTTTGAACGGAGCTTTGACCTTCGCCCAGGGCAACACGGGCATCATATATACCGGATTTTTAGCCGGATTCTTCCCGACGATAGCCAAGGAAGAAACGGTGGGGATAGAGAAATTAGGCGAGGCCTTTAGTAAAGGATTCGAAAGGGCGAAGGACTCGATCCAGAATCCCAAAGAAGGCACGATGCTCGACATCATCGACGCTTTCGCCAAGGGGATAAAGGAAAACAAGGAAGAAAAAGATATCGTCAAGTCCTTCTATCACGCTCTTGAGAAAGCCAATGCCGCATTACTCGAAACACCGGAAAAAATGGAGGTTTTGAAAAAAGCGGGGGTGGTCGATGCCGGAGGCCTCGGATTCCTAATGATCCTCGAGACCTTCCTCGATACACTCAAAGAACAGGCCGAACCGTTCAACATCAAGGCATATGAAAGCGAAACAGCCAGGCCAAAAAGATTCGTCCAGATACTCTCGAACAGATACGAAGTCGTCGCCCTACTCGAAGACGGGGACTACTCGGAAAAACAGATAAAAGAAAAGTTGCACCACCTAGGAAACTGCCTCGATGTGATCCAGGTGGGGGAGAGGACGAAGATTCACATCCACACCGACGATCCGTATGAAGTGAGGGACATCATCAAGAAGATGGGGACCATCGAAAACCTGAGGATTGAAGACATGGCCAAAGAGGTGACCGGAGAAAAATCGGTCGAGAACGTCTCGATCGGAGTGGTCGTCGACGAAAGAGCAGGGCTTTCGGGAAAGATCGTCTCGCACTACGGGATAGAGGTGATACCTTTGAGGATAAGCTGGCCGGAAGGGGAAAGCATCGTCGGAGAAAACATCTGCCAGAGGATAAAGGAAGCCAAGAAACAGGGGGTGGTTTCCCAGCCGAAGATAGAGCCGATCGCCCCCGAATTCTTCACCGAAGCGTTCAAAAAACAACTGGAAAAATTCGACGACGTATTGTGCATCGTCTCATCGTCCAAGCTTTCCAAGAACTATGAAGCGGCCGTCAAGGGAAGGGAGGCCCTGAACTATATAGAAAAGGAACACGTCTTCGTCATCGATTCCAACAATCTTTCGGCCGGACAATCCCTCCTCGCCCTCGAGTGTCTGGAAATGGCGACCGAACAGAGGAAGATAAGGGAAATAATGAAAAAGGTCCCCAGTCTGGTTTTGAGGACCAACCTGTACTGTATCGTCGAAAAATCGGACTGGTGGAACAAGGAAAAAAGCAAGCCCTTCTGGTTCTCCAAAAGGCCCGAAACTAGATATGCTGTCGGGGAGATGAAGCACGGAAAGATAGTCGCCGTAGAGACGATCAAGACCAGCGATTTCGCCGGAGCCCTTTTCAACAAGATTGAAAAAGATTCCAGGAAAGACATCAGGGAAGGGAAGAGGATAAGGGTTGTCATCTGCCACGGGGACAATTTGGAACAAGCGGAAGAACTGAAGAAAAAGCTTAAAACGATAAAGAAGACGGACATTTCTTTCATCAACGTGACTGATCCCGTAACCAGTATAAACGCCTGCCCGCAGAGCTTGCTCGTGGGCTGGATAATAAAATAACATATGGAAACAACAAAAGAAGAAATAGGAATAGTGGCCGACGAAACAGCCGACCTGCCCGAAGAAACGATAAAAGAAAACAAAATCGGCATCGTCAAATTCAAGCTGGATTTCCAGGAATTGGCAGACATTCCCGGAAATGTTTACCAGAAAGTAAGGGAAGGAGAAAAGAGAGGGATAAAAAACCTTATCAAGACCTCCCAGCCGTCGATAAACGACTTTTTCGTCGTCTTCAAAGAAAAACTTAAAGAAGCCGAGAACATCTTGTGCGTCACGCTTTCTTCCAAGGTTTCGGGAGCATACAATTCGGCACTGCAAGCCAAGAAATTCCTCGGAGCCGAATTCGAAAACAAGGTCCACATCTTCGACTCCATGAACGGGAGCGGAAGCGAAGGATTGGTAGTATTGAAAGCCATTGCGCTGATCAAACAAAAATTAAAACTTGATGAGGTGGCGGAAAAATTAAGAAAGGAGTTGCCGAATATAAAGCTGATCGGGATGTATAAAAGCCCCAAATGGCTCGAGGCCAGCGGAAGGATTCCCAAATTCGTTCCCGTCCTGATGGGACAGGCGGAAAAGATAAATGTCAGGCCGGTACTCGGACTGAGGGACGGAAAACTGACCTTCGTCGGGATAAAAAGGAACCTCAAAGACATCTCTTCGGCCCTGTTCGAAGAGTTCGAAAAAGCGACGAAAAACGCAAGGGAGGCGGGGAAGAAGGTGGTTGTCGCCATCACGCACGCCGACAGCATTGAAGAAGCGAACAAGCTGAAAGAAATGATCCTGACCCTGAAAAACACCGAAATCGCCTTCGTCAATCTCGTCTGCTTTCCGGTAGGAGGGCATATCGGACCGGATACCATAGTACTTTCTTGGAATCAATAATATAATTATAAATCCATGAAAAAAATAACAGTGGTTTTGGGAGAAAGCGCTTCAATCAGCAAGGAATTGGTCGAAAAGTTCGGATTCGTCGTCGCCCCATTCAAAATAGACTGGCCGGATGGAGAAAACCTTCCCGGCAATAACGTCTTCGAAAAGATGAGGGAGGCTGAAAAGAGGGGGATAAAGACGACTCCGAAAACATCCCAGCCCTCTATGGGCATATTTAAAAAAGCCTTTGACGAAGCCCTTGAGACGAGCGAAAACATCTTCTGCATCACCATATCTTCGGGAATATCGGGAACATATAACTCGGCCATCCAGGCCAAGAAGATGTTCGATGAAGAAAAACAGAAACGCATCTTCATAATCGACTCGTTTAATGCCGATGCAAGCGAGAGCCTCCTGGCCATAAAGGCGGCGGAAATGGGAGAGGACGGAAAAAGCGGACAGGAAATATTCGAAACGATAGAATCACTCCTTCCGAGAACCTTCCTCTTCGGAATGCTCGAAAGCCCCAAATGGCTGGAAGCCGGGGGAAGAATCAGCCATGCCATGTCTGTAATCTTGTCCCAGATGCAGAAAATAGGGATGCGGCCGATCCTTTCGATGAAAGATGGCGTGATCAAACCGGCCAACCTGAAGATGCAGGCCCAAGACACCGCTAATGCTCTCTTCAAACAGCTTGAAGATGTAGTCAAAAAACCGCTGAGCGAAGGCAAAAAATGCCGGGTCGGAATATCACACGCCGACAGCCTGGAGCAGGCCCAGAGATTAAGGAACCTGATTGAAGAAAAATATCCGCAGATAAGGATTGATTTTGTGAGCGTCACCAGCCCGGTTATCGGCTGCCATGTCGGTCCGGGAACCCTCATCTGTTGCTCTCTTGAGAACTAAAGTGGTATAATGGCGGTAATAAAAAAAATGATGATTATTTTATGAACAAAAAATTAATCTTCGTCTTGGTCATTACCGTTTTTGCTTTCTCTTTTTCCGCATACCAATATATAAAAGAATTCCAATCGGACTTCGCCGATGCGGCATACAGCGGAAAACCGGCCACGGGCCACTCCTGGTCGGAAATGGAATGTTCCGAAGGTTTTTGCGTAACATCGGACAATAAGGTAGGTATAGGGACTAGCACGCCCGGGTCAAAACTTGATGTAATTGGAAATATCCACTCGAGCGAAACGATAACTGCCTCTACGGATGTTTGCATCGGAAGCGGAGCTTGCTTGAGCGATTTGGACAGCTTTATTGGAAGCCAAAACTTAATTTATTCCGCTCACACATTTTCAATGTGTAGCACGACCGCTGACAACAGCGGGTATGGAGAAGTGACGAATGTCGGAACGACATCAAGCCCGGTTTATATATGTAAGTTCGACGCTTCGAGTTGTCCCGCAGCATCGGGCGGACAGCCTGCTTGGACGCAGTACAGTTCTTATGCTAAACGAGGCCCAACCTATTGTTATCAAGGTAGTCCAGGCGGCTGCTATGGCGATGGAGGACAGTATCCTTGCACAACCGGGTCGAGCGAATTTATGAATAACCCTCCCACATATACTTGTCAATATTGTGCCGGAAGCTCCAGGCCTTGCGGAGATTACGGTTGCTGTATTTGCTATATGACCACATGCACATCCGCCATCACTCAGATCGGCTGTTATTAATTTATAATACGATGAATATAAACTACATCTTAATCCCCGTAATTGCGTATTTGATCGGATCGATTCCTTTCGCCCTCATATACGTGAGGCTGTTTCTGGGCAAAGACATGAGAACCTTCGGATCAAAGAACACCGGAGCTTTGAACACTTTAAGGATCGTTTCCCATGAAAAAGGAAAAACGTGGGGGATAATATCTTTCCTCATCGTTTTCCTGCTCGACGCTTCAAAAGGAATACTGGCGGTCATCTTAGCCAACAATCTCATCCCCGACAACTTCGTTCTTGCGACCACTCTCGCCACTTTCTTCTCGATACTGGGACACAATCACTCCATAATCCTTAAATTCAAAGGGGGAAGGGGAGCGGCCACTTTCCTCGGAATCCTGCTCTATTTGAACCCTCTGGCCTTCCTGGGCTGGCTCGTCACCATCCTCTGCTTCATGTTCCTCGCCGAAGCCCTGATGGGAAGACGGATCTCGGGCAAATTCTTCAAAACAGCCGTTTCAGACCAGATAATCGGACGGCTGATCGGGGAGATATACGCCGTCTGGTGGATCTGGCTCCTCGACCCGAACCTTTTCTATCCCACTCTCTTCGCGACTATCCTGATTGTTATCGCCCACAAGGACAGATTATTCGACCAGATCAGAAAGATAGAAAATAAAACGTACTTAAATGATTGAAGCAATCCTCCTTTTAATCACGGCCTATCTCCTTGGCTCAATCCCTTTCGGATACCTGATCACCAAATACACGACAAACAAGAACCTGATGGAGATCGGGTGGAAAAAGAATTCCGGAAGCAACGTTTTCAAGAATGTTGGATTGTGGCAGGGCATATTCACCTTCATCTTCGACGTAGGGAAGGGTTTCCTCGCCGTCTATCTGGCCAAATATTTCGGATTCCCCGAACTGTTCCAGGTCTTCTGCGGAGTTTTGGCTGTGATAGGGCACAACTGGTCCGTCTTCCTCAAGTTCAAAGGGGGAAGGGGATTGGCTGCCTTGATCGGGGCCCTCCTGGTCATCTCTCCCCTGGTATTAGCCCTCTCCTTGATTCCTTGCCTGATTTTTACTATAATCTGGACTGCCTCGATCGGCACGCTATTGGCTTTCCTGACCGGCGTCATCTTCTCTTTCTCCTTCAAAGGATACGAGATGGCCGGACTGCTGATGCTTATCTCCTTGATCCCGGTTCTAATCAAAAGATTAAGCCCGATAAAGGAACTGCAAAACAA
>JBAZLP010000008.1:0-28410 GCA_041650235.1 Minisyncoccota bacterium
TCAGCTGTTGTTGAGAAAGGTCATCAAAAAAGAGACGGGTAAGGAATTTTATTTCAGTTTGGACATAGACAATTATAAGAAAAACAAGGAGGATTATTTGAGGGACGTGGCGAGAAGCGTGGCCGACGAGGTTGCGAGGACAGGAAGAGAGAAAGAACTCCCCTTCACTTCTTCCTTTGACAGGAGGGTCGTCCATATGGAACTGGCGGACAGGGCGGACGTTATGACCGAGAGCGCGGGAGAAGGAGAAGAGAGAAAAGTGATAGTCAAGCCGAAGAGATGAGAAAAAACCGGGGAGGCCCGGTTTTAAGTTTGCTGTAGTGCTTTCGCTTCCCGTATCTTTACCACCTCTTCGGGACTGGTGGTGATTATCTGATCCTCGGTATATGAAGCCACAATCCTTATCGCCACGTGCTTCTGGCCGGCGAAGAAGATGCCCTCCCCCACCGGGGTTTCGAGCAAAAGGAATTTTTCCTGGTCGGTCAAGGTGAATGTCTGCTGGATCAAATCGATCGTCGCCGGACTCTGTTTTAACAGCAATTGGATAGAAGAGTTAGTGATGATTGGTTTTCCATAGTCGGAGCGCATAAAGTCGGACACGTCCTGGGTGATGGTTGTGACTCCGAGCCAGTATTTCCTCGCCCTCTTGCAGATGCCGAACAAGAAGGAAGCTCCGTCTTCGGTCTTCATCATCCACCAGGCCTCATCTATGACTAATATCCTTTTCTTTAGTTCGGCCCGGGTCGTGTTCCAGATGTAACGCATAATGATGAACATAGCCATCGGCCTCAGTTCGTCTTCCATGTCCCTGATTCCGAAGACGACCAAGGATTTATTCATGGAAATATTCGATCTCTGGTTGAAGAAGGAAGCGAATGTTCCTTTGGTGAATTTCCTCAGTCGTTCAACTAATGATTCCGCCCCATCCATGGTGTCCAGGACCGATTCCAAGTCCGACATGATGGGAACGTTCTGGGCCCAGGTCTTGGGGTCGGTATTGGGAGTGATGTCTTTGGCCGCATATGTTTCGGAAAGAGCCCTGTCCATAATAGCATCCTCTTCCGGAGACAGGCCTCCGAGCATTATCCTCATCAATCCGACCAGGTTTATGATGTTAGATCGGAGCACGTCTTCGGCAGTTTCGTCTTCTCTCGGTTCGGGCAAATCGAAGGGATTGATATGGCTCTCGGAGCTTAAAGAAATCTTGAAGAACGACCCTCCGACTGCGTCAGCTAGCGTCTTGTACTCGTTCTCGGGGTCGAGGATGATACATTCTACCCCCATCATGAGGGACCTCAGTATTTCGAGTTTGACCGCGTATGATTTACCGGAACCGGATTTGGCGAAGATGACCATGTTCGCATTTTCCATTGAAAAGCGGTCGAACAGGACCAATGAATTGTTGTGTTTGTTTATCCCGAACAGTATCCCTTCGTTCGAGCTCAAGTCGAAAGAGACGAACGGGAAGATGCTCGACAAGGGAGTGGTATTCAGGGTGTTGTGTATCTGCAGAAGATCGCTTCCGTACGGGAAAGAAGAAATCAGTCCTTCTTTCTGCTGGTATAGGGCAGGCTTGATGTATATCAATCTCGCTTCAAGGATGGATCTCAAAGTCGTTTCTATAGTTTCCAATTCTTTGGCGCTGTCGGCATATACCGTTATATACAACCCGAATTTGAACATCTTTTCCTGGGCTGTCTGGAGACGGCTTCTCAAATCTTCCAAATCCTGGTAGGCGGTTTCAAGGGCTGGGTCTCTGATCAATCCCTTCTCTTCCCTTTCCATGATTTCGGCCTGGACTTCGGTCACGCTTTTCCTTAATTGTTTCAAAATGCTCCCGGTTTCAATGGGGTGGAAGAAGAAAGAGATGTCGAAAGGGATATCCATGTTAATAATGGGAGAAAGCCAGCCGGTAGTGAGATATCTGGGGTACGAGAAGACAAAGTATGTCTTGGCCATCTTTTCTTCCATCTGGACGTGGTTCTGGCCCACTTCGATCGAAGCGGGCGCGATGATATCCAGAGCCGTGGTCGTCTCTTTTTCCAGGAATTTTTCTTGTTTTGGTTTGTTTCCGAATAAAGCCATATTTTTACATTATCACTTCCGGGGGCAGATCGGGGTAATACCCCAGTTCCGCCTGTTTGGGGTGGTGCAACCCCCACAGGAGCTCGATTAGCTCTTCAGAGCCCAGATTGGCGGCTTTGAGGCCGCATCTCCTGATGCCCAGGGACACATATTCCATCCTTTGCCATAGCTGGTATTTGCCGGTCTGGAACTTCTTCTCGGTCAGCCCGGCTTTATCCTCCTTCCCCACTCCGGGTATGTTGGGCAGTTCCACCATGGGGAAATACGGGACGACGACGTAGAAGTTCTTGCTCATGATCGATCCGTTGGCGACTATCTCTTCAATGAAGGCCCGGTATTCAGCCGTCTGTATTTTCAGGAGTTCGTTCTGTTGTTTGTTCTCCAGGTCTTTTATCTTGTCGATGTATCCCGTTATATTCACCCTCCTTGAACTGACCACTATCTGGCAGGTGAAATCGAGGGAGTTTAAAAAGTTCTGGAACTGGTAGATGATGGCCATCTGCTCTTCTTCCGATTTCAAAGCGAAGTTAAGAGAAGACACCAAAAGGACCCCTTTCAAGGACTTGTCTTTCATCACCATTACCCCTTCTCTTATCTGCTCGACGGGCATGAATTGTTGGGACGGTACTTTGACCATGTTTATTCTTCTATTCCTTTCTCAAAATCTATCTTTTTTATTAGTTCCCCTATCTTCCCTTCCTGTTTTACCTTTAACGGAGATTTCTCTTCTTTTATGATGATTTCCCTTTTTGTTCTCTGGGTCGAGAGGTAGACCGGGGACTGTTTCCTTCTCCAGAGGTATATCCTCGGGTTTATATTGAAATTGGCCCAGTTCTTCATCACGGCCGGCAATGAAAGCCCTTCTATTTTAGCGAAGGACACGGCCAGAGCTGCTCCGGTCAGGACGCCGGCAATCATGAGGAAAAGGAAAAAGTTGGTCTGCCCGATCATGAAATACAGGAAAAAACAGACGGCGAGGACTCCTCCGACCATCAAGCTCTGCCTTATGTTGAGCGGGCCCAGTATCTTAGCCTCATGCTCTATGAATTGAGGTACTCTGTACTGCATGCGTTAAATGAATGGTTCCCGGTAATTGTCTCCGGGCTTGGCTGGTTCTTCCGGTTTTATCTCTTCCGGCTTTGCCTCGTTTTTTTCTTTGGGTTCCTCTTTCTTTGTATTATCGACTACTTCCTTCTTTTCTGCAACATTTGATTCGTACAGTTTGTTCAAAGATATCCTCAGGTGGCTGAATATCTTGCTGTCGATGTCCCAGCTCATATTCCTGGCCGTTTCGGAGTCGAGGTTCAGCTCTAGTTCGAGGATGATGGGAAATTCCTTGATGGGAAGGAGTCCCATCAGGGTCTTCCCCACGTATTTCAGTATCTGCGATTTTATCTCTTCGTCGGTGATTCCGTTCTTTTCGCAGATTTCCGAGACAACGTTAAAATTCTCTTCGTTGAAAAGAGCTTCTTTAATGTTGTCCGGAAGCGTTTCGTACGTTTTCCAGAAGAAATCTTTTGAGTTTTCCTGTTCTTCCATATATGTGATTATATTTTATCACATATTTGGTTTGGGGCAATATAGTGCCAATGTACAGAAATTACTTTAATGTTGAATTATTGAGGAAAGCATTAATATTATAAAATAGATAAAGATAGTCGATCGTAGAGTTAATGGCTATTGGTTTGAGTAATTAATTCGTGGAAAAATAATTTCATTTTTTTTAATCTTAAAGCCCCATTCTTGATTGCTTAATTTTATTCCTAGTTGTTTAAATATTTTTTCTGATGTTTCTGGCAGAAACGGTTGAAGCATTTGAGCAATATTAGTTAAAATAACCAACAAATCATTAATTGTTGATGATTGATCTTCCGAGGTTTTCCAGGGTTTCTTCTTCTCGATGTATTGATCACAAAAACCTATTAATTCTTGAATTTCTTTTAGTGCCCCATCGAGCATATATGAGTTTAAAAATTTTTCATAATTTTTCCAACTAGATTGAACGACCCTTCTTGTTTCCGCCCCCCCATTTTTTGGTTTAATTCGTGGTCCTTGGTTTTTGGTTTTTACCGCCAAGGTTATTATTCTCGCCACTAAATTGCCAATTCCTCCCGCCAAATCAGAATTATATCTTTTAAATAATTTTTCCCAGGAAACATCACCGTCTTTTCCAAAAGAGCAAGATGAAATTAATAAGTAGCGCGTAGCATCTATGCCAAACCTCTCTATCATTTCTTCCGGCCGGATAACATTACCAAGAGACTTACTCATCTTCTGCCCATCGATGGTGAAGTAGCCGTGAGCAAATAATTTTTTAGGAAGAGGAATATTTAATGCTAACAACAAAGCAGGCCAAATAGTAGCATGAACTCTTAACACGTCTTTTGCCATTAATTGTAAATCGGGCGACCAAAATTTGGGCAATTTTTTAATATTTCCATCCCAATTGAGTCCAGTAAGATAATTCAAAAAAGCATCGACCCAAACAAAAGTAGTATGTTTTTTATCAAAAGGCAGAGGGACTCCCCACTTAATTTTTTTTCTAGAGATAGAAATATCTTGTAGCCCGCTTTTTAAAAATTTTAGAACCTCCCTTTTCCTTTCTTCCGGCTTTATTTCAAGATCATTACTTGTTATTTTTTTAATTAAAATATTCTTAAACTGGGAAAGTTTAAAAATATAATTTTCCTCTTTTATTATTCTAGGTTCAACCTGATGGTCTGGACATTTTCCATCTATTAAATCACTTTTCGTTTTATATTGTTCACATCCTATACAGTAAAGACCTTCATAGGTTCCTTTATAAATAAATTTTTTATCATATAAAATTTGCAGAATTTTTTGAACTATTTTTATATGATTAGGATCGGTGGTTCGGATGAAATTATCGTAAGAGACGTTTAATTCTTGCCAAGATTTTTCGAAAAATTTTGAGTTCTCGTCACACAATTGTTGAGGACTTTTTTTTGCCTCTTGAGCCACTTTTTCGATTTTAGCCCCATGTTCATCTGTGCCGGTTAAGAAGAATACCTTCCTATTTTTAATTCGGTAATAGCGAGCTAAAATATCCGCAGCGATAGTAGTATAGGAATGTCCAAGATGTGGCCGAGCATTTACATAATAAATAGGTGTTGTGACAAAAAATTTTTCAGCTCGGTTTGTTAATTTATTCATTTTATTGTTAATTTATTATTTTGAAAAGGCAAAGCTACCCAAGCATTTATTAATTACTCTTTGATAGTTTTTTGGAATATTTCCACAATTATTTTTAAAAAACTGCTGAACCAGCGTTTTGTATTCATTTGCCTTTTTGTAAAAATCGCCCGGATGAAAGGCAAACCAAATCAAAAAATCCCTTACAAGGTAAGTCGTCCTCGTTTTTTTAAAATCTTTATGATTTTTTATTTTATTAATAGTGTCTCGGCTTAGATGAATATCGTTAAACCGATTTAAAAACTTAGAGTAATTGATTAAGTCTTTTTCAAAAAATTTAAACGATGGCTTTTGGATAATTTTTTCTAATGCCGATATTTTTAAATCAATGGGTTGCCCCTTTTTATTTATAAGAATTATGGACGGCAGGGATATTAAAAAATAGGCGGTGCGATGAGTTGCAACAATATAGTCTTTTTTTAGTATTTTTTTAAAAATATTCTCCTCAAAAGGAAGTAAATAGTAAAATGGTTCGTCTAGGCAAGGGACAGGCCGATTTTTTAAAAATTTAGACAGGGCGCTTATGGTTTCCTCCCTGGTTTTTTCAAAAGATTTTTTTACAAAAAAATAATTTAGCTTTTTAGTTCTTTTTTCAATAGGCGAAAATATTTGATTACCCAAAGTTTTTAAAAATTTTGACTTTCCTGAATTTGGATAGCCAAGCACTATTGTTTGTTTTAACGACATCCTTGACATGGAGAACTAATTTCTTTAAATACTGCGTTACCTATTTTTTTATTTTTTGCTATCGAACGAGGACAATAAGGGTCCTCTCCAAAGCAGTCATTGTATTCTCCTGCGGGCGCAGCCCTGCAGCCACCACAAACTCTTTTAATAAAACACGTTTTACAGCTCCCCTTTAAATGTTCCCTGTTTTTTAATTTTTCCAAAAATTTTGAGTTGAACCATACTTCCCTAAGATCGTCATTTTTAATATTTCCCAAAAGAATTGGCAGCATCGTGCATGGGTAAATATTCCCCATACTATTAACGAATATTTCAGTAATGCCGGGTAGGCACCCGCCTATTGATCTACTAAGGTCGTACTTTTTAGTAATTTTTGTTACAATTTTTGGATCTAAAATTACTTTTAATGGGTCGCTGCTTACAATGTCTAACTTTCCTTTTAAAATATATTTTTGTCTCATTAGTTCTTTTAAAATAACATTGTATAGCTTTTTGTCGATAAATATATTATGTTTTTTCGCTCGTCCAACGGGTAGGGTTCGGTAATAAGATACCGCTTCAACCCCCTTATTCAACGCTAGGTCTAATAAGTCAAATGTTTCTAGATAATTAAGATTCGAAATAGTCATCCTTATATATACTCTTGCTTTATTTTCTAAAAGTAAATCAATTCCTTTCATTGCTCTATTAAATGCTCCCTTCGTCCCCCTTATAAAGTCGTGAGTTTTAGGATTCACGCCATCTAAACTTATTTGAGTAACGTCAACGAGTTTTTTTATTTTAGAAACATTTTGTTTGTTTATTAAAGTGCCGTTTGTATTAAGATAGCACTTAACCCCTAATTTATTAGCGTATTCTAAGATTTCAAACAAGTCTTTTTCTCTAACCAGTGGTTCTCCTCCTCCAATAAAAAGAGAGTCCCAATTTGGAAACTCTTTCCTGCAAAAATCTAAAAATTTGATAATTTCCGCAACTTTTAATTCTTTAGGATTTGGTTTGTTTATCGCCCTAGCCCTACAATGAATACATCTTAAATTGCAAGAACTTGTAATATCGATGTGAAGAAATTTTGGTCCTTTATTAACATCAAACATAATATAGTCTTTTTAGAAAAAGATTATTTTCTTTTATCTAACAAATACCTCCCTTTTGTTGCTAGTCCGTTCTATCGGCACTAAAAATTAAGTGCCACAACTCATGCAAACATTTTCTTTTATAATCTTTACTTTCGAGGTTTTAGATTTGCTGTTTGTTTTTTTCTTTTTCATGTCTAATGTTAGTAAATTTTGATATTCGACTTTTAATCATTTTATCAGGTCAATTAATTTTGTCAATAAAGTTGTTAATTAGTCAAGTCAACAGGTAATGTCCAAGGACATTTGGCACTTCTGGTATAATTGGGTTTCGACGATAGGAAAGATTCTTAAGGACGAAAAGAGATATTATGCTATAAACAATGAGTGTTTAATTTTTTAGCCAATATCTTTAATTCTTCAATTGGTACCCTGGGACCGATCTGGGTAGAAATGTATCCCTCATATTTATTAAAGAAAATCTTGTCTTTTCCCCACATTTCTTGGAATTTTTGATCTAATCCATGCAAGGGGTAAAGTTTTATATGGACGTGGTTTATCCCCAGCCCTTCCATAACCATGGCCACCCTCCTTACTTTCAGTCCTTTTTCTAGTATTTTTGCAACCTTCCGGGAAGCTGCCATCAATTTTGAATAATCTTTCTCGGGCATATCGAAAGCATAAGAATCGTGGTGGGCCTTCGGCATTACCAACGTTACTCCCCTGGTATTGGGGTTTATATCCAAAATAGCGATAAAGTCCTTATCCTCCCAGATCCTAACCGATTCCATTTCCCCTTTTATTATTTTGCAGAATATGCAATCCATGTTTTGATTATAGCACTTCCCCGGGGCGATCATAATCCCAGCTCATCGGCTATCCCCTGCAAGGAAGACAGGCCTATTTGCAGAAATTCATCTAACGGTATTCCCGCTTTTTCGCATTCCAGCATGATATCCCTATTGCACTTTGCGGCAAACGCTTTATTCTTAAACTTTTTCTTTAGCGATTCCAGGCTAACGCTTTTAAGCTTCTTGTCGGGCTGGACCAGGGCCGATGAAACTATGAGTCCGGTCAATGTTTCGGCCGCGGCCAGGCAGTATTGTATTCTCGTTGAACGTCGCCTCTCTTTTAATTGAGGTATTTCTTCGAGCCCGTATCCATGGGACATTATCGTTTCGATGAGGAAGTCGCTGGCCCCGGCTTCTTTGAGGATGGCTTCCGCTTTGACGCAGTGTTCTTCGGGATTGTTTTTGGTCAAACCCCAATCAATATCATGCAGCAGCCCTGTTATCCCCCATTCGTCTTCATTTTCTCCGAATCTTTTGGCCAGGGAACGCATAAAGACCTCGGACTCCCTGAGGTGCATTTTGGTGATCGGGTCGGATATGTATTTATCGACCAGGTTTCGGGCCTGTTCATAGCTTAGGCTTGTTTGTTCCATATTAATAATATAACATGAACTGAAAATTGACAGAAGCGAGAACGTAATTTTATGAAGACAATGATGTTTTATTGATATGGTTTTGTATAAAAAGAGGGGGCTAATTGCTTTTTCGCTAGTAGCGCTTAAAAAAGCCCCTTTTTTTGGAAAATTATTATAGCTAATGCTGTTGGGCCAATGATCATGGGAAGAGCTAAGGAAATTGGGCCGCCAGTCAGCAACATAACAGCGAATATTGCATAAGCTATAATAATAAGTATTTGTACGCTATGATTTTCTGCATATTTTTCGTCTCTAGCCAGTGCCGAAATGACAATGCCCAACATTAATAGGCAGACCATCGACACAAAAAACATAACTACCGACAAGGCGGTGATAATCAAAGTCGGTATGGCAAGTGGCGTAGTCAACAGCAGGCAGTACATGAAAATGGCTACAAAGGCGAGAATGTAGATAATGTACGTCTTAATGTCAAGTTTCATTTAACTTCCTCCCCCTAGAAATCATCTAGGTTTTTTAATTCTAAAATATACGGTGTATATTGTCAACATTGACAAAATAGCATAAATAATGCATAATTATAATACCCTATCGACGGTGTCGGAGGGTATTACGATTGCGTAATTAAGTACATTTACGTACGAATATTCAAAAGGAAGGATTGATTGAAATGACTGAAAACAAAGCAGGGATTGATGAACAGCAGGAGAAAATAGCGTTCTTCAAGGCGGAAGCCAAAAAAAGAAGAGCGGAAGAAGTAACAGCTCTGATTATCGGATGGTTGATAATCGGGCCGATCTTAATTTTCGATTTTTATTTCGCCGACCTTTTTTGGTGGGGAATCTTAATTAAAGTTTTGACGCCCATAGCGTTCTTCCTGGTCATGTATTTTATCTGGGGACCGAAGAACGTCGGATGGGGCTCTTTCGTGAGAGAGGGTTACTTTCGAGCCATTGTCCTCGGTAAAAAACGTCTCAGATACATCGGTGGCGCAAAAGGAAAAGAATTTGACGCCCACTGGAACGTTTGTCGGGCAGAAGATGTTGAAGTTAAGAGATACCCGCTTTGGATTTTTGGGCATTTGACATGGAGCCCTTACAAAGATCTGGTTATCCTCGGGCTTCACATAATCCCGGAATGGCCTTTCGGCAGAATCTATGAAGAGCCGACAGAGTGGGAAAGGTATTACCCTACCCTTAAGAGGGCTATTCCTAGAAAAGAACTGATAAACGAATTTACCCTACTCCCCTATCCGCACTATATCGACATAATCGGAGCTGAAGATAAAAATAGGCTTAGTCTGGACATTTTAACCAACGATGTTCTTGAGACGACGAACCTCGACAAAGCTCTTTTTGGAGAAGGTGTTCCAGTGATTGACATCGTTAAGCCGATGATGAGAGGTGGATACTTATCCTTCTTAAAGGGAACGTCTCTCCAGGATTTGCTTTCCCAAGGCGAAGATATAGGAGTCAGTCTTATGGAAAATATGTTGGCTCCGGCAAAATACAAAGAATATCCGGGAGAAAAGCTTTTAGGGATGATAGAGCGTTTATATGGTGTCAGAACCGTAAGCATTTCTATTATTGATATCGTCGGAGCCGATAAGGCCCTGCAGGACGCCATAAACGCACAGGCCGTAGCAAAGCTTAAAAGAGATGCTATGCTTGTCCTGGCTGACGCTAAATCCAAGGCGGGAACAATAGAAATAATGGGAATGGCCAAGGATATGTTTATTAAGGTGCTCGGACTGAACGATATCGACGTAGAATCAATAGAGATGTCTCAACTAATAGAAGAGCACAAATCTCTGTTTGATTCTTGTCTCGACGCCTCTCTTAGAAATATGGCAGCAGAAAGGAAGCTCTATTTCGATGCGAGGACGGATGGAAAGGGAGACTCTACTCTGCTTTCCACAATGGCGGTAGCGAATGCAATCGGACAACAGATTGGTGGTAAGGCAAGCACAACAGGCGAGCCCCACTCATCGAAGAGTGATAAGTCCGCGCCTGCAAAGGATGGCGACAAAAAATCGACTCAAGAATTTCTTAGAGAGGTAGGCCTCGACGATGACGAGGAACAATAAACTGCCCCTCTTTTTTTATTTTAACAATTCGGACCCTATGCTCTTAGTGCCCTTTTTTTCTTCGTCCGGCTTTTCTTCGGGAGATTCGCTTTCTTTGGTTTTGACAGATGCGGCGATTTCATCGTTAAGCCCTTTGTTTTTAGAAATGTCTTCCACTATTTTGTTTGCAGTTTCGGCAGATATTCTTAGGCTCTCCTGTACGGCCGTCGGCAGATCATTTACGGATATTTTTTTGTCTATCAATTTTTCTATTATTCCTCTGAGTTTTTCTGAGGGGGTGTTTGGAGTAATATTCCCCTCTTCGAATGCTTCCAATTTTTTGCTGTAGAGATATTTAATAAAGGCCCTTTCGGAATAGTTATCGGCATCGGATAGTTCGTTTTTTAAATCAATGTCATCTTCTATGATATTTTTTTCTAAATCGTATTTAGTTACGACTTCTTCTACGAAAGAGATTATGTCGAACATTATATTATTTTTTTACTTTTTAATGCTAAATAGTTTTCTTGTAATTTTTTAAATTCATCATGGGCCGCTTGTCGCTCTTCCGCCGACAGAGATTTGTCTTTTCTTTTTTGTTTTACTTCCTTTATCCTAGCCTTAAATTCTACTTTGCCGTTACCGGCAGTGAGAGTTTTCATGGCGTCTCTTTGTTTATTTGATCCAAAATCAGCAATATAGTCAATTTGTTTGACGTTGAGATTTTTGAAGATGTCGTAATTACTTAGGGATTTTGCGCCTATGTCTTTTTGCGCTATTTTTGCGCTCATTCCTTCAATTTTTTGTCCAATGTCTATTTTATTATTTTCGACGAAATTTTTAAAACCAGATTGTCCGATTAAGTCGGTTTTTCCAGCAAGCTTAATAGCTGCGTTCTCTTTGGATTTTGAATTGCCGAGAGTTTCAATATCTCTAATAGTCATCTTTAATTCATCGGCTGTTTTTGCCCCATCTATATAATCTCCGACATCCTTGTTTATTTCGGCTCTCTTTAAGCTTTCTCGTGTCTTAAAATCATACGCCCCAGGATGTTTTTTAAGATATTCTTGCGCTTCTTCTTTGTTGTCTTTGGGGCTTGGTCCTCCAAAGGATAGTCTATCTAGAGACCTTCGTCCCTCTTCTCTGTTTTCGAAATTGAGAGGATTTTTGCCCGACAGCAATGCTCCCCCGGTTCCGGCAATTCCCTCTTTGGCAACAGTCATTCCTCTTTCAGCTGTTTCTTTGGCCGACGTTAATACTCTTCCGCCAGTTTTGCCCCATAAGTATCCAGTTGCAAAAGTACCCACAACTCCGGCAATAGATCCTCCGGAAGATATAGTTATAAAGAATCCGGCAATCATGAAAATGAAAGGAGTGGCAAAGGCCATTAATCCATCGAGGGTAGTTTTGCTGGTCATTGCATTGACGCTAGATCCGGATACGGACATTAATTGTATTGATATGTATAAGGATATGGCGGCCGGGATGCTGATAACGGTCCACTGGACAAAGCTTTCCCACCAATCGTCCCAATATGTGACGCTCGGAAAAACTTTTTTAATGTATTTAGATTGAGGAAAGACCTTGGTCGCAAAAGCAACAGGGGAAACGATTACAAGTATCCATAATATCGCAGTTCTTGCCATAAAGAGGAGGGCGTATAAGCACATTATAACAGCAGCAATAATAGCAAAAATAAAATAAATAGTTCCTTCAACGAGTTTTTCCATTGCATTTTTGCCGGTATCTGCGTTCAAAACAGAATAGGCTTTTTCTATCGATTGAACGAAGTTGGTATTTGTTCCTCCCGCAAGGAAAGAAGATGTTAAGATATTGGATCCATCAATGATAAATCCGCATATTACTGGAGTAAAGTTTATTAATAGCGCAATTATTATGAAGTTAACCAAAAGTTGCTTAGCTTTATTTTCTTGATATCCGAGGATAATAGTAATCGCGATTATTATGAGTCCAATAACAAGTGCAGCGTTGGCTATGTTCCTTACTATCCCCCATCCAGCTTGAACGATGACATTATTTTGGCTGGATGCTTGAGTTAATAGGTCTGAGTTAGTGTTTATTGTAAGTAAATTTTGGCCAAAATTAACAAGCTGCGTTGCTAGCAATTTTTGGATGTCTACGACAACGTTAACTATCGCGCAATAAGGAGAGGTTAATATATTAGAATCATTGCATTGCTGAGAACTTCCTCCTCCTATTAATCCAGATATTGCCCTAAAGCTAATACTAATAGGCCATGTGGCGGGACTAAGAAGGGTTACATTGCTTATTATATCTGCCGTATTCGCTACCGTTTTTAGCGGTTCTTCGGCCATAGTTATTGCCGGAGAAATAAGAAAAATCATTAAAATTACAGACAGTAGCAATTTTTTTACATTATTGGCCATATATTTACTATATTATAGTTAATATATTTTTTAATTGCAATATTTAAAAAAGGCGGTAGCTGTTATTTTAGCTACCGGATTTAGTCTCTTTGCGGAGAGCGGCCGACTATCCTGGAATTGGCTTTCTGCGGATTTCGTATCCACACCAAGCAATTCCGGCAAGTCCACCGACAATCGCAGCGATACTGATGGTCGCCGGGTCGATATCGGGCATCATCGGTTCTTTTTGGAACCGAGAATCGCTCCGTAAATCTTTCCCTACGTTATCCATGCTTTTCTGCAGGCCACCGTAGGTTGAGGATTGTGCCGAATTGGTCGGTGCAGGCGTTGCCTGAGCCCAGTTCAGCGCTACAATCCCAACGACGATTACGACCACCGAAATTACTGCAACAATGCCAATCATTTTCTTCATTATTTTTGCCTCCAAGTAAGTAGGATGGAACTATGTCGTCTCCCCGAGACTTCAAGGTTCTATATATATTATAGACCATAGTGTGGAAAAGTCAAGATTGCTGTCCACGCACCGATAAAGTATAATTAAAGCAATATGCTGGGCCTGCTTGACCTAAAATTCACACCGGAAGCCTTTTTTATGCTCCCCCTTGCCGTGGGGCTGGATGTTTTCGGAATCATCCTTTTTTGTTTCGGCCTGGACGACTTCGGAATGACCGATGTCATAGGAATAGCGATTATAAACTTCTGGCTGATCATGAGGAACAAGAAGCCGAGGAATGAGATGGGAAGGAAAGGAGCGCTTCAGAATGTCAGGAACGTCTTTACCGGAAAGTATACGAAGTTCGCCGTGCCCATGTTCGGAGAATTGATTCCATATCTCGGCGTCCTCCCCTTCTGGACCCTGTCGGTGTTATTCAATCTAAGCGATACTGAATAAAATGACATTCGGCGAATACGTAATATACATATTTAATCTTGGAGTGGCGATGGGATCGGTCCTCGCTTTCATTTTTATCGCCTGGAGCGGGATAAACATATTGAATGCCGGAGGAAACCCTTCGGCTGTTTCCGACGCCAAGAAAAGGATGTTCAACGCCCTTCTCGGGCTGGCCGTCCTTCTTGTCTCGTATGTCCTTTTAACCACCATCAATCCCGACCTGGTCAACATAAAAAACATTTCCCTGGGAGGAGTGAACATTAATGTGCCCTTTTTGTCTTTCGGGACGAACCAAGCCCCGAAAGGGACCTTGGTGTTCGAGGAGGTTCCGATAGGGACCGTGACTGAAAGCATCCTGGCCGGCAATTCTTCAACCAGGAATGGCTTGGAGTGTTACGAATACGACGATGAAACGGGAAATCCGGTCGATAAGAACGGAGACGGAAAGATAACCGATAAAGATATTGTTCTCGATAGAGACATCTTTTACTGCATGAAAGATTTGGACGAGGCTTTAAGGAAAAAGACAGAAACCAGGCTCGCAAAGCTGATTAAAGAGTTGGACGGATTAATGAAATCATGCACCTGCGACAGGGTTTTCACGAACTACCAGCCGGCTTATGACATTTACAACACCAGAGGAGAGTGCGGTTGCGATGCCTGCACCAGCTATTGCAAGACCTGCGGATCCCCCCATATCGGTTGTCCGGGTGCCCCCGGAAACAGCCAAGAGGGAGAAGCTGCTCTAGAACAATATTCATATGATCCTTGTCCCAATAGGAAGCAAATCGATTGCAAGAGAGAAGAGATAAAACAACTGATGGGCGGAACCAATCCCGAACAAGTCTGTTACGACAAAGGGTGGATAGACAATGATGCTCCCCTTCCGCCCCAGCTATTGACCTTCAGCGACGGCATAAGCAGGATATCCGCTTTTAGGGACTATTTCACGAACCAGGTTGAGACACTAAAACAATTGGAGAAAAATACCAAGTCTCCTTTCGGCCAAAGGTTAACCTTGTCCGAATTCTATACTCTGCAAAATACATATGAGAATAACATCATCGAAAAAGAGGAATTCGGTGGCTACAACATCTATAGGTATTGTGACGATTATTGCACAAAGACCGAAATCGGCGATGATGGAGAAACTAAATGTATAGAGTATAAGCTTAATGAAGACTTGAGGGCGTGTAAAAAAAGCGGATCCATTGAGAGCTTAATGTATGACGGAGATCCGGCAACCTTCTATTTCAACGCTGATTATTACGAACAGCAGAAAGAAAGCAGTGATGCCACATCGGCCAAAGGGAAAGAAGACACCTGTTCTGTGTATGAGAAGGATATAAACGGAGTGATCCCTATCGGCGAAACAGTGGACGGAACAGAAACATACGGCCTTGAGGTGGCTGACAGGATAGGACACCTCATAGAAACCATCCAGGGAGTATATACCACAGGACTGGCCATATCGGAGATTCCTCAAAGTTGTGGTTCGGGAAATTGTGTAAACGCAGAAAGCAACTGCTGTTATTCTCCCCAGTGCGGATGCGATGCTGATTGCTGCTGTCCTACCGTTTGGGGTCTAAGCACCTGCTATAAAGGAGTGCCAAGCGCTTCCAAGTACGCTAATTTTAGCAGCTACAGTTCTGGATCTTATCTGACCAAACCTTATGCCGGCTGTTCCGGATTTTGCGGAGGAAGCGATTGGAGGACATCGAGACAAGAGGAAGACCAATATTTTACCTGTAGCTACGCCAGTTTTTGCGGATTGGTGAGGAAGATATACCAGACCAAGGAAGTACAAAGTTCTTGTTATGACCAGACCGAAGATCAATCCGAAAAGAATGTGAGGCAATACAATATGAATATAATCGGATATCTGCAGAAATGGGAAGAGAGAGAAAGGAGATTGTATGAAATAACAGAGATTAAGAGCTTGAAGGAGGTGGATAAGATAGATACCGATACTGCGAACAGCGTGATTAATGCGGTTTGCCGTTCTTACTTCATCAACCCGAACGAAGAAACTTTGGAGTGCGATGGATCGTTGAGCATAGTCAACAAATTCGAAAAGAGGTTTTATCTGGCCGAGAAGCTTAATTCCTCCAGGCAGAAGATGAATGCCTGCATCACAGGATACAGCTCTCCATACAAGAAGAATCTGGACCAGACATACGTTTTTAATTGTCTCGAAGGAATCGATCATCAGACAGTCGGACAGCTGGTTATAAATCCTGAATTCCCCTACCCCAGCACGAAAGCGTCGAAATACCAGAACTGTTATCCCTATAATTCTGCAGGACTGACCCAGGAAGAGAAGGAAAAATGCTTTTTCAATATTTATCGAGTCGGCGATGTCTCCGATCCGGGATGCCAGAAGTTCGTTACGGAATACATGGACAATTATTATTGTTGCAAGTAAAATAAAGGCAATATGAAAATAAAAACAATGTCAATCGCATTATTGTTGCTGTTCCTGGCCTTCCCCGTTGCTGCGGCGGACGACAATCTCGTCGCCGGCATTCCCAAGGATGCCAGCGCCGCCGAACTGATAGCGTATTTTTTCAACCTGGGCATAATGATAGGAGCTTTCATAGCCGTGGTCATAATAGTCATGGCCGGAATAGAATGGATGATGTCCGACGGCAATCCGGGCAAGATAGAGTCGGCCAAGGACAAGATAAAAAACACCCTTTTGGGAGTGGCCATATTGATGGGATGCTATTTGATATTGGGGATGATTAATCCTGAATTGAAGAATATAAAGATCAATAAGCTATACTGCACCCAGGGTATAGCCGTAATGGCCAAAATGACCAAGGACGGAAAAGAAACCGTCAGCCAGACCTGCATCACCCAGAGTATGCCCAACTACAGTACCATAGGAGAGATAACGAGCACTCTCGACTGGAACTTCCTGCCTAACACCCTTTTGTCCGTCTATGTCTATTCGGAAGAGGATTATAAGGGAACGATGACGGAGTTTTCCTGCGAAAATGGAGGGTGTAGCGGTAATTTCGGAGACATTACGGGATCAAAGTCGATATATTTGCTTCCGAGGAGTGTTGGGTTGTATCTTTTTGACCAGACCGGATTCAAGCCGGGAAGCAAGATGCCGTTTTCGACCTCGGCCAGCATTTCCAATATGGCATCGGGAACAGGTTTCGACAATCTGGCCAGTTCGATAAAGATAGTCAATCCCGACCCGACCCAAGACACTACCTTCTATCAAGCCATTGTTTTCGATGGTCCTAACTGGACGGGAAAATGCTCTTTTTTGGCCCAGAATATCAGTGATTTGAATGTGGCCGCAGGCGGCTATTACCCTACCCCAATCAAGAACGGGACATTGTCCTCTCTTGTTGTGGCTAAGACCGTATACACAGCAAGTCCTGACGACTATTCCGGATATATCACCCTTTACAACAAGCCCGATTGTTCCAAGGGGGCATCTTCCGAGCTCAGGAGTTGCGTGATACAGACTTACGGACAAAATCCATTGCCAGGACGTTGTGCCAGCTTGAGCGGAGAAGTCATGTCTCTTTCCATTACCGGAAGGTTCGGTATAGCGCTAATCAGTAATAACGGAGAGTGCAGGTATTACGACATAAACAATGTTGTCGGAGAGGGAGCTTGTCAGAGCAGTCTGCCGACAGCCATCTATGATCCGACCGGCACAAAGACAGATTCTTATATTATGATTCCCGTAGAAAAAAGGTAAAATGTCAAAAAGGAGTACAATTTTCTTTCTCTCGGCTATCCTGCTATCCGGGTCGCCGGTTTTTGCGGCAGTGAGTGTTCCCACTGTCGCAGGCCTTCCTGCCGGAGCGACTGCGGCCGAACTTGTGGCCTATTTTTTCAATCTTGCCGTCACCGTCGGTTCATTCATAGCTGTGGTTATGATGGTTATGGCCGGAATCGATTATGTAATGTCCCAGGGAAATCCGGCAAAAATAGAAGACGCTAAGAAAAGGATACAGAATACTTTTTTTGGAGTAGTGGTCCTTATGGCTTCCCTATTGATATTGAATACGATAAATCCGGATCTGGCCGTAATCAAGATAAACGAATTGAGCAAAGAGGAGCAGCCGGGAATCAATATTGAAGAATTGCAGACAATCGGCGTTTATCTGTACAAAGCCGATGGGAAGAGCCTCAATTTGAAAACATCGGCTCCGTCCCTTGTAAGCCAGGACTTCCAGAACCAGACCCAATCGGTCAAGTTCGAGAATTCAGAATCATACAGGTTCGGGACGATTCTTTTTTCAGACGACGATTTTAAGGGAAATTGTGCTTATGCCTTGAATAATGTAGATAATCTTGGTGTAGCTAACGGAAGAGAAAACAACCCGCCGGTCGGAATTAATAATTTATCCTCGATACAGGTTTTTAGAGCACTGAATGGATTTCCGACCATCAAGATATTCAATACAATAGATTGCGACAAAAGGAGCGATGAGTACGGAGCTGTTGATGAAAAGACCAGCGTATGCACGATAAAAGGCAAAGAAGGGTTCGAGAACATAAAAGATGTATGCCCAGACTTTGAAGGCAGCGTAGTTTCGATTTTAGCGACGACGGACACGGGAGTTCTACTAAAGGCGGCAGACAAAGATTCTGCCGGAAGATGCCAGTATTTCGTTGCAGGCAATTCCCAGTGCATCAACACGTTAAAATATAGCTATGTTTACACCCAGGATGGTTCAATCAAGCCGATATCTCTAGTGCTCTTTCCTCTATATTCTAATCAATGAGAATAATTTTAGCCTCAACCTCTCCCCGAAGAAAAGAGCTCCTTTCAAGGACGGGGCTCGTTTTTGAAACGCAAGAGAGCGGCTATCAAGAAGAGATGCGTCCTGATTTGAGCCCTGAGAAGCTGGTGGAATATTTATCTTTCAATAAGGCGAAGCCGGTATCGGAAAGCAATCCCGATGCGATCGTCATCGCCGCCGACACTTTCATCGTTTTTAACGGCAAGTATCTGGGCAAGCCCGAGACCGAAGAAGAGGCCGGGAAAATGTTAAAGTCATTGAGCGGCAGGAGCCACGAAATCATAACCGGAGTGACTGTCATGAGCAAAGACAAATCAGTTTCCTTTATAAGCAAAGCCACAGTCTATATGAAAGACCTTTCCTCGGAAACAATAGAGAGATACATAAAGACGGGAGAACCCATGGACAAGGCCGGAGCATATGCCGTCCAGGGAAAGGGAGCAGTTTTAATAGAAAAGATGGAGGGGGATTTCTTCGGAGCGGTAGGCCTTCCCATAGGAAGATTGGCCGAAGAGCTCAAGCAGTTCGGGATAGATGTCTTGTAAGATCTTCCCATTGTTCTAAAGACAAAACTTCCGCCCTCTCCCCAGGCTTGAGACCGTTGTTCTCGAGCCAATTTTTAATAATCTCCCTTTCTATCCCCAAACCGCTCGAAAGGTTGCTGATCAATTGTTTCCTCGGATGGGAGAATCCTGTTTTTACAATTTCAAAGAATTTATCGTTCTTTTTGATGCCTTTGGGAGTTATCCTTATCAAAACGCTGTCCACCTTGGGAGAAGGCACGAAGCATCCCCTGGGAATCTTCATCAGTATATCGGGTCGGGCATAATACTGGACTGCGACCGACAATATGGACATATTCCCGGGCTTAGAACAGATCCTCTCCCCCACTTCTTTCTGAATAATCAGGAATATATCTTCCGGAAGGTTTTTTATCTCCAGCAGGTTCCTGATAAGGAAAGAAGTCAGGTAATAAGGGATATTGGCTACAACCTTGTATTTTTTGAGTCCGGGAATATCGAGCTTTCCCTTTTTGAAAGAAGAAAGGACATCCCCGTTGATGATTTCTACGTTTTTAACCTCGTTTTCTTTAAGGATCTTTTCCAGAGAAGAAGCCATCTCTCCATCCTTTTCTATGCAAGTGACCTTTTTGATCTTGGGAGCCATCTCCAAGGTCAATGCTCCCAGTCCGGGCCCTATTTCCAGAACCGTGTCCTTTTTCCCTATACCGGAAAAAGCCACGATCTTCCCGATCTGGTTTTTGTCTTTGAGAAGGTTCTGGCCTAGCGATTTTTTAAGCTTGATTTTCATTGCTTAAAATAATTCTGGCTTCTTTAATGAATTTTTCAGCCGCTTTTATCAATCGTTCGGCATCTTTTTTGCTGAAATCACCGTAATAATCGGCATTCTCGCGTAAAGATTTTCCCAGTCTTAATGCTTCCAGAAATTCAAAACTCAAGATGCCTTTTTCGATATAAAGAAATCTTATCGCCTCAATCAGGCAGAAGTGGCTCTTTTCCCGGTAATTTTTAGCGTAAAGAAGTGCCCTTCCGGTATGGAACATCGAATAATAAGACTGGATGGTTGACCATTTATATCCTTCTTCTCTGAAAGTGTCTTTAGAAAAAGAAAGGTCGCTTTCCGCTAATTCAAGTTCTCGCGGAACCAAGGTTTCGGCCTTTTCAAGTATTACAATTTTGTCTTTTTCTAGACATTTTTTGAATTCATTGTTTTCCATGGTTTTCCCAGATTATTTTGCCCTTTTCTATTTCCTGAAAAAAGAGGGGCTTTTGTTCGTTTATCTCGAGCATTTCTTTGGGAGTTTTGGCTATCAATTGTATTTTGTCCCCGAATTCCGAACCATTGACGATTTTCCTTATTTTGTCTATATCATTTCCTTCTACGAAAAGATCAATGTCGCTCTCGGGAGTGTTGGTTCCCCTGGCTGCGGATCCGAAAAGGATCACTCTCTGGCCCTCCGGTTTCAATTTTTCGATTAAGGGATATATCAATAGAATGTTTTGGAGCACTTTCAATTCTTTGATCACCATATTGTCGGTTCCGGCGCTATACAGCGATGTGCGGCCGACCTTTCTTTTTTTGACTATCCCCTCTTCGGAGAGGGAGCGCAATGCTAAATTGACCGCCGATTTTTTTGTTTCGGTCAGGTCGCCTATTTCCTTCTCTGTATATTCTTTGTCCGCGTTGGCGGACAAGAATTTTATCACTTTTTGTTCAACGGTGAAAAATAGTTGTTTTTGAATGTTTTTCATATTCCATTATATTGGATATATTTCCATTATAATGGAATAAGGATTTCTTGTCAATTTTGATTGATATGGCCGGGATAAATTTTCGATTTGTCTCTGTGGAGAATCACCTTGACTTATGCATATAGAGGTCTAAAATATATAATATCCGGTGGAAAAGACTGGATTTGAGAATTGCTTAATAAATGCAGGATTTTTAACAGAAATGCTGCAATTCCGACCTATTCTTATCAAAGATAAAATTATAAATATTGTCAACAAGGCAGGCAGGAAAAGGCTGTTTTTGGCTTTTTTCGTCGCTTTCTGCGTGTGGGGCATGTTCTTCTCGAACCAGGGAGGAAACAGCGGGAAACAGGCCGTTTCTACCCTCAAAGATAGCCTTTTGACGCTTGATTCATCATTCCAGCCCATAACCAACAACCTGATCTTGGAAAGGGGCAATGTCTTGTCCGCCCTCCCCTCCCCCCTGTTCGTCTCTTCGGAAACATTGGGGTCAATATTGGATGACGACACGGCGAGCAAAGACATTATCAAGCACACGGTGGAGAAAGGAGAAACCCTTTCGAGCATAGCCGACCAGTACAACATATCTGTAGAAACAATACTCTTGGCCAACGAGCTTTCGGACAGCAGGATCCAGCCCGGCCAGGAGCTTTTAATTTTACCCGTTAATGGAATCATCCACATGGTGGAAAAGGGAGAGACGATCGATGCCATCGCCAAGAAATACGGCGCCAAGAAGGATGAAGTTATAAGCTACAACGATCTTTCTTCTGACGGAGGAGTATATGTCGGAGACGTTTTGATCGTTCCCAACGGAAAGATGCCCAAGCAGAGCACTCCCTCGACGACGAACACTTCCCAGAACTACGCCCAGGTCACTTTACCCAATTCATACTTCATCGCTCCCGCCATGGGAAAAGTCACTCAGGGAGCCCACTACTCATACAGCTCTAATGGCAAGGCCTATTATACCGCTATCGATATTTCGAATGCCATCGGCACGCCAGTCGTGGCTGCCGCCGGAGGAACGATTCAGATCGCCAAGAACAGGTGGCCGTACGGCAACTACATCACCATTCTCCATCCCAACGGAGTCATTACTTTGTATGCCCACTTGAGCTTCTTTGCGAGCGGGATATCTGCGGGCACGCAGGTTTCCCAGGGCCAGGTCATCGGGTATATCGGCAATACCGGACATGTTATCAGGGGCGCTGGCGGAAACGGATCCCACTTGCACTTCGAGACGAGAGGGGCAAGTAATCCCCTGACCGCCGTCTATGGCCGGGGAAGCACGATAGCTTCATATTAAAAAAGGACTGAACCGGGGTTCAGTTTTTTGATACAAAATGCAAAAAGATTACGCCACAAAATTCATAGGTAAGGAAGTTGAAATTGAGATTGACAGGCCGGTTAATTCAAAGCATCCCGAGCACGGATTTGTATACGGGGTCAATTACGGTTTCATTCCGGGGACGATCGCTCCCGACGGAGAGGCGGTCGATGCTTATTTATTAGGAATCGATATGCCAGTCGAATCTTTTAAGGGAAAATGCATTGCTGTTATCCATAGGGAAGAAGACGATGATGATAAGGTTATCATCATCCCTTCCGGATTGGAAAATATTAATGACGATGAAATCATGGAAGCAGTCAGTTTCCAGGAAAAGTTTTTCAAGGCAAAGGTAGTGAGGAAATAAAAAAGAGGGGTTATTTCCCCTCTTCTCCGCATTCACATTCGTCGCATTTGATACAGGTTTTTGCTTCGGGCAGGGCGATAAGGCGTTCTTCGGGAATATCGCACTCGCATCCGCAGTTCTCGCATTTGCCGTATGTTCCTTTCTCTATCCTCTCCAACGCTTCGTTCACGTCCTTCAAGCTTTCTTCGAGGGAGTGCTCCACCGGGATTAGGTTTTCGTATTCTTCCACCTCGTCGACCTTGTCCTCGGGAGATTCGTTCATCTCCGGGTATTTGGTCTGCCAATCATCCTCCCCTTTCTTTTCGGCGAAGGTTTTCAATTGTTCTTCTAGGTCTTTTTTCTTGTTCAAGAGGCCCTGTTTCCTCTGTTCGATGAATTCCGGTGTCATATTATTTTTATTAATTTAAGAAGGCCGAAGACGACAAGCAGGATTATCAGAACGATAATCAGGCGCACCGCTATTTTTATTGTCGGCGTCTGTTTCTTGGCCATGCTGATTATTTTATCTTTTCTTCTATCTCCAGGAGTTCGGCTTTGATCTGTTTAGCCTGGGTCGCCACTTCCTGGTACTTTTCCTTGATGAGCTTCCTTCTTTCTTCAAGGTCTCCCATTTTGTCTTCCTGATCCCAGCGGTCTTTCTCCAGTTGCCTCCTCGATTCTTCAATCGTCCTTCTCCTGTTTTCTATGTCTCTCGAGATTGTTTCGTCCTTGGTTTCTGCCTGCCTCCTTTCCAGGATTTTTATCTCGTCTTCGGTTCCCTTCTCCCTCATTCTTATATCGTTCAAGGACTTTTCCAGCTTGTCTTTCTGCTTGGTGTTCTCGAACATCTCCCTCTTGATGCTCTCTATCTCTTGGTTCAAAGGCTCAAGCCTTTTTTCCAGGTCAATCTTGGTCTGGCCCAGAATTATCCTGTCTTTGTCCCTTTTCAGTATCTCCAGTTCCTGGATTACTTCTTTTTCCTTGGCCAGGGTCTTTTCGGCGTTGATCTCACATTCCCTCATCTGCAGCCTCAAAGACTTTATCTCGTCTTCCCTGCCGTCTTTTTCTTTTTCGATAAGGTTGCGGTCGTCTTCGACCTTCCATCTTTCTTTCTCTATGGACCTTTTTTCTTCCGGAGTTGCGGTCGCTTCCCTGCTCTCCAAGTCTTTCTTCATTTCGTCAACTCTGGCTTTCCTTTCGAGGATAAGGTCGAGCTTCTTCTTGATGTTGTTTATCTCCTCCCCTATCTCGGCCTTCCTCTTTTCGAACGGGGCCTTGTCTTCGTTGACCTTTCTTAATTGTTCTTCCAGTTCAAAGGTTTTTTCGGAAATCATGGCCAGTTTCTCTTCGTTTTCATCTATCTTTTTCAATTCTTCTTCCGCCACCTTGTCTTCTTTCGGCTCTTCTAGGCCCAAGTCTTCAGCACTCGGAATCTTTTCCGGCTCAGCGTCTTCCAGTCCCAGATCTTTGGCGCTGGGCAAAGGTTCCAGGTCGGGAACCTTTTCTTCAGCTTTTTCTTCTGTCTTGACTTCTTCCGGTTCATGCTCCGGCTCGGGTTCGGCTACCGGTTCGGGGGCCTCCTCCATCTGGGGTATTTCTTCGAATTTGAATTCCGAATCGGGTTCCGGCTCCGGAACGGAAACGGAGTCCAATTCGGGAGCGGAGAAAATCGCCTCGTCTTTCCTTGGGGCTTCCGGTTCTTCCTGGAGCACTTTTTCTTTTATGTTATCCTCGCTTTCGTTGGTCGAGATGGCCAGTTCGTATGCCAGGTCTTCGGCTTTTTTCTTTTCTTCTTCAATGGTTTCGGGTTCGCACGATTCGGGAACGGTTCCGTTTTCTCCGAGACCTCTGGCAATGCATTGCGTCAAATCAACCGAATCTTCCTCCCTGGGGTAGACCAGGACTCCTTCGGCTTCCTTGATATCCTTTTTCATCGTCCTGATTTTTTCTCTGTCTAAAAGAAGTTCTTCCATTGTATAGGAGATGAATTATAAAACGAAAAGGCGAAAAATTCTGAAACTACTTCCTCGCTTCCTTTAATGATAGATTAATCCTCCCCTGTTCGTCAATAGAGATTACTTTAACGGGAACGACATCGCCTATCTTGACTACGTCGGTAACCTTAGCAACCCTCCTTTCGGCCAGCTGCGAGATGTGGATCATTCCTTCCTGTCCGGGAAGTATTTCGGCAAAGGCGCCGAATTCGAGTATCCTTTTTATTTTTCCCTGGTATAATTCTCCTACCGCGACCTCCTTGGTCAGATTCTTCACCCACTCGACTGCTTTCTTGGCTTTTTCTTCGTTGTCGGCTGTAATGTACACTTCTCCGGTGTCTTCGATGTCGATCAATACGTCGCACTCGTCGATTATCTCGTTGATGATCTTTCCTCCTGTTCCTATGACGTCTCCAATCTGGTCGGGTCTGATCTTCAAGATGTATATTCTCGGAGCGTTGGGAGAAAGTTCCTTCCTCGGCTCGGGCAATACTGCAAGCATCTTATCCAAGATCTGCATCCTCGCCTTTTTGGACTGCTCCAAAGCTTCTTTAATTATCTTTTGGGTGATTCCCCTCACCTTGATATCCATCTGCAAGGCGGTCACTCCGTTCTTTGTTCCCGTGGCTTTGAAATCCATATCTCCATAGTGGTCCTCCTCTCCCTGGACATCGGTTAAAACAGAGTATTTCTTGTCTTCGGTGCTTTTGGAATCATTCATTTCCATCATCAGGCCCATGGCTATTCCCGAAACGGGATTCTTGATCGGAACTCCTCCGTCCATTAAGGCCAGACAGGCGGCGCAGGTCGAAGCCATGGAAGAAGAACCGTTCGAGCACAAGACCTCGGAAACCACCCTTATCGTGTACGGGAATCCTTCGGCCTCGGGTATCATTGATCGGAGGGCTTTTTCTCCAAGCATGCCGTGCCCTATCTCCCTTCTGCCCGGGCTCCTCAAGGGTCCTGTCTCTCCCACGCAGGAAGGCGGGAAATTGTAGTGATGCATGAACCTTTTCTTTCCGTCGAGTTCCATCTCTTCGTATATCTTCTGGTCTCCGGGAGAACCCAAGGTCAAAACGGAAAGCACTCTCGTTTCTCCGCGGCAGAACAGCCCGCTTCCGTGCACGCGAGGCAGGACACCTACTTCGCAGGAAATATTCCTCAGTTCGTCAATTTTCCTTCCGTCAAACCTTATCCCCTTCTCGATTACGCTTTCGTGGACCATCCTTTCCGTTTCCGCCTCGAAGAAAGCGAATCCGTATTTCACCTTGCTCCCGTCTTCATGCTTTTTCAAAAGTTCATTGAGTTCGTTCCTCATTTCGTGCATGTCTTCCCCGCTATCCTTTTTCATCAGTTTTTCCAGGCGTCCCTTAAGGAATTCTTTCACCTCTTTTTCGACTTCTTCGTCTCTGGGAGCGGTTGCCGGTTTGATTTTTTCCTTCCCCATCTTGTTTCTGATCTCTTCCATAAAATCGAGGATCTTTTTGTGGTAGGATGAAGCCATTTCCACGGCTTTGACGATTTCGTCTTCGGAAACCTCTTTCATTCCCGCTTCGATCATATTGACCAAAACTTCTTTTTTAGATTCGGATTTCAATCCGGACAATAATAAATCAAGAGAACCTTTTTCTCTTTCTTCGGATGTCGGGAAAGCAACCATTCTTCCATCTCTCATCCCTATCCTCACCGGAGCAACCGGTCCGTCCCAGGGAATGTCGGATGTCGAAAGGACAATCGATGCGGCAATCAGTCCCAGGCAGGCCAGGTCGGCCTTCTTGTCCCAGGATAAGCAGGTAACGATCACCTGCACTTCCCTCCTGAAGTTCTGAGGGAATAACGGCCTCACCGCCCTGTCGATCAATCTAGATGTCAGTATTGACTGTTCCGAAGGCCTTCCTTCCCTTTTCAGGAATCTCGACCCCAGTATCCTTCCCACGGCGTAGTACCTTTCTTCATATGCGACCGTCAAAGGAAAAAAATCGATGCCATCGATTTCATTCTTGCTCATGACAGCTGTGGCCATGAGGCACGTCTCTCCCATTTTAACGAAAACAGAACTGTTCGCCCTTTCGGCGAGGTTTTTGAATTCGACTTCAAGAGTCTGTCCGTCTATCTCGAGCTTGAACAATTCGTTCTTCATGCCTTTAGTCCCGATTTCTTAACCGCTTCCTTGTATGCCTTCTCGTCGGTCCTCTCAAGGAATTTCAAGAGCTTCCTCCTCTTAGAAACCATCTTCAGGAGTCCCCTTTTCGAACTGACATCCTTCTTGTGTTTCTTCAGGTGGCTCAAGAGTTTTTCGATTTCTTCGGACAGCAAGGCAATCTGTACCCCGGCCGAACCGGTGTCGGTCTCGTGCATCTTATTCTTGCCCACTATCTCTGTTTTTTCTTCTGTTGTTAACATATTTTTATTTATTTACCTATTCAAGTGCCCCGTGAGGGATTCGAACCCACGACCTTGAAGTTAAGAGCTTCCTGCTCTACCAGCTGAGCTAACGGGGCTTGCTTCACTCGCCGTTAAGGTTGAAGAATTGCAGCGTGTCGCTTTGTCCTCCCAAAAACTGAACAAAGCTTTCGACTATCCACCAGGAAAGATAGATGATCACCAGCCCGATTGCAATCGCCATCAAGGCGTTCTTTCCTTGATTGAACTTGGCCGGGTCTCCGCCGGACGTCATCATGATGATGGCTGCCCAGACGACTCCCAGTATGGCCAGGGGCGGGACGATGTTCGAAATGACGAAGTTGACCACCCTGTCCATAGTCGTGAAAAGGTCGTTGAAAGTGCAGGCTGCCTGCCCTTCGTTTCCGCACTGGACCAGCCCTTCGTCCGCCAGAGCGGGAACAATTCCGACGAACAAAAAAAACAATATCAAAGCTAACAATATCTTTTTTGTTCTTTTAATCATGTTAAATGCTTTGTTATGTGTCTCAAGCATAGCTTATTTTGATGGAAAAATCAAGCCGTTGGTGCCCCCGGCAGGATTCGAACCCGCACCGCTGGTTCCGAAGACCAGAACTCTATCCGTTGAGCTACGGGGGCAGTCTACTTCTTTTTTATCTGCAGCCTGATCGGCGGAACCGTATCCTGGTCGAAGATGAGTCGGTTTTCCAGGAGTTCCTTGTAGTTCGGATTGTTCTGGAGCTCCTTTATCGGGCTTAATCTTTTGATCAGGACGGGAACGAGGGAAATCAGCATCAGCAGTCCGGCCATCTCGTATCCCTTGAAGGAGAAAGAGAAGACGACGCCGGTCAGGAAAGCCAATAACGTGCCGATCGAGGCAGTCCAGATTATAGTAAAAATCAGGCAAGGAATCAAGGAGAGGGCTAATACCAGAGGAGAGATGACCAGGAGGGCCCCGATCAAGGCAGCCAATCCCCTTCCCCCTTTGAAATTAAGGAAGACGGACCAGTTGTGCCCTATCACAGCCAAAACTCCGCAGAAGACCTGGAACAGTTCGGGGAATCCGAAATATTTAGCCAGGTATGCGGCGAGGAAACCCTTTCCTACGTCGAAGATGAAGGTGAATATGCCCTGCCACAATCCCACATTCTTGAAAACGTTGCTTCCGGAATTCTTTTTCCACCCGATCTCCATCAGGTTCTTGTTTGTCGTATATTTGGTGATCAGGTATCCGAAAGGGATTGAACCAAGGAGATAGGCCGTGATTAGAAGGAGGATTGCTTCAATCATTTAAGTATGTTTTATTCTCTATCTTTTTAATCTGGTCGAATAGTCTGTCCTTGTGGGCGATAACGATCAGGATGGTCGCGAAGAGAGTGGGATAGAAAAGGTTCGGGTCGAGGAGCCAGATCCACCAGACGG
>JBAZLP010000009.1:0-26585 GCA_041650235.1 Minisyncoccota bacterium
TGCAACCCGACCTCATGAAGCCGGAATCGCTAGTAACCGCAGATCAGCCACGCTGCGGTGAATATGTCCCTGGGTCTTGTACTCACCGCCCGTCACGTCAAGCGAGTTGGGAATACCCGAAGTTCCACGCAAGTGGACCTAAGGTAGGCTCAATGAGAGGGACGAAGTCGTAACAAGGCACGGGTAGCGGAAGCTGCTCGTGGATCATTTATTTTTTTCAAATTTGGTGACCGTAATTAGTTCTTGAGTGATCACTGAACTAATTGCGAGGTATTGGTCTTTCTACCTAAACAAAAGACTATCTTGAGCGGGACAACTCTAAGAAACTAACTAAAATTCCTAAATGAAGAGCATTGGACCTTTTCAGTACCGTTTTTTTCGTAAGATGTACGAGAAGGCGGGAAGGGAAATGTGCAGGGATTGCGAACAATTCCTTCCTTTTGATACCCAGATGCTCGATTTGGGCTGCGGATCGGGGATAGTGTCCCATGAATTCGAGAAGTTTTTCAATTCCGAAGTCCTGGGCCTGGACATTATCGACAACCGGGTCGTTCCCATCCCTTTCCGGATGTACAAAGGGGATGATCTTAAGTTTTTGAAGGATAATTCTTATGATGCCGTATTGATTAATTTCGTTTTGCACCATTGCAAAAATCCGATAGAACTGCTAAAAGAATCTAAGAGGGTTTCAAGAGGGGCGATTGTTTTGTACGAGAACCTTAACGAAGGATTGTTGAGCAGATTGTTCTGTTTTCTGCACGGAATATCGTTCGCTTGCTTATTCCAAAAGAATTCGAATACGGGGAAGTTCCATACGGACGGGGAGTGGAGGAGGATATTCAACGATATGGATTTGGAAGTCGTTTTTTCAAAGGATGTTTCTTCCCGGTTCAATCCCATGAAGGAGCAATTATATATCTTAAAGAAGGGTGTGTAGCTCAGCTGGTTAGAGCGCGTCACTGATAATGACGAGGTCCCTGGTTCGAGTCCAGGCATACCCACAGTATTTAGGGCCCATAGCGCAGTTGGTAGCGCGCCTCTTTTGCAAAGAGGAGGTCAGGAGTTCGAATCTCCTTGGGTCCACAAAGGCCCGCCTTCATAGGCGGTTTTGTTGACTTTTTATATATTTTATGGTATTATATTAATATGCACCTTAAACAATTGACTGAGATGAGTCCCGAAGGGCTTAGGGAGCTGTTGAGCACCGCGAAAAAATCCTGCATTATTGATTGCAGGGTTGAGGAGCCGATTATCGCCGAGAATGTCCGCATCGTTAACGGCGCGGAGTTAATGTCGCCAGTTATTGCAAGAGTCGTCACTATCTCCGACGACCGTGCGATTACCGTTTTTCCGAATCCTCGGGGAATCAGGATCGACGAAGGCATGATCTTTTGTGGCAAACTTTACCACGATCGTTCGTGCTCATTCAATGGCAACGTCAAGTCAGGTGAGGTTTTTTCCAAGCCTGGAGGTAGATGTTGTTCTTCTTATATTGAGGAGGAAGGAGCCGGAGACAAAGCGTATAGAGTTTTGTTAAAAGGTTAACCCTCCTTTTCTGTTTGACAAAATATAGATAATATGGTTAAATATTAAAGGTTATCTCATGGCAGAAGAGGAAGTTGTTCTGAAGTACCATGATGTGGCCGTATTCAAGAATCATGAGGCTGATGGTCCTCAAAAGGAGATTGCGGATAGGAAAATGATTTCCTACCTTCATTCCTTTTTGAACAATCAGACCGAAAAAGGCGGAACCAGATTTCTTCCGAACGAAATCGTGAAGACGCCCGGAGACGTCAAGATTATTGAAGCGGTCATTAGAATGGTAGCGGAACAAATGGTCTTCCTGAAAAGGGAAAAGATCATAAATATTCCTTTGCCATTCGTTCATCTGGTTCCCGAAGGAGTGAATTGCGAAAGCAATCCAGTCTTCGGGGGTATAGTCGTTGAACGGTCAACGGACGATATCGTCTTTGCGGTAAAACTTTTCCAAAAGGTTTTCTGCAGGATGTCGTATTCGGCCGTAAAGGTATGCGACAGGCGCCAGCTTGTCTGCATAGATGTCGGCAATTCTTTCAAGGAGGCCGTAGCTTCGCTCAAGTCCAGGGAATTCCTGGAAAAGGCGATGGAAGAAGGTCTGTTGAAAAAAGTGCCGATAATCGAAGAAAAGCTCTTCGACCTGAGAGCCGAAATGGTTTTCATGCGAGAGCTTGATGACCTTTGGGAAAGGAACAAGAGGCTTTTCCCCAAGGAAAGGTTTTTCCGGGACATGGTTGAAGCGACCATAAACGGAAGGATTTTACCTTTGATGGTCTTAAGGGACCGAAGGGTCGATCTCGAAGAGGCTCAAAAAATACTCTTCTGGATCAACGGGGCCGGAGCAAGAATGTTCTGACCCTTTTTTTATTTTATCTTTTTGGTATAATAATCATATATGTTGATATTGGAAATACTGGTTATAGTCTTGGGCTTGTGCGTCTTCGAGGTCATAAGCAGCGTCGATAACGCAATCATCAACGCACATGTCCTGAAAACCATGCCTGACAAGTTCAGGAGGATATTCATGTTCTGGGGCATACTTTTCGCCGTGTTCGTGGTAAGGGGATTGTTGCCTTTCGCGATTATCTGGATAACGGACCCGTCCTTGTCCATAGCCCAGGTTTTTTCTTCGGCTCTTTCTTCCAGCGAAGCGGTTGAGGATTCTTTGGACGCCTCGAAGCCGTTGCTGCTTTTGGGAGGAGGTTCTTATCTGTTTCTGGTTTTTTTGGCCTGGCTGTTTCTGGAGGAGAAAAAGTGCCTGTTCTGGCTGGAAAAATTCATCCACCGCCAGGGCGTCTGGTTTTACGCCTTCGCTTCCATATTCACCACCCTGATCGTTTATTTCACTATACAGGTTAATCCCATCCTGGCTTTGGCCGCGACCATAGGAGTTTCGGCTTTTTTCATCACCGACGGATTCAAGAAGAACGCCGAAGAGAAGGAGAAGGAGCTGTTGAGCGGGAACATGTCCGCCTGGAGCAAGATCCTATACCTCGAGGTCTTGGATGCTTCTTTTTCGATAGACGGAGTTATCGGGGCGTTCGCTTTTACCATGTCCATCCCTTTGATCATCTTGGGTAACGGATTGGGAGCTCTGGTTGTGAGGCAGCTGACTATAAAGGGCATAGATACGATAAGCAAATATGCGTATCTGAAGAACGGAGCCATGTATTCGATAGGGCTTTTGGGCATGATGATGGTTCTTGAGAGTTTCGGCCACGAATACCCGTTCTGGCTCGTGCCTCTCTGCACGGTTTCGCTCCTTTCTTTCTTTATGATTTATTCGGTGAGAGAGCTTAAGAAGACGGCGGCTTGCCAGCATTCAAATATTTAATAATTTTAAATATATATATGCAAAAATATAGGTCCTTCACTTTAGTCGAACTCCTTGTGATAATCGCCATCATCGGCATCTTGTCCTCTCTCATATACGTCCAGACGAACAATGCCGTGAACTCGGGAAAGGACTCGAAGAGGAAGTCCGATGTGGCCCTCCTCGCTTCCGGTGTCCATGTGTACTCGATCGGGAGCGATCTTCCGATCTCTTCTCCCTGCAACATCGGAAGCACCTGTTCTTCCGAAATAGACGAGGCCCTGATCGACCAATTGGGACCTCTTCCGACTGACCCCGATTCAGACAAAGCATACATATACCAGTCCGACGGCACTGACTGCACCATCTCTTCCGTCCTCTCGAACGGGGAGACATACCAGTATGACTGTTCTGACGATGCCATGACCCAGTCAGAGCCGATTGCCGGGCAGTGCGGCGGAGCGGCCGCCTCATACATGCCCGGGACGACGACCTGGACATCTTCCGAATTCTGTTTGGGAACAACCCCTTCTTCAAATCCTTCTTTCCCGTCTGCCGACGGGACTTCGGTTTCCTGGACCTGTCCCGGTCAATATCTTGGTTCTCCTACAACTTGTACTGCGTACCGGGGACAGAACGGTGTCTGCGGCACTCTGGTTAACACTACCTCCACGGCATATTCTCCCGAAACATCTTCTTACCCCTCTTCGGATTATTGTTCTTCCGGAGACTTGGCTTCGACGCCCTCTTTCCCCGAGCAGGGGAGCTCTTCTCTCTGGGTTTGCAATGCCAAATATGCCGGGACCAACGCTTCCTGCACGGCATATCGGGGGCAGAACGGTGTCTGTGGCACTTCCGCCAACGGCAACTACTATCTCTCTTCCGAAATCATCAATCCCTGCGGAACGGGAACGGCAACCGTTACCGGTTCGGGCAGCCCGACAGGATACTTTACCTGGTCATGCCCCTTCACGTATGTCGGCTCAAATGCCTCCTGCACGGCTAACCTGAAGGTGGATGGGGTATGCGGGAGCAGGGCGGCGACATATCCGTATACTCAAACCGATTGGACAGCCTCAACTTATTATTGTTCTTCTGGTACCGCTTCGGCCAGCCCTTCTTTCCCCGGAGTCGGCTCTTCGGTGAATTGGAACTGTTCGGGAGTTAACGGGGGAGTGGCTGCTCAAAATTGTACGGCAACAAGAGAAAGCATACCGATGCTTTACGGGAACGTTCACAGCTATCTTGACTGCACTAATGCCGAGGGAGAAGTTGTCGATTTTTCTTCGGGGAAACAATGCCGGTTCACCGCAACATCTTGTCCGTCTGGCACTCCTTCCTGGACTTATAGCGGATGGCTTAATGTTACCAATACTTCGTCCTGCAATACTTCAACGGGATGGATGGGTATAGGGATTACTCCTCCCGTATATTGTCAAAATTATGATCAAAATGATTGGGAGTGTGTTTGTCCTGGCGGTACAATCACTTTGGGTAGAAATGCATGCGATGGCGGCTTTTGTTGCTGTAGCGCATACGCCACATATCTTAATTACAACAAAATAGGATGCTATTAGAAAACAGCCCCGAAAGGGGCTTTTTCTTAATAGGTGTTGTTGGTTTTACTTATCGAAAAAAGGAATCTGTTGATAACTTTGTTGCGTGTAAAACAGGGGGTGGTATAATGTCTTTAAACCAACATAACGTCCATTTTTCCTCGTTTTTCTTATCGTTTTCGATTTGGAGGGCTTAAGGAATATGGAAAAACATATGATACAGGATTGGTCATTAATAACGATGCAGGCCCTGCAGGGTGCTTGGGAAGAGATCTTGATGTTCCTCCCCAACCTGCTTGCCGCCATCGTCATTTTCGTGATCGGCTGGTTCGTTGCCATGTGGATCGGAAAGCTGATTGCCGGAATCTTGAACAAGCTTCAATTCGACGCTCTGTTCGAAAAGACCGGCTGGAAGGAGGCATTATCCAATGCCGATCTGAAAGTGGAGCCCTCCGCTTTTATCGGAGCGGTTTCCAAATGGATCCTTGTTATCGTGTTCCTGATGATCGTGACCGATATCATGGGATGGGTCGCATTCGCCGGGCTTCTGGCTTCGATAGTCGCTTGGATGCCCAACCTGGTGGTGGCTATAATCATCATGGTCGTTGCCATAATCATAGCCGACATAGTCGAGAAGCTGGTGAAGGTCCCGACTAAGAAGATGGGAGTTTCTTCCGTCAACTTCATGGGAACGATGGTCAAATGGGCCATCTACATCTTTGCTGCTTTAGCCGTATTGTTGCAGCTGGGAGTGACTCCGAAGATAGTCGAAGTCCTGATCATGGGCTTCGTCGGAACATTGACCCTTGCCCTCGGCCTTTCATTCGGTTTGGGCGGGAAAGAAGCCGCTACGAGGATAATCGAAGAAGCGAGGAGAAAGATGTCGGACAAAGATTAGTTTATACAAAAAAGGCGCGCTCGGAAGGGCGCGTCTTTTGGTATATAAAAAAATCCGTTCAATGATGAACGGGGGCTTGGGTAGCTGTCTTATCTCGTGGTTCGAGGACTATTAGGACGATTATCGCAGCGGGGAAAAGCAACGAATAATCTTTTAGGGCGGGAAATAGCAATGGAACAAGAGTTCCTCCTGAAAACATTAATCCGGAAAGGATGGCTGTTTCGGAGCTTACCACTCCCGATTTGCACAGGAAGAACATTCCGACAAGGCCGGCTACGCCCGAAAGCAATAAGATTATGTAATCGTTGATCCCAGCCTCGAAGGCAAAGAGCAGAAAGAAGGAAACAATGATCAATACGGCTGCTATTGGAGAAACATATCTTTTCATAGAGCACCTCCGTGCTTGATTACCAGTAAATACCTTTCGGGATAAAAAGTCAATGCACCTTTTTTGGGTGCATTGTTGTTACGCGGGGCCGAGCATGCTGGCTCCGGCGAGCGCTGCGATGGCTAATAGGGGATAGGATCCTTCAATGATTATGAGTACCACAATCAGGCCGAGGCCGAGGATAAGCATCCCTTTGAGTCCATTATCTTTGCGAGACATAAGTATCTGTCTATATCCTAAGACCGTTTTCGGATGTTGTCAATTTGACCGAACGGCTTCGATTTGTTATTTTATATCTAATGGATTCGTTTGAATTGAGAAATTTGTTTTTGGAATTCTTCAAAGAAAGGGGACACAAGATAGTTCCTTCGTCTTCGCTTCTCCCGACCGATCCGTCGGTTCTTTTCACGACTGCGGGGATGCAGCAGTTCTCATTGTATTTATCGGGGAAGAAGGATGTGGTTAGCGATTTCGGCTCGAGGCACCTGGCTTCGTGCCAGAAGTGCTTCAGGACGGGGGATATAGAGGAGATCGGGGATGATACTCATCATACTTTTTTTGAAATGCTCGGAAACTGGTCTGTCGGACAGGACGATGCGGGGTATTTCAAAGAAGGAGCGATCAAGTACGCTCTGGAGTTCTTGGTGGATGTTTTGAAATTGGACAAGGAAAGGATACATGTGACGGTCTTCAAGGGTGAAGACGGGATTCCGAGGGATGAAGAAGCAATCAATCTCTGGATCAAATACGGGATACCGATGGAGAGGATAAAGGAGTGTTCGAAAAAGGATAATTTCTGGGGTCCTGTTTCGGACACCGGCCCTTGCGGACCGTGTTCAGAAATCCATTATGATCGGGGAGAGGAATTGGGGTGCGGAAGGCCGGATTGCGGCCCCAACTGCGACCATTGCAAGAGGGTGGTTGAGATATGGAACCTGGTCTTCATGCAATATATGAAGAACGGGAAGGGAGAATATGAATTGCTGAACCAGACCAACATAGATACGGGGATAGGGTTCGAAAGGCTATTGTCGTTATTGAACCAGAAGAGCGCTTCGTACGAGACGGATCTGTTTTCCGATTTCATTTTCCGATTGGAAGAGATATCGGGAAAGAAATATGCGGAGAACAAGAAGGCCATGAGGATTATCGCCGACCATGTCAGGAGTTCAGTTTTCGTCATCGCTGACGGAGTCGAACCTTCCAATCTGGGACAGGGATATATCTTAAGGAGGTTATTGAGGAGGGTGGTCAGATACGGGAAGATATTAGGCCTCGATTCTTTCTTTTCCATTCCTTTAGTTGATTTGATTATTTCCAAATACGGAAAGATATATCCAAATATTTCAGAAAAGAAAGAAGAGATCAAGGAGGTAATGAGAAAGGAGGAGGAGAAGTTCGAAAAGACCCTGGAAAAAGGACTTTCGGTGATAGGGAAGATATTGGAAGAGAAGAAGGAATTATCCGGAGAAGAAGCTTTTGATTTGTATCAGAGCTACGGATTTCCCTTGGAATTGACTCAAGAAATCGCCACGGAAAAAGGGGTCAAGGTGGATGTCGAAGGATTTAACAGATCGCTGGAGAAGCACCAGGAATTGTCTAGGGCCGGAGCGGAGAAGAAATTCGGAGGAGTGGGTAAGGACGCAGGAGAAGAGGGTGCAAAATTGCACACAGCCACCCATTTGTTGCACGCTTCTTTGAGGAAGGTTTTGGGAGAGCATGTCGAGCAGATGGGATCGGATATAAACGTTGAGAGATTGCGTTTCGATTTTAGGCATCCGGCCAAGATGACTCCTGAAGAGATAAAGAAGGTGGAGGATATGGTCAATCTGAAGATAAAAGAGGATTTGGAAGTGAAAAAGGAAGAGATGGGGCTGGATGAGGCCTTGAAATCGGGAGCTCTGGCTTTCTTCAAGGAGAAGTATCCGGAAAAGGTCAACGTTTGGACCATCTTCAATCCTTCGACCGGGGAGGTGTTTTCTAAGGAAATCTGCGCCGGACCCCATGCGGACAAGACAAATCGCTTAAAATCGTTTAGAATAATAAAAGAGGAGAGTTCTAGCTCCGGAGTGAGGAGAATTAAAGCAGTCATAAACCAATAAACATATGACGAGGAAGGTATACGATATCATTCCGCCCGAGCATCAGGCGGAGAAGCATGAGGAGATGTCAGAAGAGAGGATGGCTTGCGAGCCGCCCCAGAAGAAGAGAAGGAGGTTTCCCGTGGTTCCTTTTCTTGTTTTCGTCGTCCTCGCTGTCGTCGGAGTGTTTTTCTTCGTCCAGGGTAAAGCAGAAGTGGTTATAACTCCGAATACCGAGGATGTTACAGCCGAAGCCACTTTTACAATAGATACTTCGGAAGCGGTCATCTATTACGACAAGAATATAGTTCCCGGGATAGTATTCTCGGACAAGAGGGACGGTTCGGCAAATTTCGATTCGACCGGAACCGACGACAAGGCCAAGAAAGCCACGGGAACGATCAAGGTTTACAACAAGATGAATCCGGCCAAGGCTCTTTCTTTGGTCAAAGGGACGAGATTCCTTTCCGTTCCCGGAGAGCTTATATACAAGTCTGATGCCGCTTTCACCATTCCCGCAGCCAAGTCCGATTCTGCGCCCGGTTCGGTCGAGATTAAGGTTACAGCCGCCGAAGCGGGAGCCAAATACAACATATCTTCGGCCACTTTTTCCGTTCCTGGATTGAGCGGGTCGGAATACTATTCGAATATCTGGGCCGAGTCGGTCACGGCCCTCGCGGGAGGGGAAGAATCGACGGTCAAGATAGCGACCAAGAACGATATTACATTGGCCAAGGACAGCTTCGAGGAGAAGTACGACCAGGAGTCGAAGAACGCTCTGATCGCTTCCATTCCTGAGGGTTATTCTTATTTCGAGGAAGATATTTCTCCGGTTATAACCAACATGAAAGTGAGCGCGAAGGAAGGAGACGAAGTCGATCAGTTCAACGTAGCCGGACACATAGAGTCGGAAGCGACAGTCTTCAGGAAAGAAGACGCGGACAAGCTTGGAGAGAAGCTTTTAATGAAAGACGTTTCCGAATTGAAGACGATAGTTCCCGGAAGTGTCATATATGAAGTCAAAGAAAAGAAGCTGAATAAGGATGGGACGGTGACCTTGAAGGTCGTCTTCTCGGGAAAGATATATTCGTTGCCCGAGGAGTCAATATTGATGGACAGTTTGTTGGGCAAGAACACCAAATATTCCGCTTCTTTGCTGGAGAATATTCCCGAAGTGAATAACGTGACGATAAAGCTGAGTCCATGGTGGAAATTGAGTATTCCCGCGAATGAACAGAGAGTGGAAATTACTCTCAAATTCAACGGTGATCAAAAGTAGGTTTGCCGGGCATTGATTTTAAATAAAAGGCGTGTTAAAAGATAAGCAATAGCGAAAAAGGCTTTAATCTCTTGACCAAAAGCGAAAGTTTTGCTATTGTCTTAATATCTTTCAAATGGTTAAACAAGACGACAAGATCAAAAAAGACGGTACTGTTATAGAAAGCTTGCCAGACGGCTTTTTTAAGGTAAAATTAGACGACGACCAGTCCGAAGTCCTGGCGCATTTGGCAGGCAAGTTGAGAGTTTTCAAGATAAGGATACTTTCGGGAGATAAGGTCACCGTCGAGATGACCCCGTACGACCCGAGAAGAGGAAGAATCACATTCAGGAAAAAATAATGAAAGTAAAACCATCAGTCAAGAAAATATGCAAAGATTGTAAAATCGTCCGCAGAGAAGGACGCGTTTACGTTATTTGCAAGAAGAATCCGAAACATAAGCAGAGGCAAGGAGCATAACATATGGCAAGAATAATCGGAGTTAACATTCCGGACGAAAAAGCAATAGAAATCGGTTTGTCATACATCTACGGTATCGGACCGTCTTTGGCTAAGAAGATATTGAAGGACTGCAACATCGCTTTGAACAAGAAGGCCAAGGAATTGACCCAAGACGAAATCGGTCTGTTGAAGCAGTACATCGAGAAGAACTACAACGTGGAAGGAGATTTGAAGAGGGAAGTGATGATGAACATCAAAAGATTGAAGGATATCGGCTCATGGAGAGGCATGAGGCATAGTAAGGGCTTGCCGGTAAGGGGCCAGACGACAAGGATAAACAACAGGACGGTGAGGGGCAACGTCAGGAAGACGGTCGGCTCGGGAAGAAAGGCCGCTCCTTCGCCTAAATAATAGAGACCATGGGGAAAAAACACGTAATCAAAAAAACCGAAGAGGAGATGATCAAGGAGGGCGAACAGCTTGAGAAGACTCTGTCTAAAGAGCAGAAGGTTTTCAAGTCGGCCACGGGAAGGGAAGGAAAGATATACATCTTCAGTTCATACAACAACACCATTATCACTTTGGCCGATACGATGGGCAATGTCCTGTCGTCCAAGTCAGCCGGAAAGATGGGATTCAAGGGAAGCAAGAAATCGACTCCTTTCGCCGCTTCCAAGATTGCGGAAGCATTGGGGCAGATTGCCGAGAAGATGGGGATAAGGAAGGTCCAGGTGGTGGTCAGGGGAATCGGTTCCGGAAGGGAATCCGCTCTCCGATCGATTGCCGCCCAGGGATTCGAGATATCATCGATCAAGGACGCGACGCCGATTCCGCACAACGGATGCAAACCTAAGAAACCAAGAAGACTGTAATATGAAACAAGCGAAATGCAAAATTTGTAGGAGGTTGGGAGACAAGCTCTTCCTCAAGGGTGAGAAATGCACCTCGGCCAAGTGTGCTATGGTCAAGAGGCCTTTTGCTCCCGGACAGAAAGCCAAGAAAAGGAGGGCTGCTTTGACCGAGTTCGGAAGAGAAATGAGGGAGAAGCAGAAGGTCAAGAAGTGGTACAACGTTTCCGAGTCCCAATTCAAGGCGTATGTTACCGAAGTCACCGAACACAGGGTTTCTGGAGTTGATGTGGCATCTCAATTGATCGGCAAACTGGAGAGCAGATTGGACAACATCGTTTTCCGATTGGGCTGGGCCAAATCTAGGGGCCAGGCGAGATTGCTCGTTACCCACGGACACTTTTTGGTAAACGGAAGGAAGGTTGACATCCCTTCATACAGGATCAAGGTTGGAGACGCGATTACGGTAAGGGAAGGTTCCAAGGGCAAAGAGGCCTTGAAGAATCTGCCTGAGACGATGAAGAAATACAGCTTGCCCAAATGGCTGTCCTTCGACGGCGCCAAGCTCGAGGGCAAGGTGATGAGGCTTCCTCTTCCGGAAGACGTCCAGCTGCCTTCGGAGATCTCGACAATATTCGAACACTATTCAAGGTAATAAATAATATTAAAAACAATATGATTCCATTGCCTACATCGATAAAGACAAAGAAGCTGAGCGATAACCACGCTATCTTTGACATCGAATCATTATACCCCGGCTACGGAATTACCCTCGGCAACGCGGTAAGGAGGGTGCTTTTGTCTTCTTTGACCGGCGCGGCCGTGACAGAAGTGAAGATAAAGAACGCTCCCCACGAATTCGCCACATTGACCGGAGTAAAGGAGGACGTATTGCACATCTTGATGAACGTGAAGCAGTTGAGGTTCAAGTCTTTCATCGACGATCCCCAGATAGCCACTTTGAAGGTCAAGGGAGAGAAAGAAGCGACAGGCAAGGATTTCGAATGCCCGGCCGACCTTAAATTGGCCAATCCCGACCAGCACATCGCCACGATTACCGACAAGGGTACGGAGCTTGAGATTGAGATCAAGATAGAGAAGGGAGTCGGATACGTGTTCGAGGACAAGGAAGAGAAGAAGGGGGTAGGAGTCATCGGAATGGATGCCATATACACTCCCATCAAGAAGGTCAACTACATCGTTGAGAACATGAGGGTCGGAGATAGGACCGATTTCGACAGGATTTCTCTTGAAATAGAGACTGACGGAACCATTTCTCCGGAAGAGGCTTTGTCCGAATCTTTGAAGATATTGTTGGAGCAGTTCGGATTCCTGTCTAACGAGATGGGCGGATTGGTGGCCGAAGAGAAGAAAGAAGAAGAGAAGGAAAAAGAAGAGAAGCCCAAGAAGAAGGTAACCAAGAAGAAAGCAAAGTAACATGAAAAAGCTGCAAAAAGGAAGAAAACTGCACAGGGAAAGAGATCAGAGGAAGGCGCTTTTGAAGACATTGGCCAGTTCTCTTGTTTTGAACGAGAAGATAACGACTACCGAGGCCAAGGCCAAGGAGCTTTCTCCTTTCGTCCAGAGGAAGATAACCAGAGCCAAGAAGGGAGACATAGCCGCCCGAAGGTATTTGGAGACGTTTTTCGCCCCTAAGGTCGTGAAGAAGCTGGTTGAGGACTTGGGAGTGAGATACAAGGACAGGAAGGGAGGATACGTGAGGATAGTCAAGATGGGAGCCAGGAAATCGGACAGTTCAAAAATGGCTTTAATTCAATTGGTGTAATATGAAAAAAGAGATTAAAATTGATGCAACAGGGAAGCCCTTGGGAAGACTGGCCGTCGAAGTGGCTTTGACTTTGCAGGGAAAGAAATCCGTTGATTACGCTCCGAACAAGGAGCCGGATAACGTGGTTGTGATTTCGAACGTTTCCAAGATGAAGATTACGGGAAACAAGCTCGAGACGGAAACATACTTCAAGCACACCGGATACCTGGGGAACGACAAGCACACTCCCATGGGAGTCATCTTCGAGAAGAACCCGGGACAGCTGCTGAAGTTCGCCGTATCGGGCATGCTTCCCAAGAACAGGTTGAGAGACAGGCACTTAAAGAGGTTAAAGTTTGAATAATATGGCTACAGAGAAAAAGACTACAACTAAAAAACCGGCGGTGAAGAAGGCCGTTCCCAAGAAGAAGGTTGAGAAGAAGGAGGCTGAGGTCAAGGAAGAGGTGAAGATAGAGACACCCAAGATCGAGCACGTCGATTACGGTTTCCCTTCAAGAATCGAAGACGATGACTTCGTGGTCAACGAGGACGATTTCAAGAACCTGGGAGACAAGTACTTCGAAGCGACCGGAAGGAGGAAGACCGCGGTTGCAAGGGTCCGCTTGTACACGAAAGGGGACAAGGCAATCGAAGTCAACGGGATGGCTTTTGTTAAGTACTTCCCGACAAAGATTTTGCAGATGACCGCATTGGCTTCTTTAGACAAGATGAAGTCATTGGAGAGATTCAGGGTGGTCGCAAAGGTTAATGGTGGAGGAGTCAATTCCCAGGCCGAGGCCGTGCGACACGGAATCGCCAGAGCGCTTGTTATATTCAATCCAGACTACAGGAAGAGATTGAGGAAAGCCGGATTCTTGACCAGGGATCCTCGAATGAAGGAAAGGAAGAAGTTCGGACTGAAGAGAGCGAGAAGGGCTCCGCAGTGGAGTAAACGTTAGTTTGTTCCAAGATTTATGCAAGATCGAGATATATTAATTAGCTTAATATTTAGCAAAACACCTCTATTTTGAGGTGTTTTAATTTAAAAGAATGTTTAGTTCAAAAGAAGAACAATTTGATTATATAAAAGAAAATTATCCAGAAGTTACAGATAAACGCATAGACGGCTCTCACTGGGATATTTATTGTCCGAAATGTAAAAAGACTTGTGGATTTCAGCTTGTTACCACAATAACAAATATGGATAAAGATCCCTATTATGGATCGTTTGACACTGATTGTTATGCTCCCGTGGCTTTGTACTTTCGTTGCCCGATATGTAAAACATATAAGCAATGGATAATATACAAATTTTCAATAAGGAACGACAAAAAAATATTCGAACACCATTTTTTTAAAGTAACTTCTTTGCCCAGCGAAGGGATTGAAGATATAGATGCTATTCCATCCGATCCACCATCGCTACGTATTGCTTATAAACAGGCGATACGGTCAATGGATGCAAATGCTCACATTGCTGCAGCTGCAATGTTTAGAAGAGCTCTTCAAGTAATTACCCGTGAAATATTGGGCGCTACCCCAGGCAATTTAGCTAATGAATTAAAAGAGGTTGTTGGTAAGAAATATAATGGGGGCGTAGTTTCTCAAGATTTTTCCGACATCGGCTATATCGTTAAAGAGGCGGGAAATCAAGGAGCTCACCCTGATGAAGACCCCGATCTTTTAGAATTTACCGCACAAGACGCAGAAGACCTTCAAAAAATATTTATGGAAATAATTAGCGATCTTTTTATAATTCCAGAAGCGGTTAAAAAATCTAAGGAAGAGTTTTTAAATAGAAGAAAGATAAAATCATAGGAAAGTAGTAATTGTGGTTTTCGAAGACAGCGAATGCATTATTGCTTTTTGTCCAGAATCACTCTTTTTTAATGTGTTTCGGCATGATTTTCCCATATACCTTGAAGATGCCAGAAAAGGGCAATATATGTGTGCACATTACCAAAATATTGACTTTTTATCAACAACATGTTATCTTTTATCTAAAGAAAAAGGGCATTGTTTTTAATTTAGTTAGTGTAATATTTAAGTATAAAAATGTTTAACCCTTTTAAGAAAGAGGTAGCGCAGGAAGCTCTAATTGCTTATAAGTGGCGATGTCCCGACAAGATCGAGGTTTCTATAAAACCCTCCAAGGATGGCGGTTATTTTATTTATGTAAATGATTTGCCTGGTTGCGTAACTCAAGCAGAAACTGGGAAAGAAATTTTCGAAATGGTTAATGACGCTATTTATACATATTTAGAAATTCCCGAAAATTATCAGCCTTATATGCCGACATTCTTTCCTCCGAAAGAATTACGCGAACAACTTAATATAGAAATACCAGAAAAATATCTCAATAGTTCCGTTGTTTTACAGGGAACGTAATTAAATGAGCGATTTTTATTTTTCAATAAAAAAGAATAAGCTTATTAAGGCCTTGAAAAAATTAGGTCTCTCTATTGAAAATGGATCAAAGCACGACCTTGCTAAGTGTATTCATAATGGAGGAAAAACAACCATCCCGAGACATAATGAAATTAAAAGAGAGATTGTTGAAAGCATATCTTCTTTTTTATTAGACAAAGAATTTGATCGTCAAAAATTACTTGATTTATTAAAGTAATTTTACGGCATCACTTTGCTCTCCGTGACAAGGAATTGGTTCTGGTCCAAGACAAACAGTTTTCTCGTATTGCCGTTGAAGTATATTTTTGAAGCAGACTGGTTCACAGGGAAGGAGTTTATCTCATCCCTGTTGTCTATTTCGCTGATGTTGAGCTTGTTGCTTAAGGTATAGACGAAATAGTCCCCGTTGAGCCATTTTATGTCTCCTAGGGGTTCGGAGAACCTGGAGATGAAGATCAGGGAATAGGCCTTCTTGAAAAAAGGAGTTTCCGTATCTTTCAATAACAACAAGTAGAGTTCGTTGTCTTTTTTGAAAAGGATGCGGTCGTAGTAGGGGGTGTATTCGAGATCGTTCTGGGCTTCAAGGAGTTTCTCGAACTTCTTATCCTTATTGAAAAGATAGATCGTCTTATCGTCCTCGACCAGGAATATCTCGCTTTCCATGGAAACCAGCTTGTACTGGCTTTTTGCTTTCATATCGAAGGGTTCTGCGGAAACCGTTTCCGTCGTATTGAGGATGGTATTCGTCCTTGTCAGGTTTCCCTGTTCCAGGGAATAGATCGAATCGTTGGCGAACATGAATGCGGAAACCGGTTCTTTTTTGAAGAGTTTGGGGTCGGTCTTCTTGTCCGCATTCACCTGGAAAATGTATCCCTTGGACTGGTAATAGAATTCGGCTTCGTTAGCGGGATTGAAGAAGATGTTCGTTGTTTTGCTGCTGAAGGTCTTGATCAATGATACGGAAGGAGTGTTTTCAAGATTGAGGAGGTAGTGGAGGCCGGTTTGAGTCACGATATACGCTCTTTTTCCCGAAGGGGAAAAGACGACATCAGAGATGTTATACGGCGTCTGTTTGTTGTTGAGCAATCTCTTCGATTCCTTTGTTTCCGAATCGTACGAATAGAGCTCGTTCCCTATGGTCAAAACGAGGAAGTTGTTTCCGTCGGGGAAGGGGTAGAAGCTTTTGACATCATCCTCAATCTTCACGAAAGGGATTTCATCGGGAAAGAGGATGACATACTTGGCTTCGGAAACCAGCTTTTCTTTCACTTCGAGAGTCTTGTTCCAGGAATGGTATCCTTCCTTCTCTATTTTTATCTCGTGGCTCTCTGGAAGGAGGTTCTGGACCAGGAGGTCCCGAGAGAACCCGGTTGTCCTGTTCTGATATTTGCCGCCTATATATACCGAAGCGTCTCCGGGATTGGTCTTTACATATATCCCTCCAGTAGCCAAGAACTTCATCTTTTGCAAATCGAAACGGTAGCCCTGGGAATAGAGGATTATCGATGGTCCGACGATAAGGAATAGGACCAGCAGGAAGAAAAATAATAGAGTGTGGCCTTTCTTGTTCATGTTTTGATGATACATCAAAAATCATTGTTTGCCAATCGATTTTTATGGTATAATCAATCCAATGAAAAAGACGGTCAGTATAGCATTTACCTTGATCGAACTGCTGGTTGTAATAGCGATAATCGGGATACTTTCCGGTTTGATTGTCGTCACCATGAACGGAGTGACGCAAAAGGCAAATATAGCCAAGGCTCAGGTGTTTTCCAATTCTCTTAGGAATGCGCTAATGCTTAATTTAATTTCGGAATGGAAATTGGACCAGATTAATTCTAATCAAACTCCGGATTCATGGGGAACGGCAACGGGAACGCTTAATGGAAGCGGCGGGTCTCAAAATCTTCCCCAGCTTCAAGCGACCGGATGTGTCTACGGGCAGTGCATTAATTTTGACGGCAGCGATGACTATATAAATTTTGGAAACGGGAATCTGGACATAACGGGGAATATAACGGTGGAAGTTTGGGTCAAGAGCAGTCGCTTATGGTCTCCTTCGAATCAAACATATGTTAATATCTTGGCCAAGGATGATTCCAGCAACGGCTATGCTCTAAGAGTTTATGAAAGATCGGGTGATTTAAAAACTTATATTGAATTCAGGTTGATGTCGGGAGGAACCGCTTCGGGAGGTTTAATGTATAATGTCCCTAATAATTTTTCTTATCAATCGTGGACTAATATTGTCGGAACCAGGGATGGAACAGGCATCAAGTTATATGTTAATGGAATGTTGGTTGCTACGGCTACAGACCAAGCTCCCGGATCAAATACAAATGGCCTTTATTTAGGATTTAGCGCAGGAGGAGTTTCTACTTATGGATACTGGCCCGGAGTTATAGATAATGTCCGGATATACGATAAAGCTGTTCCTGTTTCTCTGATTAAAGAACAATACTACGCCGGATTAAATAGTATTTATCTCAAAGGAGGAATGACTGAAGAAGAGTATGTGCGAAGGATCGGAACAATGGCTGTGGCCGATTAATTTGACTATCATTTCGGCAAAAGTCAACGCCTTGCCAACAGGCGTTTTCTTGTGTTAGAATGGGTTTAATATGAAAATAGGAATAGATTTAGGAACAAAAAATTCTCTGGTATTCATACCCAATAAAGGGGTAGTTTTGAATGAGCCGTCTGTTGTTGCCGTTTCTCTTTCCGAGAACAAAATCCTGGCCGTCGGGCATGAGGCCAAAGAGATGATAGGAAGGGCACCGGAATCGATCCAGGTATACAGGCCTCTTAAAGACGGAGTCATCGCCGATTACAGGACGACACAGGGCATGCTCAGGCATTTCATTTCAAAAGTGAATACGGGAATATCTAAATTCTTCAGGCCCGAACTTTTAATCGGAGTACCGGCTGGAATAACTTCGACCGAGAAGAGGGCGGTCATAGAGGCGGGGATGCTGGCGGGAGCGAAAGAGGTATTCGTGGCCAAGGAGCCGATTCTTTCAGCTATAGGAGCGGGTATACCCATCAATTCTTCTTCTGGACACATGATCATCGACATAGGCGGAGGTACTTCCGAGGTAGCGGTGATTTGTTTGGGAGGAATAGTCAGCGCCCAGTCGCTGAGGGTAGCCGGAGACGAACTGGATGCGGCGGTATCGGAATTCATAAAGAATAAGCACGGTCTGGCGATTGGAGAGCAGACGGCCGAAGAGGTGAAAATCAAGATCGGAACCGCGGTTGCTGAAAAAGAGCCTAAATACATGGATATAAGGGGGAGGGATTTAATGTCCGGTCTTCCCAAGAACATTAAAGTTTCATCCAATGAAATCTGCGAGGCCATTTCCGAACCGTTGTCTGAAATAGTCCAGTGCGTCAAGAACGTATTGAGGGAGACGCCTCCCGAACTGTCCGCGGACATCATGGACAAGGGAATGGTCGTGGCCGGAGGAGGAGCGTGTTTGAGGAACATTGCGGTTCTGTTGTCCAAGTCGACAGGAGTTCCTTGCTTCGTGGCTGACGATGCGTTGAGCTGCGTGGCCAAGGGAACGGGAGCGGTCCTGGACAACCTCGATTTATACAAGAAAAGCATAATGGCGAAGAAATAACATATGGCGGAGGAAAAATTCGTAATCCACGGAGGGAAGAAGCTCTCGGGAGAGATAGAAGCGAGGGGCTCAAAGAATGCGGCCTTTCCTGTTTTAATTGCGACGCTTTTGACCGAAGAGGACTGTGTCATCGAAAATATCCCTTTGGTTGAAGACATATACAGATTGCTTGAGATCTTCGAGAGCATGAAAGTCAAGGTTGAGTGGCTGGGAAAGAGGAAAGTCAGGATCAACGCCAAGAATATGGATCCGTCGAAGATCGATTCGGAACTGGTCTTGAAATTCAGAGGATCGGTCCTTCTGTTCGGAGCTTTGCTCGCCCGATTCAAGAAAGCCAAATTGCCCCAGCCCGGAGGATGCGTCATCGGAGTGAGGCCGATCGATACCCACCTGGATGCGTTTTCCCAGATGGGAGTTGTGATAAAAGAAAAGAGGAGGGCTTTCGAGATGAAAGCTCCGGATAAGCTCAAAGACAACATGGTTATTATGGATGAGATTTCCGTTACGGCCACGGCCAACATCATGCTGTTTTCGAGCTTATTGAATGAAGAAGTCATAATCAAGGTCGCTGACGGCGATTACCAGAACCAGGAACTGAGCAAGGTTTTGAAAAAGATGGGAGTGAAGATATCGGGAGCGGGACAGCACACTTTGAAGATAAGGGGAGCGAAGAAATTATGGGGGTTCAAGCATTTCCTCATGTACGATCCGATTGAAGCGGGAACATTCATCATCATGGCCCTTGCGACAAAGGGAAATATCCTGGTCAAAAACGTCGAATATCCTTTCCTGGAATTCGTCTTGAAGAAGCTGGAAGACTGCGGAGCCAATTTTGAAATAATCAAGAAAGGGAAAGACCTTGTCGATGTCAGGATTACTCCTTCGAAGGATATAAGGATAAGGAAGATGCAGAGTCTGCCTTTTCCTGGATTCCCTTCGGACCTGCTATCCGTCTTAGGAGTCCTTGCCACCCAGACCAAGGGAGTCACTTTGATCCATGACCCTCTGTACGAAGGAAGATTGAAATACATGGAAGGGCTAACCAAGATGGGAGCGGACATATTTTTCTCCGATCCCCACAGGGCGACGATAAACGGAGTGACCAGATTGTACGGTGCCGACATGGGATCGTTCGATCTGAGGGGAGGGGCTTCCCTCATCACAGCGGGACTGATCGCCGACGGGAAGACGACGATAAGGAACATCTACCAGGTGGACAGGGGATACGAGAAGATAGAAGAGAGATTGCAGAAGCTGGGAGCGGATATTAAAAGGGTAAAGGATTAAAATGGTAATCGGCCACCAAAAACAGAAAGAGATTCTGAAGAAGATGGCTTCGGGAAAGAATATTCCCCACGCCCTCCTTTTTTCCGGACCGGACAAGGTTGGGAAAAAGAAGGTTGCTCTCGAGTTTGTCAAAAGCATTTTCTGTAAGGACACCTGCGGAGAGTGCTATGCCTGCAGGACGATAGAGTCGAATAATTTTCCCGATCTGATGGTCCTGTCTCCGGCAGAAGGAAACTTGGAAATTGAACAGGTGAGGGATTTGCAGAACAGATTGTCTTTGAAATCATATAATAATTCGCTCAAGGCGGGGATTATCAACGATGCCCACTTGATGAGGAAGGATGCCCAGAACGCACTCCTGAAAACATTGGAAGAGCCGAAAGGGGACACGCTACTCATACTGATTACGCCGTATCCGGAAATGCTTTTGCCGACCATCCGTTCGAGGGTCCAGGAGATAAAGTTCTCAATCGTGTCGAGAGCGGAGATAGAAAACCATCTGGTTTCTCTGGGGGCGAAGAAGGAGGAGGCTAAAGATATCGCCATGATCTCTTCGGGACAGATAGGGAAGGCGATAGAGTTCCATGAAGATCCGGAGAAACTCGAAGCGTTCAACAAGGCGGTCAAGGACATCTCGACATTGTGCCGGGCGGACATGGGAAAGAGGTTCGCTTTCGCCAAGGACTTCAAGGAGAATCAGGAGGAAATCATAAATGTATTAGATATATGGGAGAGGTTCATGAGGAGGGAATTGTTGCTGAGCATCTTTAACGGAAAAGGGACGCTCAATTATACCTTGAAGAGATTGAAAGAGGTGATAGACGAATTGGAGAGGACGAAGTACTTGATAGAGACGTCTAACGTCAATAAAAAAATGGCATTGGAAAACTTATTAATTAACTTATAAACATATGTACGAACAAATCATAAAAGGGATAGAACCGGAAATGGACAAGGTTGTCAATTTCGTCACCCAGAAGGTGGCGGGATTCAGGACGGGCAGGGCGAGCCCCGCTTTGGTCGAGAACATCCAGGCCGAATGCTTCGGCCAGATGATGCCGATAAAGCAATTGGCCGCCATATCGGTTCCTTCGGCGAGGCAATTGTCGATCCAGCCGTGGGACAAGTCATACATCGAATCGATCGAGAAGGCCATATTGAGGGAAGGTTCTGGACTGTCTCCGGTCATCCAGGGAGACGCCATTATGATCAACATGCCGGCTATGTCCGAGGAATTGAGGAAAGAACTGACAAAGGCCATTTCCCAGGTTAACGACGACGCCAAGAGGACGATAAGGAAGTACAGGGACGAGGCCTGGTCCGACATCCAGAACAAGACGAGGGAGGGGCTGATCAGGGAGGACGACAAATTCAAAGCCAAGGACAAGCTCCAAGAAGTGGTGGACAAGTACAACAAGAAAGTCGATGAAATGATCGAGCGCAAGAAGAAGGAAATAGAAGGATAATATGTTTTTAATTGATTTAATCGTCTTTTTAATAGTTCTGGGGATAGTCGTCTTCGTCCACGAGCTGGGCCATTTCGTCGCGGCCAAAACATCGGGGGTGAAGGTCGAAGAATTCGGGCTGGGATTCCCTCCGAGGATATGGAAGAAGACAATCGGGGAGACCCAGTATTTCATCGGAGCGATCCCTTTCGGAGGAATGACCAAGATTTTCGGAATGGACGAGATGGATCCTGAAAAGGACAAAGATTCAAAGGCATACGACAACAAGAGCGGATGGAAAAAGCTGTGGATTTGCGGAGGGGGAGTCATCTTTAATCTGATCTTCGCCGTCTTCGTTTTTTACGCCCTGGTTTCTTTTTCCGGATTCAAATCGGAACAGGCTCTTATTTTCTCCGGATACAATTTTCCTTTCGGGACCCAGACGGACCAGATTTCGGTCATCAATGTCGGAGAGAATTCTCCGGCCAAGGCGGTTGGACTGAAGACCGGGGATGCGATACTGACCATCAACGGGAATGACGTCTTGAGCTATGACAATTTCAGCAAGACGGTTCTCGACAACAAAGGGAAAGAGGTGGTTCTGGGATTGAAGGGCGGGAAAGAGATAGTCGTTACTCCGAGAGTCGAGTATCCTTCAAACGAAGGGCCTCTCGGTCTGGGATTGAGGGAAGTGGCGGTCTTGACCTATCCGACCGTTCCCGAAAAGATCTTTGTTGGATTCTTGCACGCATACAACATCACCCATTATTCTCTTGTTGCGATGGGCCAGCTGATCTATTATTCGGTTGCGAACAAGTCGCTTGAGACCATCGCTTATTCCATGACCGGACCGGTGGGGATATATGCCATTACCAAATTGACCCTGGCCAAGGGATTGTATGACACTCTTAATTTGATAGCCATCCTTTCGATTGCTCTGGGGGTTTCGAATCTTCTGCCCATTCCGGCGATGGATGGCGCCAAGTTGATATATGTCGGGCTCGAGAGTATCAACAGGAAAGTGTTTTCTAAAGATTTGTTGATGAAGATAGAGACGTTCGGGGCGTTCTTCCTAATCGCTCTCGCCATATTCATCGTTTTCAAAGATTTCATCCAATTCAAAGACATAATATTCAAATAATATGAAACAGACAGATCTGTTCGCCAAAACATTCAAAGAAACGCCCAGAGATGAAGTCAGCTTGAACGCGAAATTATTGGTCAGGGGAGGCTTCGTCGACAAGCTCGGAGCGGGAATATACACTTTCCTTCCTTTGGGTTTGAGGGTGATGGGGAAGATTGAGAAGATTGTCAGGGAAGAGATGAACAATATCCAAGGCCAGGAAGTGTTAATGCCTCTTTTGGTTCCCAATGATCCGTGGGAAAAGACGGGAAGGTGGAAAGTTCCAGAGATGTACAAGATCAAGGATGAGAATCTCGGGCTGGGCTGGACCCACGAAGAGATAATCACGCCTCTGATGAAGAAGCACATCCTTTCTTCGAAGGATCTGCCCAAGTACGTCTACCAGATCAACACGAAGTTCAGGAACGAGCCCAGAGCCAAGTCGGGATTGCTGAGAGGGAGGGAATTCAGGATGAAAGACCTCTATTCTTTCCATGCAAACGAAGAGGACCTGAACGAATATTATGAAAGGGTCAAACAGGCCTATTTCAGAGTGTATGAGAGGTGCGGACTCAAGGAGAAGACGTATCTCGCTAGGGCGACCGGAGGAGAGTTCAGCGACAGCCTGTCTCATGAGTTCCAGACCGTCACCCCGGCCGGAGAAGATATCATCTATATCTGCAAGAAATGCGGAGTCGCTTTCAACAAAGAGGTCTTCGAGAAGAGGTGCGATTGCGGAAGCGAAGAATTCTTGGAAGAGAAATCGATCGAAGTGGGGAACATCTTCAAACTGGGATCCAAGTATTCCAAAGTTTTCGGATTGAAGAACGATGACGGAACCAATATCGTCATGGGCTGTTACGGCATCGGTATCTCTCGGTTGGTGGGAGTGATAGTCGAAGCATTCAATGATGGGAAGGGGATAATCTGGCCAGAATCCGTTGCTCCTTTTTCCGTCCATTTGGTGTCTTTGGACGGAGGGGATTCTGAAATCAAAGCCAGAGCAGACGAAATATACTCCATTTTACAAAATTCGGGGATTGAAGTATTATATGACAACAGGGACGACAAGACTGCGGGAGAGAAACTGAACGATTGCGACCTTATAGGCATTCCCTTGAGGATGGTCGTTTCTTCCAAAACCTTGAAGGAAGAGAGCGTCGAGTTGAAGAAAAGGAACGAAGAAAAGGCCAGACTGGTGAAGATAAAAGAAATAAAAAATGAAATTCAACCTTAATCTTAATTTGGAGAGATTCTTTTCCAGGCTTTCGCAGGATGTGGCGATAGACCTGGGTACGGCCAACTGCCTTGTCTATGTCAGGGGTAGGGGGATTATTTTGTCCGAGCCTTCAGTCGTGGCGATCAACAAGAAGACGGGTCAGGTTCTGGCCATAGGCAGGGAAGCCGAGAAGATGGTCGGGAAGACGCCCGGGCACATCGTCGCTATCCGCCCTCTGGTCAACGGAGTAATTTCCGATTTTGAAGTAACCGAACAGATGTTGAGGTTTCTGATCGAGAGAGCCAGGCAGGACAAGTTCTCATTTTTGAAGCCGAGGGTCATCGTGGGTATTCCTTCTGGAGTGACTGAGGTTGAAAAGAAAGCGGTCAAGGATGCGACCAAGTCAGCCGGAGCGAGGGAGGTATTCCTTATAGAAGAACCCATGGCTGCCGCCATCGGGGCGAGAATGCCGGTCCAGGATCCTTCAGGTAACTTCGTGGTGGATATCGGAGGAGGGACGACCGAAGTGGCCGTCATATCTCTCGGAGGCATAGTCGTTAGTAAGAGCTTGAGGATTGCCGGAGACAAATTGAACAACGACATCATCCAGTTCGCCCAGGAGAAGTATAAGCTGTTGATCGGAGTGAGGACCGCGGAGAAGATAAAGATACAGATCGGAGCCGTTTATTTCGAGAAGGAACCCTTGAAGACGGAAAAGAAAGAAATGGCGATGAGAGGGAGGAACCTAGTTTCCGGATTGCCTGAGGAAGTCATTATTTCCCAAATCGACGTGAAGAAGGCCCTGGAGAGATCGATCAATCAGATCGTTTCGGAGATAAAGAACACGATAGAAATGACCCCGCCCGAGTTGTTGGCGGACATCATGAAGAAGGGAATCGCCTTGGCCGGAGGAGGAGCTCAGCTCAGAGGCCTCGACAGGATGATCATCAAGGAGACGAACATTCCGACATACATAATCGAAGATCCCATGACCGCGGTCGCTAGGGGAGCGGGAATGGTTTTGGAGAATCTGGACGAGTTCCACGACGTGCTGGTGGAGACCGAAGAACTGCAGCCGCCGAAGTAATTTCAAGGGCAACCGGAGAGGTTGCTTTTTTGTTGATTGCTATGCTTGACAGAATATATCAGTTATTGTATATTATTGATGCTAGTTCTTTACATTTAAATCGTTTTCGTGGGTAGCGCTTTTGATATGTTTCTCGTATCAAGCGCGCCGCTCACGAAAAGGAGCGCGCAAATTTAGGAGTTGTTCAAAGATGCAGGCAATTATCAAGGTTGAAAGAAACAGTACTGTTGCGGAGCTCATGAAAAAATCATCCGATATCGACATTCGGTATGTTGGTGATCATATCTTCGGGATACTCCCGGAGAAAAACGGAAGACACATCATCCCGTACCTTTTCTCCGAAGAGGAGATTCAGATGGATCTCAGCGAAAGGCGGACGTCGAACTTCGTAACGGTCATTGCCGACACTTACGGAAATCCGATCGAGCCCTATTGGGTGAGAGAGGGAAAAAGTTGTCGCGGCGATAACGTTGTCGAATCCCGCTTCCTAGTTCCCGATGTCGCCTTGACCGCGGTGCTGGACAAGAGGGGCATCCTCGATCTTTCGACAGTAAGGTTCGAAAGAGGCTTTGATCCGGATGAGAAAGTCGACTATGTTGTGCCGAAGATCAGGATGGAGCTCAAGGTCGTTCTGAAGAGGAATGACGGTAAATTCCTTTTCCCGACAAAGGAGCTTTCATCTCCGAATCTCAAAAAATACATCAACATGGCTGAGGCGGCGATCATCAAGGCGAATAAGCCAAAAAGCGGAGCGGTGTATTTCCTGGAGAAGGCCGGCGCAGTCGCTTTCCATGAAATTGGTGGCGAAACCGTCGTTATGACCGCTCGAACCGCAAGTAAGATTGCTTTCTCAGGCAGCTCAGCAATGCAGGCTTCAGCCGGCATGACGGTACGTGATACTTAGTTGCACATCCCTTATAACAGTCCTTGTTTGGAACCAATCCAGACAAGGGCTTTTTTCGTCCTTTTTTGCCCTTGACAATATATTTATATCTGCTAAATTGTTAATTACATGATAATAACAAACAAGATACATCTTAAAAGGCGGTTTTAAAAATAGCTGAATTAAGCTGTTTCTAAGAGCCGCTCGAAAGCGTCTTTTTTGTTTCATGTGGGTAGCTTGATAAATCAATAGTTAGTGAATATAAGAATAAAGTTATTATTTGCTAATCAAAGGTTATTTATGTTTATGGGCAAATGGTGGATGCCTTGGGACCAGACGCGATGAAGGACGTGGCGTAGCTGCGATAAGCCTCGGGAAGGTGTTAGCAACCTGTGAACCGGGGATTTCCGAATGAGGCAACTCAATTCCGTTCAAACGGAATTATCGGAGTTAAATCCGATGCGAACCCGCTGAAGTAAAACATTCTAGTAGGCGGAGGTAAAAGAGAACAAAAGTTATTCCCTCAGTAGCGGCGAGCGAAAGGGGAAAAGCCCAAAATCATTCGTGCTTTGCATGAATGGTGGTTGTAAGGAGATAGCGTCTATTTAGTTAGAGGGAGTCGAAAAAACGATTTTATTAGTCGAACTTCGCTGGAAAGCGAGACCGCAGACGGTGATAGTCCGGTAGGCGAAAATTAAATTGTGCTCCTTGTTATCTTTCTTGAGTACTGTCGACATAAGACAACTCGGCAGGAATCTGGCGGGACTACCCGCTAAGGCTAAATACAATCTGGCCACCGATAGTGAACTAGTACCGTGAGGGAAAGGTGAAAAGTAGCCCGGTGAGGGCGATGAAATAGAATCTGAAACCATTATGCCTACAAAGAGTCGGAGCTGGT
>JBAZLP010000010.1:0-26511 GCA_041650235.1 Minisyncoccota bacterium
TGTGCAGAGAGGGCAAAAAATATGCCCAGGAATACAAGCAGGGCAAGCCCCAGGCCCCAGTCAAAAAGATAGGGGAATGCAGGCAGAGGGGAACGACCCAGATATTCGAGGCCGATCCGGAGATATTCAAGGAAATCATCTTCGACAGGAACAAGCTTATTTCCCACTTCAGGCAGCAGGCCTATCTGACCAAAGGCATCCGCATCGATTTCTACGACGAAAGGGATAAGAACGATCCGTTTGAATACCACTTCTATTTCGAAGGAGGAATCGTTTCGTACTTGAAATATATGAACAAGGGATCGAAAGTGGTCCACATGAATCCCTTCTATGGCTCGGGAGAGAAAGAAGGAGTGTCTGTAGAGGCCTCTTTCCAGTATTCTGATGACTACGAAATAACTGAAGAGAGCTTCACCAACAACATTTTCACGGTCGAAGGAGGAATGCATCTGACCGGATTCAGGGCCGCTCTGACCAGATTGATCAATGACTACGCGAGAAAGGGAGGATTCATCAAGGAATCTGAGCCCAATCTGACCGGAGACGACATCAGGGAAGGATTGACCGCTGTCGTTTCGGTGAAGATAAGGGAGCCGCAGTTTGAAGGCCAGACCAAATCCAAGCTGGGCAATCCCGAAGCGAGGACGGCGACCGAAGCTGTTGTCGGAGAGGCTCTTCAGGACTACCTTGAGAGATACCCCCAGGACTCGAAGATAATCATAGAGAAGGCGGTTCTTTCATACAAAGCGAGGAAAGCGGCCAAGGCGGCCAAGGAGACCGTATTGAGGAAAGGCGTCCTGGACGGATTGTCATTACCGGGAAAACTATCCGACTGCACTTCCCGTACTCCCGAGGAATCGGAAATATACATCGTCGAGGGAGAGTCCGCCGGAGGTTCCTCAAGGCAGGCCAGAAACAGGAGGTTCCAGGCCATACTGCCTTTGCGAGGAAAGATTTTGAACATAGAGAGGGTCAGATTGGATAAGATGCTTTCTTCGGAAGAGGTAAAGAATTTGATTATCGCCTTGGGAACAGCCATAGCCGATGATTTCAACATCGAAAAATTGAGATACCACAGGATTATCGTCATGTGTGATGCCGACTCTGACGGAAACCACATTAAGACCCTTCTGATGACCCTATTCTTCAGACACTTCAGGCCGATCATAGAGAGGGGATACCTGTATCTTGCCCAGCCGCCTTTATACAAGATTCAGGTAGGGAAGGAGGCAAAATATGTCTATTCCGACGAAGACAAGGAACACACATTGAAAGGATTGAAAGACAATACCAAGTTCTCTATCCAGAGGTATAAAGGTTTGGGAGAGATGAATCCCGAACAGCTGTGGGAAACGACCATGGACCCGGAGAGGAGAGTGCTCTTGAGGGTGACCATAGAAGACGCTATCGAGGCGGACAGGACTTTCGATATGCTCATGGGCAAGGAAGTTGCTCCTCGAAAGAGATTCATCCAGACCTCGGCTAAAAGTGTACGCAATCTTGACATTTAACCTAATCCAAATTTAGAGCCCGTATAATTGACATTTGGGCCTCTTTTTGGTAATCTAACCGTATATGAAATCTGAGAATAAAATGTCCAATTTCTTTGGCGGTGCTTGGTCTGAAATGAAGAAGATAACCTGGCCCACGAGAAAGGAGGCTGTAAAATACACCCTTACTGTCATCGGCATCTGTGTCGTGCTTGCCGCGTTTTTGGGTCTTTTCGACATATTATACATGTACTTGATCGAAAAATTCGTTATTTTCTAAACATGTCAAAACAACTAGTTACAAACGAAAAGAGGTGGTACGTATTGCACACCTATTCGGGATACGAAGATGCAGTAGCCAAGAGCCTTAAGCAGAGGATAGAATCCTTGGGCATGGAAGACAAAATCTTCAATGTCATGGTTCCGAAGGAAAAGAAGATAAAGATAAGGAACGGAAAGAAGAAGACAGTCGAAGAAAAGATATACCCGGGATACGTATTGGTAGAGATGATCGTCACGGACGATTCCTGGTACGTCGTAAGGAACACTCCCAACGTGACCGGCTTCGTCGGTTCGGGAACGGTTCCTCTTCCGGTTTCTTTGGAAGAAATGCTGTCTTTGAAGAAGAGGACAGACACCGAAGAACCCAAATACAAAATGGACTTCAAGAAGGGTGACGCGGTCAAGATAATCGACGGACCGTTCAAGGACTCCGACGGAAAGGTTTCCGGAATGGACAAGGAGAAAGGAAAGGTCAAGGTTCTGATAAACATGTTCGGAAGGGATACCCCGCTCGAACTCGATTCATTACAAATAAAGAAGATTTAATATGGCAAAGAAGATAAAAGCGATAGTAAAATTGCATATCCAGGCCGGAAAGGCCACTCCCGCTCCTCCCGTGGGACCGGCTTTGGCTTCCCAGGGAGTTAACATCGGAGAATTCTGCACCAAGTTCAATGATGCGACCAAGGATAAGGGCAACTTCAAGATTCCGGTAGACATTACCGTATACGAAGACAGGACTTTCTCCATGATTTTGAAACAGCCTCCGGCCGCTCAGTTGATCAAGGCAGCCATCTCGGTCGAGAAAGGATCGGGAGAGCCCAACAAGAAGAAAGTGGGCAAGATCACCAGGGCCAAGCTTGAAGAAGTGGCCAACCAGAAGATGCAGGACATGAACACCAAAGACAAGGGACAGGCCATGAGGACTCTCGAAGGCACTGCCAGATCTCTGGGCATAGAAGTCATAGATTAAAATCTTCCATGATTTTATCGGATCGGGACATCAAAAAACTGATTGACGAAAACAAGATCCAGATCACGCCGAAACCGAACCTTGAAGAACAGCTTGGTTCGGCTTCTTTGGATTTGCGGCTGGGAGACGAGTTCGCCGTTTTCGAACACACCAAGAAGGCCTTTATCGATACAAGGAGCAAGGACGGGCTCGACGGGATGACCAAAGCGATAAAGATTCCGGAAGGGGAAGCCTTCGTCTTCCATCCTGGAGAATTCGTCCTGGGAGTGACGACTGAAGAGATATTCCTTCCCGCGGATATTGCCGCAAGGATCGACGGCAGGTCTTCTTTGGGAAGACTAGGCATAGTGGTTCATTCGACCGCCGGACACATCGACCCGGGATTCAAGGGAAAGATAGTTTTGGAAATGGAAAACATTGGCATGATTCCCGTTTTGCTTTACCCCGGAACAAGGGTTTGCCAATTGGTCTTCGAACCACTGTCTTCTCCAACCACCAACCCATACTACCTGAAGAAAAACGCTAAATACGTGGATGCGAAGCACCCGCAGGAGAGCAAGTTGGAACAGGCTTAATTTTATTAAAAATGGAGACAAAAGGGAAGTTTATCGTAATAGAAGGAGTTGACGGAAGCGGGAAAGGAACTCAGACAAAGTTGTTGTCTGATTTTTTATCCCAAAAGTACGAAGTCTTGAACAAGCATTATCCGGAATACGGAACCCCGATAGGCGATCTGATAGACCAGTGGCTCCACAAGAAGCACGAGTTCAGCCCGGACGTACAGGCCCTCCTGTATTTCTCTGATTTCATGAAAGACAGGGAGCTAGTGGAAAAATACAGGGAAAATGGTAAAATGGTGATAACGGACAGATACTTCACAACCACCATCGTCTACCAGGCCTTCAAGGGAACATCATTGGAAAAGTTATTGAAGCTGGCCGGACTGTTCAATTTGTCCAAGCCGGATATCTGTATTTATCTTAGAATATCGGGAGAAACGTCTCTTGCCAGAAAATCAAAGGAAAAGCCGGGAAACCTGGACAGGCACGAAGAAGATAAAAATTTCCAAAATGCGGTGGTCCAGGGATTCGACAAGGTAGCTGCCGAAAACGTCTTCTGTGAATGGGTTGCGATTGATGCGGAAAAACCAGCAGAAGAAGTGTTTGAAGAAATCAAAAAAACATTAAATGAAAAATTAGGAATATGAAGATAAATCAATACATCGACCACACCAATATAAGGAAAGAAGCGAAGAAGGAAGATGTCGTGAAGACGGTAAGCGAAGCCAAGGAATACGGATTCCGCGGAGTCTGCGTCAGACCCAAATGGGTCAAGCTGGTATCTTCTTTACTGAAAGGAACAGGGATAAAGACGGTTGTCCTGATCGACGATCCGATTGGAGACAGTTCTCACGCTTTAAGATTAAAAATTGCGAAGAAAGCCGTATCGGACGGGGCCGATGATTTAGATATAGTCGTGAATGTGATCGATGTGAAGCATGAAAGGTGGGAAAAAATTGAAAAGGATCTGAAAGATGTCTGCAGGCTGCAGGATACCAAAGTAATAATAGCTTCGGGCATGCTCACCGACGAGGAAGTAGCCAAGGTTTCTTCCATAGTCAAAAAAGCCGGGGCAATCTGCGTCAAGACGGCTACGGACAAGGATCCTTTGGAAAACAGGGAAATTCCCGAAAAAGCGAGGCATCTGAAGATAATGAGGAAGAATGCTCCGGGATTGCTCATCAAGGCCTCGGGAAACATCAAGACGCTGAAGGATATAAAGGAAATGATCAAGGCGGGAGCCGACATCGTCGGATCGTCCCACGGGGTTTCCATAATGAAAGAATTAAAGAAATAAAATGCTCAAACCGACGATAGGACTGGAAATACATTTCGAATCTAAGACCAGATCAAAGATGTTCTGTTCTTGTCTTAACGATCCCGATGAAAAGATTCCGAACAAGAATGTCTGTCCGATTTGCATGGGCCATCCGGGAACCCTGCCTGTAATCAACGAGGAGGCGATAAACAATATCATTTTAACGGGATTGGCTCTGAACTGCGAAGTCCAACAGTATTCCAAATTCGACAGGAAGAGCTATTTCTATCCCGATTTGCCCAAGGGATATCAGATATCCCAATACGACATGCCTCTGTGCAAGAACGGGCACCTGGACATCCGCCTGGACGACGGAACGGTTAAGAGGATAAGGATCAACCGCATTCACATGGAAGAAGACACGGGAAGGTTGCTCCATTCTCCCGACGGATCGAGCTTGGTTGATTTTAACAGGGCCGGAGTTCCTTTGATGGAATTGGTAACCGAGCCGGACATGAATTCGGCAGAGGAAGCCAGAAAATTCGCCCAGGAACTGCAGCTGATCCTCCGATATGTCGATGTTTCCGATGCCGATATGGAAAAAGGGCAGATGAGGTGCGAGGTGAATATTTCTTTGAGTGAAACCTCGGAATTGGGAACCAAGGTTGAGATAAAGAACCTCAATTCCTTCAGGGTGGTTGAAAAGTCAATCGAGTTTGAGATAAAAAGACAAAAGGAACTGCTTGAAGAGGGGAAAAAGGTGGTTCAGGAAACCCGCGGCTGGCACGATACCAAGCAGATAACCATGGAACAGAGGGGAAAGGAAGACGCTTTCGAATACAGGTATTTCCCGGAGCCCGATTTGCCTCCTTTGAATATATCAGAAGATAAAATAAAAAAAATTATGGCAAAACTACCCGAGCTTCCCGAAGAAAAAAGAGCGAGGTTCAAGGAAGAATACTGTTTGGACGACAGGTCCGTCGATTTCTACATCAAGAATCCGGACGTCGCCAATTATTTCGAGAAAGTCGTTTCCGAACTCGGAGCGTGGCTTAAAGACATGGATGCGGAAAACAGCTGTTCGTCTGCGACAAAGCTCTGCTCAAACTATATAACGACTGACCTGCAGGCTATAATCAAAGAAGATAATTTCTCGGGAAACTTGGAAGAGAAAATAACGGCCGAGAACTTTGCCGAGTTCATCTGCATGATTTCGAGAGGGGATATGTCGAGCAAGATAGCCAAGATAGTGCTGTCGGAAATGTATAAGACCAAAAGCGACCCCTCGGACATAATCGAAAAGGAGGGGCTTGCCCAGATAAGCGACAGCGCGGAGATAGAAAACATAATCAAAAAGGTTTTGGAGAGCAACTCCAAGGCCGTTGAGGACTACAAGAAAGGAAAGCAGAACTCTTTTACCTTTTTGGTGGGCCAGATCATGGCCGCTTCAAAAGGAAAGGCCAATCCCAAGGCGGTCGCCGAATTATTAAAGAAAGAGTTGGAAGAATAGACCTACATTTGACTTTTAACCTCAGAAGAATTATATCTTAATCGGAAAGGTATTTCTTTCCATTGGTGATTGCCTTGAACGTCAAAGATGTTCCTTTTATGGTTTATGAGAAGATTAGCGAAGAATTCGGGATTCCTGGAGAAAAAACGGTCAGCATTTCTTCGATCTCTCATAGTCTGAAAATAAGAAGGGAAAAGAACGGATTCATTTTCGCCTACGGAGAACAAAAACAATGGAAACCCTGGGAAAAGACATTTTTCTATATCCTATGGATAAAGAAAAAATGGGAAGAAATTGAGGAAGGCGAATGCATAGAAGACGAAACAGTCTTTCCCGACGCAAGACAATTTTTAAAAATCGAGGCAGGATCTTTTCCTGCAGGTTCGTGGCTAATCGGATTTGGCCAAAGCATCAGGGAGGGGGTGACAATCGACCTTGTTCCAAATCTTTTCATCGGAGGATCGATGATAGAGATTGCTTGCGAAGCAATTTCCTTAGCCAACATATTAACCATGAGCCCGGACTGTAAAAAAACATTCTTTTATGAAGTTGATAAGGACAGATACGCTTCTTATGAAAATCCTCCTTAGAAACTTCTTTTTTATATCCACTTAATGTTTATATCTTTCTTGAACCAGGTCATCTGTCTTTTGGCGAACTTCAATGTGTTCGCCTTTATTTTTTCCCTGACTTCTTCTTTTGAAGCAATTCCTTTGAAATAATCCTGCCATTCCTGGTAGCCGATAGTCTGCATAGGAGGGATCTTGAACCCGTATTTTTTCGACAGCTTCCTGACTTCCTTTTCCAGGCCTTGTTTGAACATCGAATCAACCCTCTTGTCTATCCTTTCTTTCAGTTCTTTCTTGTTGACCTTGATTCCTATCTCAAGGACGTCGAAAAGGGGCTCTCCCTTTCTTTCTTTGAAGAACGGCTCGTTTGTTAAAAGAGAAACTTCTATCGCCCTTATCAGCCTTCTTTTATTGTTCTTGTCTATTATCTGTGCTCCTTTCTTGTCCAGCTTCTTATACATCCTGAAGAGCTCTTCCGTTGTTTTCTTTTCCAGTTCTTTCCTCAGCTTTTTGTCGGCTTTTACGGAAGGGAAGTCGAGGTTCTCGACTATCGATCTTATATACAACCCTGTTCCTCCGACCAAGATGGGAAGCCTTCCTTTTTCTATTATCTCTTCTATCTTTTCCAAAGCCATTTTCTTATACAGAGCAACACTGAATTCCTGGTCGGGAGAGGTTATATCAACCATATGGTGGAATTCTTCGGGCTTATTCGTCCCTATATCCATGCCTTTGTATATCATCCTCGAGTCGGCCGAAACCAATTCTCCATTGAACTTTTTGGCAAGGAATAAAGCCAGATCGGTCTTGCCCGAAGCGGTCGGGCCCAAAACCACGAGCAGTTTCGGCTTGATCATCTCTCCTTCCAGATTCCAGGGAGAAACTTTCGTTATCTTCAATCTGACGAACTTTCCCAAAAGGTCGTCTTTTGACTCGAACCTGATTGGCTTGTTATTGAAAGTCCTTCCGTCATAATATTTGCCTTCTTTGGAGAGGACCAAAACCTCCGTTTCCTTATTAAGCATTTTCTTGTTGTTCTTGAGGGTGGTCTTTTTAAGAATTTCGGTCAATGCTTTGCTCCTCCTCTTCTTCTCTTTCAAGGGAATATCGTCTTCCATCTTTTCGCAGGCAAAGGACTGGGGGCGGGGAGAGTACTCGGCGATATATGCCATATCAAAGCCTATTTCTTTCATGAGCTTTTCCGTATTTTTGAATCTTTCTTTCGTTTCTCCCGGAAAACCGACGATGATATCGGTTGAAATGGCGATATTATCGTTGAACGCCCTCCTGATTTTATTGATCAGAGCGATATATTTTTCCCTGGTATACGGCCGGTTCATTTTCCTCAAAATCGCATTGTCTCCGGCCTGGGCGGGAAGATTTATATACGGAGCAAACTTCTCGCTCTCTGAAAGCGTTTCAATTAATTCGTCGCTGAAATCCTTGGGGTGGGGACTGGTAAACCTCAGCCAAAACTTCCCCTCAATCTTATCTATCTCCTTTATCAGCTTCGAGAAATTGAAACTACCTGATTTGTATGAATTGACGTTCTCTCCCAGAAGCCAGATTTCCTTGTATCCCTTTTCGGACAGACCTTTAACTTCTTTGAGGATGTTCTTGTGGCTCCTCGAGACCAGCCGGCCCCGGGTATACGGAACGGCACAGTAGGTACAAAAGTTGTCGCAGCCGTTCGAGATGGGAACAAAGGCCTGGATATTCCCAGTATATTCGGGGACTATCTTCAGATAATCCGATTTATTCTTTTTGGGTTCCTTGCCTTTGAGCAAGAGAGGCCAGTTTTCCATATCCTCCTTATCAAGCACGAAATCGAAAACAGAGGCCAGTTTAGCCCTTTCCGGCTTTAAAATGCACCCGGTTAAAACCGCCCTAAAGGCCCTATTCTTCGTTTTGAGGGCTATAAAGAGGGGGGATAGACCGTAAACACGATCGACTGCCGACTGCCTCACGGAGCACATATTGACTATGGCTAAGTCAGCCCTTTTCAAATCAGGGGTTTCTTCATATCCCATGCCATTGAGAACCGAAGCTATTCTTTCCGAATCGGAGCGGTTCATCTGGCAACCAAAGGTAGTAATGTGATATTTCATACGTTGATACTACAACAGAAAGAGGGGAGATTCAACCGTTTGACATTTTTAATCTTTTAGGTTATTAAAATATTGAAGGAGGCAAACATGATTGAGTCTTCTGGTTTATTTGGACAAATTATTGTTATTGCAATCGGAGTAGTGATTGCAATAGCAGGAGCATTGGTTTGTGACTACCCCTGTCGATTTCGTCCGGTAATACAAAAATACCGCGGGAAAGTCGGTATGTTTATATTAATCGCCGGTTGCCTTGTAATGATCTATGCCATGTTTTTCGCTCCCGACGTCGGGAATGGAGAGATTGGCCTGGATGAAAAAGGCAACTGGTACGGGGAAGGGGCGCACTTAGTCATGCCATTCAGTGTAACCTTCCTTCCGTTAAAAGGTTCTGTTGCATATTCGGACAATCTTGAATTGCAGTACAACCTTACCCGGGAAGAAGTGATTCGTCTCGACAGCGGACGTTATTTCCCGGAAAAACTCCGGGATAGTATATGGATCGTTTATGGGAATAATGTCACCCTCAGAAACGTTCCAGAAGGGATTGATCCGTCACACCTCAAGGTGTTGATAGGATTCAATCCCCCTTTTTATTTTCTGCACGACCCGTCCCAGCCGAATTCGCAGTAGTTCATGCCGTCGAAATAAGATTCGATGGCCTTTTTTACATACGGGATAGTATTATCGGGAAGATTGTCTATCGGAAACCAATCCAGATCGTCGCATTTCTGCGGTTCCGCATTTTTGATTTCTCCATTCCAGGCGTTTGCCGTAAAGAAGAAATCTACTCTCTCGTGGTCTCCGCACTGTCGGTGCATGGTCAAGACAAGATTCAGATCGGAAGAATCTATTTCTATCCCAACCTCTTCAAATACTTCTCTCGATAATGCTTCGCGGAACGTTTCTTTCTCTTCGGCATGGCCGGAAACTAGGCCGTAATTGCCGTCCTCGTATCCGGTGTTGAATCTTCTTGAGAGAAGGACTTTTCCGTCTTTTAAAAGAATCAGATATACGGAAGGGATGAGTTTGAATCTTTCCATGCTACTTTATGTATTCTTTACCGCATTCTTTCCTGAAGAACTTCCACTCCTCGCATTCCTTTCCGTCGGTAAAGATGCAGACCCCGTATTCGCTCCCGTCAGCATTCTTCCTTATCTCCAGCTTGTATCCGTTCTTGACGCAGAAGGTCGAAGCGGGATTGGCCATTCCGGCATTGGTCGAAGGTGTTGCCGGCTGGGTTGCCACGCCTGATTTGGATATTGGCATAGCCGGATCAGCGCTGCTTTGATTCGTTTCCTTGGTTCCGGAAATATTCTCCCTGATCAATTGGGTGATTTTCTTCTGAGTTTCCGTCGAAATGTTCAATGTGTTTATCCCCGATATGGCCCGGCCGTAATTTATGGTTCCGTCATTGACTATGTTCTGCGCAAATTCCTTTATCTTCGCCAGATCGGCTTCGGGAATATTCAAATCTTTAAGGATGTCTTCGCTGCCCGAAACTATCTTATTAGCCACATCTTCGACAACCAATTCTTTGTATGGGTTGGTCTCTTTGAGCTGGTTCAATTTCTGTTCGAGCTTGGCTTTTTCTTCTCCGGTCGCATTATTAATTCCGTCGCTGATAACCGTGTTCTGGATTTGAATCAAAGCCTTTTTGGCGACATCGGGAACCTTGTCGACGATGTTGTTCAAAATGTCCGTTTTGTTCGAAGCCGTTTCAGTGTTATTACCGACTGCTTTTTCTATTGCCTCCTTGGCTTTTTCGGGGGAAGCCAGATCAAGAGTCCCGTTGGCCAAAGTTCCGACCGCTTTTTCCTTTATCGCCTCCGCTTTTTCCTGGACTCCGCTTTCTGCAATCTTATTCAAGATTTGCTGGTGATTGACGCTGTTCTCGGCCAAACCTTCAAGCAATTTTTGGTTGTTCGGATTGTCTTTCTTCAAAACCTCGACATACTGCTTCAAACTTTCAATCCCTTTCTCGTAGTTATTAAGGGCTTTGTCAATCGCCTCCGCATCGCCGGTTTCAGCGACCTTATCCGCTTCAGCCAGCTTCTCGTTGGCGAATTTCAGTTTGAGCTCCGCCTTCTGGACCGGATCGATCGTCAAAATCGTCTGGATGTTCCTGCCGATCTCTTTCAAGAAATAGAAGGGGCTGGTCGGAAGGACGGTTGGAGAAGCGACATTCAACGCTTCATTCGTATTGATGTCTGCCGCAAAAACTAAAGAACTGGCGAAAAGGGAAAGAACGATGAGAAAAAGCGCTGTCTTTTTCATATGTTTTTATTTATTAATCTCTTCCAGAAACTTTTCGATTTTCATTTCCCCGAGATCTATCTTTCCTCTCTGCCTGACGCTAATCGTCTTATTTTCCTTCTCCCTGTCTCCGACAACCAGAAGGTAGGGGACTTTCTCCAATTCTCCGTTTCGTATTTTCTTCCCGATGGTCTCATTGTCTTCGTCTATCCTGACTCTGAATTCCTTAAGCTTCTCGGCCATTTCTTTAGCATACTCCCTGTGCCCTTCTCCGACCGGAAGTATCTTCATCTGTATCGGAGATAGCCAGAAGGGGAATGCTCCGGCATAGTGCTCGATCAATAGGCCGATGAACCTTTCAAAAGATCCGAACAATGCCCGGTGGAGCATGTACGGCTGTTCCTTTTCTCCTTCATCGTTGGTGAATTCCATGCTGAACCTCTCGGGCAGATTGAAATCGAACTGCAGAGTGGAACACTGCCACTCCCGTCCCAGCACGTCCTTTATCTTGAAGTCCAGCTTGGGACCGTAGAAGGCGGCTTCTCCCTGTTCTTCCTTGAAATTAAGATTCTTCTCTTTGGCAATCTTCCTCAAGACCGATTCTGAAAAATCCCAACCCTCGTCGCTCCCGGCGTATTTCTCTTTGTTGTTCGGATCTCTTAAAGAAAGATAGACATTGACTGAAGACTGGTCGAACCCGAAGGCCTGATAGATGAAAAGTATGAAATCGACTACTCTCTTCAATTCTTCCTCGACCTGGTCTTTTCTGCAGATTATATGGGCGTCGTCCTGGGTGAAGCCCCTGACCCTGGTCAATCCGGAAAGCTCTCCTTTTTTCTCGAACCTGTATACGGTTCCTGTTTCAGCCCAGCGCAAAGGAAGGTCCCTGTATGAGCGGGGAATGCTGTTGTATATAGCGACGTGGAAAGGGCAGTTCATCGGCTTCAACAAGAACTGCTCCGACTCCTTCACCTTTTCCTTGTGCTGCAGTTCTTCAAGCGACTGTCCCACTTCAAGAGGCGGGTACATGCTTCCGGAATAGAAACCCCAGTGGCCCGATTTCTCCCAGAGCCTCCTGTTTCCGATATGGGGAGTCCTCACCAGTTCATATCCGTTCTCCAGATGCTTCTTGAACCAGAAATCCTCGATCAATCTCCAGAGCATCGCTCCCTTGGGGTGCCACAAGATAAGCCCTATACCCACGTCTTCTTCGGTATGGAACAGATCCATTTCCTTGCCCAGCTTCCTGTGGTCCCTCTTTTCCGCCTCTTCCATCATTTTCACGTATTCTTCAAGCTTTGCTTCGCTCTCAAAGGCCAATCCGTATATCCTGGTCAACATCTTGTTCTTCTCGCTCCCTTTCCAATACGCCCCGGCCAACTTCTGCAGCCTAAAGGATTTGGGATCGATCTCCTTGGTCGATTTCACATGAGGCCCCTTGCACAGATCGATGAAATCTCCGGACTGGTATATGGAAACATCCTTGTCTTCTATCTCGTCGATCAGTTCGAGCTTGTACGGCTGATCTTTGAACAATTCTCTGGCTTCCTTTTTGGAGATATCCTTCTTCTCGAAAGAAATGTCTTTCTTCAATATCTCCTTCATCTTCTTTTCTATCTTCGGAAGGTCTTCGTCCTTAAGCTCGATTTCGATATCGTAATAAAAGCCGTTGTCTATCGACGGCCCTATGCCGAACTTGGCTCCGGGGTACAGTTCTTTCACCGCCGCAGCTAAGATGTGGGATAGGGAATGCCTTATTTCTTCTAAATTCATATTAAGTATAGTTTATTATGCTTCTAATATTTCTTCAACTTCGTTCGCGATTATCTTGGGCATGCCGTCTTTGACGTCCGTCCTGCCCGTAACCGAGATGATCTTATTCTCGGCGAAGGCGTACGGATTCTTCTCGATCATGGAAGGGAAGACGACGACTTCGATCGTATCCGTCAGGTCCTGGAGCTTGACGAACATCATCGGCTGGCCGTTCTTCGTCAATATCTTCTTGACCGAAGAGATGATTCCTCCGACCGTGACCGATTCTCCCTGGATGATATACTTGTCGAACGGGCTCCTGCTCATCGCTCCCGTCCCGTTAAGATCGGCCACAATCCTCCTTATCGACGTACCTTGCTGGTCCAACAACTCTCTGTATTTCTCGAGAGGGTGCCCGGAAACGTACAGCCCCAATAATTCTTTCTCCCACGTCAGCTTGTCGTAGTCGCTCATGGGATCGCAGGAATCGAGCGTTATGTTGTTATACGAAACCGAAGTGCCCGTATCGAAAAGACCTCTCTGTCCGCTGTCCTTCATCTTCTGGTTATTCTTCGACCAGGCAAGGAGCTTTTCCAAATTGTTCAATATCTGGTTCCTTTCTCCCAGGCGGTCGAACACTCCGGCCCTGGTCAGGCTTTCGAGGGATTTCTTGTTCAAAACCTTGGCATCTACGCGGGAAATGAAGTCCTCGATCGATTCGAAGTGGCCTTTCTTCTTCCTCTCTTCGATGATCAGTTCGACGATGCTCCATCCCACGTTCTTTATCGCCGACAGTCCGAAACGGATCTGGTTCTTTTCCGGAACGACCGAGAAATTCGAGAACGACTCGTTTATATCCGGAGGCAAAACCTCTATCTTCATCTTCTTGCACTCTTCGATCAATATGGCGATCCTGTCGAGGTCGGAACCTTCTGAAGTCAAAAGGGCGGCCATGTATTCGACGGGATAATTGGCTTTGAGGTAGGCGGTCTGGTAGGCGATGATGGCGTAACAGGCGGCGTGCGATTTGTTGAATGAATATCGGGCGAAAGGCTCGATCCAGTGCCACAATTCTATCGCAATCCTCTCATCTATATTATTCTTCTTCATTCCGTTTACAAATTTGTCCTTCTGCTCCATCAGAAGCTTTTCTATCTTCTTTCCGATAGCTTTCCTCAAGATGTCCGCTTCGGCCAAGGTAAAGCCGGCCAGGTCCTGGGCGATACGCATGATCTGCTCCTGGTAGACGGGGATGCCGTAGGTGTTCTCGAGGATCGGCTTCAACAAGGGATGCATGTATTTGACGTGGTTCGCGTCCTGCTTGCCCTTGATGTAGTCGGGGATGTGCTGCATGGGTCCGGGACGGTACAGGGCGACCATGGCGATGATGTCTTCAATCTCCGTCGGCTTCAGCTGTTTCAGGTATCTCCTCATCCCGTCGGACTCGAGCTGGAACACTCCAATACAATCGGCGTCCTGCAGAAGCTTGAAGGTCTTCTTGTCATCCAAAGGAATCTTGTCCATATCGACATTGATTCCATGAACGGCATATATCCTCTTCAATGTCTCTTCAATGATGGTCAGGTTCTTCAATCCAAGGAAATCCATCTTCAAAAGCCCCATCGATTCGACGGAGTGCATTTCGTACTGGGTGACTATTCCTTTCTCATCCTGGGTCGGATGCTGGGTGGGAACGGAATCGTCTAAAGGGTTCCTCGAAATAACCACTCCGCAGGCGTGGGTCGAAGCGTGCCTGGCGCAGCCCTCGATCTTCAAAGCGAGATCAATCAATCTTTCCGCTTCCTTGTCGGACTCGTACAAATTCTTGAATTCATCTATTTTTTCCAAAGTGTCTTCGAGGGAGAATCCCATGGGAATCATCTTGGAAATCTTGTCGCAGTATCCGTACTGGTAGCCCAAAGCCCGGCCCACGTCTCTGATCGAGCCTCTGGCCGCCATCGTTCCGAAAGTGATGATTTGGGCCACTTTATTCCTGCCGTATTTTTCGGCCACGTAGTTGATGACTTCGTCCCTTCTCTTGTCGGTGAAGTCCAGATCGATATCCGGAGGGGATATCCTGTCCGGATTCAAAAACCTCTGAAAATACAAGTCGTACTTCAGGGGATCTACGTTGGTGATGTTGGTGAGGTAAGCGACGATCGAACCTCCGGCCGAGCCTCTGCCCGGGCCGACGACGATCCTGTTATCCTTGGCCCAGTTGACGAAATCCTGGACGATAAGGAAGTAGCCGGAAAAACCCGTCCTGTTTATAACAGACAGTTCGTATTCCATCCTCTCGACCACTTTCTTAAGATTCTCGTCCTTGATTTCTTCGATCTTTATCTCCTTTCCTTTAAGGACATCTTCAACCATCTTCTTCAACTCATCGGTGTGGATGTCGTATTTCTTCTCGATGCCCAGATAGCAGAGTTCTCTGAGATACGACTCTCCCGTCTTTCCTTCGGGCACGTCGAAAGAGGGAAGGGTGAATTTTCCCAGCTTGAGTTCCAGATTGCAGGCCTCGACTATTTTTTGCGTATTCGCTATCGCTTCGGGGACGTGCTTGAACGCCTCTTCCATCTCTTCCGCGCTCTTGATAGAGAAGTCGTCTCCTTTCATGGTCAGACGCTCTTTGTCGTTGATATCCGCTCCGGTGTTGATGAGCATGAGGATATCCTGGGCTTCGGCATCGTCCTTGTCCGCGTAATGGCTGTCGTTCGTAGCGACCAGAGGAATGCCCGTCTTCTTCGAAAGCTCGATCATCATATTATTGGCTTTCTCCTGTTCGGGGATGCCCGGGTGGTGCTGGAGCTCGAGATAGAAATTGCCTTTGCCGAACATCTTCTCGTAATTCAGAGCCGCTGCTTCAGCTTCCTCCTTCTTTCCGGCGAGGAGAAGGTAGGGAATCCTGCCTTGCAAGCAGGCGGTCATGCCGATAAGGCCTTCGCTGTGTTTTTTCAATAATTCCAAATCTATCCTCGGTTTGTAGTAGAAGCCGCGGAGATGGGCTTCGGTTACCATCTTAACCAGGTTCTCGTAGCCCTTCTCGTTCTTGCAGAGAAGGATCAAATGATGTCTCTTCTGGCCCGAGTTGGGGGTCTTGTCGTCCATGCTCCCCGAGGCCTCGTATACTTCGCAGCCGATGATCGGCTTGATTCCGGCCGCCTTGGCTTTCTCGTACATTTCTATCACTCCGTACATGACTCCGTGGTCGGTAATCGCAACCGAATCCATGTTCAATTCCTTGACTTTGTCGATGATGTCGTCTATTTTCGCCAATCCGTCCAAGAGGGAATAGTGCGAATGCAGATGCAGGTGGGTGAACTTGCTCATTTTAATCAGATTATCTTCTTTCCTCCTATCTTTACGGTAGTCGTATCTATGTTTCCTTTCTTGCTTTCCGCTCCGGTCAGAACCAGATTGCTCCCGACCTCCGTCTCTTCGAGGTCTATCGCTCCCTCGGTCTTCATCTTGCCCAAATTGAGATTGCCTTTAACCACGGCCGCGCCGAGAAAAGCGTCGCCCCTGACCGTCATGTCATCGTACTTGGCCGAAGCGACTTCGGCGTTCTCGAGTATGACGTCTCCCGATATCTCCATCTTGGAAAGAGAAAGGAATCCGACGGTGATGAGGCCCCTCGCATCCATGTTTCCTCCGATCTTCGCTCCGACCAGGTTGATCGCCCCGTTGATCTGAGCGTCTTCCAGAATCAGATCTTCCTTTACATCCGCCTTGCCGAGATAGAGGGAACCGTTGATTATAGCTCCTTTCATATTCAGGTCTCCCAACACGACAACTTCTCCCAGAAAGACCGGGCCCATTATCTTGGCGTTCTCCAGATTCAATCCGAACTTTATCTTCTCCACGATTATGGAAAGATCTGAAATGGTCTTATTGCTGAAATCCGCCGGACGGTTCTCGGTCTCCGCCAGATTGATTTCGGACAATATCTCTTTCTGCCCCAGGACGCTTCCGTTTTTGTTTAAGTTGTCCATATGTTAAGATATTATATACGTATATATGATATATCAATTTGAGATATGATTCAAGAAGAGAAAAAGCTCTGGAAAAAGGGGTTCAAGTGCGTAGCCGGAATAGACGAAGCGGGAAGAGGGCCTCTGGCCGGACCCGTCTTCGCTTCGGCCGTCATGGTTTTGGAAAAGGACTTTCCAAAAGCGAAAAAGATTAAATCTGTCAGGGATTCTAAAAAGCTCAAAGAGTCCAAGAGGGAAGAGGTGTTTTCTGATCTGATTAAGAGCAGGAAGATAAAGTGGGGGATAGGGAAGGTTTCGGAAAAGACGATCGACAGGATCAATATCCTTGAGGCGACCAAGCTGGCCATGATCAAGGCGATCAAAGACCTTGAGAAAAGGAATAAGGTAAAGGTTGATTTCATAATCCTCGACGGGAAGATGAAGCTTGATCTGGAGGTATGGCAAAAATCCATCGTCAAGGCGGATGACAAGGTGTTTTCCGTTTCCGCGGCGAGCATCATCGCCAAGGTTTCAAGGGATGCTCTGATGGGGAAATACGATAAGAAATATCCTCTGTACAATTTTAAGAAGCATAAGGGGTATGGGACGAAGGAACACCTGGAGAAGATAAGAAAATACGGGATATGCCCGATACATAGGAAAAGCTTTGCTCCGATCAATCGAATAGGATAGGGTTCTAATCCTTCCGCCCCTGCAAAATATTTTTATCTAGAAAACAAAAAAGAGATAATTATACCTCTCATGATTAATGGATTTTCATTTCTAAATCCAATCCAAAATTTAATAAAAAGTTAACGAGCTTGAGTCGAAACCCTGGAAGGGGAAGAATCTTCATAACAGCTGGCCAGATAGGCATCAGCTTCCTTGCTCTTCGTTGTCTGTACTCGGCCTTGATAATGTCTTCCAAGACCGCAAAATCCTCTTCGATTGTTGGATTGCAAGCCATGTATTAGTCTCCACTTGGAAAGGATTTCCTTTCGTTACAATACTAACTCTTTTTTATTAAAAGTCAACTTTTTAAGGAAAGGGCTAAAAAGGTTCCGATAACGTCCCAGCGCCCCTGCAAATCTAGGAAGCCTTATTTTGTAAGGCTTTTTATAATAACCGCAATTTGACTTTAGAACTTTTTATTTAATATTGACAATACATACTAATATATTGTATAATATAGGCATGAGTGATAAACTTTATCACGGAAGTTGCCACTTATTTGGCACATTAAAAAGGCACCAAGCTTGGGGTCCGCCAGGCACGCCAAAAGAAGAGAGTCTCAACGTGATTTATTTTACGCCTAATTTCTTTTTTGCCTTAGCTATTGCTTCAATGCCAGAGGGTGTAAACACAATAAGTCATGAAGAGAGAACTATCTGTTTTGAAAATCCAGAAAAATTTGATCCAGAGAGGCCAGCTTACGTCTACTCTATCGGGATAGAAAGAATCAAAGATCAAAAACAAATCCGGATTGACAAGCAGCAAATTGCTGTAGATATTAACGAAATAAAGCCTGACGAGGTAAAAGCCTATAAAGCGGGCGATATTTTAAAATATTACAGCATCGAAAAGAAGGGTATGAGTCTTTAAGACAAATTCTCTTCTTTTTCAATTTACGCCCAATTTAACCTCAAAAAGGTTCCTAGTTCGTCCCAGCACCCCTGCAAACTCAAGCCGATGCTTCTGTCGGCTTTTGTTTCGTGGTATAATTATTTAAAATTATGTTTTTAGAAATAAATTTTGTTCACTGGTTAGTAATTCTTAGCGTATTTGTAGCAGCGTCCGGCTCATTTGCTTACATTAAAGATACGGCAAAAGGAAAAACTAAACCCAATCGCGTGTCTTGGTCGCTGTGGGCGATAGCTCCAATGATTGGAACTGCAGCTGCACTTTATAGTCATGCTGATGTTTGGGCGACCACTCGTGTTTTTTTAGCTGGATTTTTACCTTTAATTGTGTTTATCGTTTCATTTTTTAATCCTAAAAGTTATTGGAAATTAACTACTTTTGACTTTATATGTGGAGTCTGTTCAATTTTTGCTTTATTAGTCTGGTGGAAAGCCAGCTCTCCTCAACTTGCAATATTACTTGCCGCTTTAGGTGATGGTTTTGCTTCTATTCCAACAATCAGGAAAGCTTGGACAAATCCCGAAACTGAAACCGGATTTACATTTATGGCAAGTTTAATCGCTGTACTATTAGTTTTACCATCAATACCTGTATGGAACATTGAAAATTCTGCCTTTCAAATTTATTTAATTATTTGCAATGCCACGATACTTTTAGCGATATATAGGAATAAATTGTTTAAAATTCATCCATAGTTTGTATTTTTATACATAGCTTAACCTCAAAAAGGTTCCAAGTTCGTCCCATCGCCCCTGCAAATCTAGGAAGCCTTGTTTACAAGGATTTTTTACCATGCCGCGACAGGACGCTAGAACTTTTTTGTTAGTGACTTTGCACTTGACAAAAAGTAATAAATACTTTATTACATAGACATAAACTAGGAGAATAAGAATGGTTTGGCATCAGTTCTTTGTAAGAAGCATAGGTCCCGCTCATCATCGATCTTTGCTTGAATTAATTGATAAATCTCTTCATTACCGACATGCATTCATTGTAACCTCCTATCATGATGGTCCAATTCAAGGACAAGATGGGACATGGGAAGTAAGAGTAGGAGAAGAAGCATCAACGGAACAACTTGAGCAAGTGAAAGCAATTCTGAAGAGGGAAAATCTCGAGATTGTCCGCGAGGTAAGACACTAATAAAAACGCGAAAGACCAATGGTTAGTCTTTCTTTTTTTATATCCAATTTAATCTTAAAAAGATTCCAAGTTCGTCCCGATACCCCTGCTTAATTAGCGAAAACAGATTTCTTTTTTACCGCTTAAGGGTGTATAATTGAAACATGGTAGAGAAAATAATAAAAACCGAAGAGGAGTGGAGAAAAACACTCTCTCCAGAACAGTACAGCGTGATGAGGGGAGATGGAACCGAACCTCCTTTTACACACACGCTGGACAACCTCGGCAGGGGAATTTTCCATTGTACCGCCTGTGATTTGCCTCTCTTTTCGTCAAAGGCCAAGTTTGAATCGGGAACCGGCTGGCCGAGCTTCTTTGAACCGATAAAGGAAGAAAACATTGAAGAGAAAAAAGACGATTCGCACGAAATGCACAGAACCGCAATAATTTGCGCCAGGTGCGGCTCTCACCTCGGACACGTCTTTGATGACGGGCCTCAACCGACCGGAAAAAGATATTGCATGAATGGAATCGCCCTTAAATTCAAACCGACGAACAATCAAACTGCAATCTTCGGAGGAGGATGCTTCTGGGGGATAGAAGCCGCTTTTTCGCATGTCAAAGGAGTCGAAGCGGTTACCCCCGGCTACTCCGGAGGAGAAAAAGAAAATCCCACATATGAGAATCTTGACGGCCACGCCGAAACGGTAAAAATAGAATTCAATCCCGAGGAGATAGGATACGAAAATCTGCTTAGAATATTTTTCGCCATCCACGATCCGACCGCCGTCGACAGGCAGGGCCCGGATGTGGGAAGGCAATACCGCTCCGTCATAATATACATGGATGAAAATCAGAAAAAATCAGCTGAACGGATGATTGGAGAACTAAAATACGATAAACCGATAGCAACAGAGCTCGCTCCTTTTAAAAAGTTTTATCCGGCGGAAGAATACCATCAGAAATATTTTGAAAAACATCCCGAAAGAGCGCCTCAATCCTGCCGAGCCAAGCTGGAAAAGATAAAAGAACTGGGCGACTTCAAATAATACCTCAAAAATCATTGTTATAAAAATCAATGTTTTCTAATCAATAAGGTTCCAAGTTCGTCCCATCGTCCCTGCAAATCCAGGAAGCCTTATACTGTAAGGCTTTCTATTGTGACCGCGACAAGGCTTTAGAATTTTTTATCTAGCGCTGTCCGAAATGTGCGTGACCTGACCAAACGTGTTTGACAATCATGATATTTATTGTATACTGTAGACAAGAGGTTGTGTTGTGACTAAGAATGGACTTGATGAGTTTTCTTATCCAGTTATAGTAAGAATGGACTGGAAGGAAATAATCCCGGAAAAGAAGGTTGACTTAAACAAACAAATGTTCCTTGAAATTATTCGCGAAGATGGGAAAAAGTTTCGAGCAGGTTGCGGTAAAATTCTTCGCTCCGAACAAATTGTGAAATTTATCGAGAAAGGCGAAGCACCTTGGGGACCTTTCTTGGCGAAAGAGAAAATGGCTTTTCGAGGACTAGAATTCCATGGCGTTAAGTCAATAGAATTCGTTCTGGAAAAGGAAGCTCTTTCTGACTGGAGGATCAGCGGTGAAGATGATTACAAAAGGCTTTGGTGGGATTATTTCATTGCTCCCATGAAAGACAAAAGGCAATGTCTATTCATGTGGATTCAGGCGCCAGAAACTTTTACAATCATTTTCCGCATTGAAAAGATAGGCGATGAATTTATCGTTTATCATTTCATGCCCCAAAATCTCAAACTGAGCAGAATCACATCGTGATTCTTTTTTTATACATAACCTAATCTTAAAAAGGTTCCAAGTTCGTCCCATCGTCCCTGCAAATCTAGAAAGCCTTTATTTACAAGGCTTTTTTGATGATGGAAAAAAGACAGTAGAACTTTTTGGTTAATTTCTTAGACACTTTATTAAATTTTTGACAATAATAATTATATATTGTATATTATCATCAATCCTCAAATGAGGTTAATGCTTACCTTTAAAAAAAGAAAATGGTGATGACATGAACAAAGACTTGATTAAGTTTGAAATTTCAGACAGTTGTTCTGGAGGATTAAATTGCTCTCTCATGTCGAGAGGCTGGCAAAACCAAGAATTTTTCAATTTGCCGATTAAAAAAGGACCAGTTTTTCTTTTTTTGGAAAAGCTGATACCTGATTGCGTGTGCCTTTTCCATATTGGATGCTCTAGCGATAGTCGTTCGCCAAGCTTTGAACACACGATAAAATACGGCGACATAAGACACAGATCAATGATTTTTTCTTACCAAAGAATTCTCTATCCGGGAGTTTTCTGGGACAACGATTGGTTCCACGATTTGAAAGGAAATCGCAATCTTGAGGCTACAGCTCAAGCATTAAGTAATCCCAAAAATTATTATGAACTAATCAAATTTTCTTGGGACTGTACGGATGATGAAATTAAAGAACTGGTACTGGTAGTAACCCTAGAACTGTCTTTCCGAAATAATCAACTGTATTCTATTCGAGGATTCAATGATATACAGGAAAAAATTTTCCAGGAAAAAATCAACGGATTTAAAGGGAGCCTTTTAGATCTCAATGAGGGCCCATTAAAATCCAAGAGAAACATTTTTTTAAATGACTTAAATGCTCGAGACTGGATTAAGATATTTAATAAAAATGGAATAAAGGTTAATGATTTAATAAAAGAAATTTATAATCTTTTCCAAGCTTCTGCCCCGCAATTCGGAGAGCAAAGAAAAACAAGAGAACCTCTGTTAATTTTTGCAAAAGAATGAATTCGAACAAAAAATTTTAAAGCATGACAATTTAATAAAAAATCTCCACAAGATTCCCGAGACAAGAATTATTAAATTGTCTTTTTTTATATACAACCCAACCTCAAAAAGTTTCCAAGTTCGTCCCATCGCCCTGCAAACATTCGAAGCTTTTACTACTTTTAACTATTGACTAAAATATTAAAAAATTTATAATTATTTTATCCACGTTTTGTGGGGAAGGTAATCGTATGAAAATTTGCCCGATATGCGAAATTCGTTCCGATGACGCTACTGAGTGTCCTGCGTGTGGAAGGAGAATGGTGGAGGCAATAAGATTCTGCAGCCACTGTGGAGAAACCACACCTATGGAACAAAGATACTGTAATGGGTGTGGTCGAGATCTTAGTCGGTTAATTTAAGCTCAACAAAAGATCCGACAAAACATAAGGGGGATAAATCATTTAAATTGATTAAGCCCTTTTTTTATACATAATTCAACTTCAAAAAGGTTCCTAGTTCGTCCCATCGCCACTGCAAACTCAAACTAATTTTAGTATTTTTTTGCTTCATGATACAATAAAGAAAAATTATGGAATACATAGATATCTATGACAGCGACGGAAAATCGCTAGGTATAAAAAAGACTAGAGGGGAGGTCCACAAAGAAGGGCTTTGGCATAAAACAGTTCACGTTTGGGTTGTTAATCCAAGGGGTGAAATACTAATACAAAAAAGATCTCCTTATGTAGACAATCATCCCAATCAATGGGATATTTCTGCAGCTGGACACATATCTGCTGGCGAGAACGATACAACCGCCGCCCTAAGGGAAACCGAAGAAGAAATCGGGTTAAAATTATCTCCGGACGATCTAATTAAAATCGGAACAGTTAAACAAATGTCTGTGAGAGATGGATACATTAATAATGAGATTAATTCTGTTTATTTAGTGAGAACAAACTTAGAATTGGAAAATATCAAAAAACAGGAAGACGAGGTTACGGCGCTAAAATTTATTACATGTAAAGAGCTTCAGCGGTTCATTGAAAGCAAAGACTCTTCTTTTGTGCCTCATCCAGAAGAATTTACCTTGTTGTTTAATTATTTAACTAAAGCGGATCAGGGTTAGTTGTCAAAAATTTACAAGTTCGTCCCATCGCCCTGCAGTTGACAAAATTAAAACTATTTGTTATAAAATAATCGTTGAAATCGCCTAACGGGTTTTAACCTTCCCTTATTAGGGGTGAAAGGAGCCGATCATAGCAGTCGTTGCATACGACGCATGAGTTTGATCCTATTAAACAGTTAGGCCTCTTGCAAGGTATCCTCTCGACAGCAAGAGGAAAAAAGAGAAAAGTGGAAGAGCTTGCTTCCACCTACTACCCAACCCCCCCGCTCGTAATTAAGAGCGTAAAAGGAGGAATAACCTCGCCCCCAAGGAGGTTCAAGGGGACTTGGAAGCATTGCTCGACCTTCCATATGCAAATTTAAGAGCCGACGACGTTTCCTGATGGCCCCATTTCGTGGCCCGGTCAGGAAACAATTGTTCTTTGTGGGGAGATAACTTAGTCCGGTTAAGTGACGGGTTTACAATCCGCCTTCGGTGGTTCAAATCCATCTCTCTCTGTTCTCTCGCATGGTACCATTCATCAATCCATGCGATTTTTTTATACAAACTCCGATTTTAAAATTAAGTGACAATTGACCGGCATGGTGTTTTAATATATTATTAATTTAACCCTATAGGAGGGGATTATTCTGGATTTAGAAATTAAGCAAATTAAAAACATTGATTACGTGCCCGCTTGTTTTGTTAAAAAGTTTGCTTTTACGGATGGAAGCGAACTGGTCGCAAGGTGGGCGGTGCTTCCGTTTTATGTGGATGAAAAAACCGTAGTTCAACTATTCACAGTTGACGGAATTGCCGAAAAAGCACTGTTTGGGCTGCCAGAAAGAACCGATTCAATCTCCCTAAAATTATGTTTTGAGTGGAATAGAAAATCGGGATTCCGCCAAAACTACTTTATACATTGGAGAGACTATTTCTCTCAATCAGGAATAAAAAATATTATTGATAAGAGGGAGCCAGGAAAACCAATCGCTATTTGTGTCAACAAGCGGGGAGATATAATATCTTCCCAATTTTTATACACAATTAATCTCAAAAACGTTCCAAGTTCGTCCCCTCTACACCTTATTTTGACAAAATAAAGTATTTATTATATAAATTAATAGCCCTAGGAGGCGATAAGGTTGGAAATCGAAATAGCTAAAGATGACGACGGAGCCATTATTGGCTTCAATCTCCATTCCGATTGTTATACTGAGGAAGATTTCTTTGTCTGGAATCTACCCGGAAACTTAGCAAAAGGAAGAGCAAGTATCGAAGTCCGGGGAACAAAACTCATTATTGCAAACGCAGAAGAGGGCACCCAGTCCTTTGAAATTCCGAACGAAGCTGAAACCATTGCGGCCTACCTTAACAATAAGCACACAAGGCCATCAATAAACTTAAGAGGATTCAATCGGTCCGCCCATATTCGATTCCAAAACGAACAGGTAAGAACAGCAAGCGTTGCAAAGATTCAGAAGAAAAAAGAAGTCGGCATCGATGAACTGAAAACAATTGTTTCGCGCATGTTCGGCTTCAATCCCAGGAAAGCTAAAGGCATCCTGAACAGTGCCTACGCTGAAGTAATGAAAAATTCAAACATGGACAGAGAAACTGCAAAACAGTTTTCTGCTCTTCTCCGCAGGTCAGGATTCAAGAACCACGCCCAGAGAATAGACGGTCTTTGCCTGAAAACGGAAAACCTCAAAACAAGACGCTTATTTACAATACATTAAGCTCTTTTTTAATACAAAATCTATCCTCAAAAAGGTTCCAAGTTCGTCTCCTCTACAATTGACAAAATATAAAATAGTTATATAATAATCATTGTAAAAGGTGTTGACTATGGAGCTTTTTGATAAGCTTAGGGAAATGCAGGCGATGAGCCCGAAAGAGAGAATAATACACTCTCTTGAGAACAGAAGAGGGAAAACCGATCCAGGGATAAGGAACCTGCAGATACATGCAATTGCAAGAGATATTGCAAATTATGTGCAAGCCGGTGAACTGGGTCCTGACGATCTCGCTGAAATTCCCGAAGAAGAAAAGCGAGAGTTGATGAAAATCCTTGAAAGATGGGCAAAAGAAGAAAGCCCGAAAACGTAGGGAAGCAAGCTACTAATTATTAGTGGTTTCGTAAAGCTTCTCTTTTTTTATACATAACTTAACCTCAAAAAGGTTCCGAGTTCTTCCCACTGTTCCTGTAAATACCTAACGCCCATAATGGCGCTTTTTATTTCAAAGATATATAATCAATCTATGAAAAAGAAAATAATATTATTCAATATCTTGACTCATGGCAATGAAAGAGTAGGCCTTAAGGTCATAGAAAAAATAAAAAAGCTCAAAATCGATAACAATACATACGATTTCTCTTTTCAAATAGCAAATGAAAAAGCTTTTAATTTGAAGAAAAGATATATCGATCAGGACTTGAACAGGTCTTTTCCCGGCAAGAAAAACGGGAATCACGAAGAAAAAATAGCCCACAAGATCATGCCTTTTATAAAATCGGCCGATTTGGTTATTGATATACACTCGACAACAAGCAATACGAAAAACACAATAATTATAACTAAAATCAATAAAAAATTAATAGATTACATCGAATCGATTGGTCCTCGATATGTTGTAATCATGGATAATAATAAAAACTCGTTGATATCTCAGGCTAAAATAGGCATATCTTTCGAATACGGAAAAGAAAACAAATCTTCAACCATAAACGGAACCTTCAGCGGGATAAAAAGGCTTTTGAGTCATTTGAATGTTATCGATTCAAAAATAATTAAACGCAAAAATAAAATTAATTATTTTATCGTAAATTCGATCGTTCCAAGAATAAAAGGATATAAAACCGCTAAACATATTAAAAACTATAAATTGGTTAAAAAGGGAGAGGTCTATGCCGTGAACCGAAGAAATAAGATTGTGGCAGATAAAAACTTTTATCCGATATTGTTCGGGGAAAAGGAATATAAAGATTATTTCGGATTCAAGGGAGATAAAATATCTCTATAGATTGATTTATTTAAAAAAATAGGCATACCCCCGCATTTGACAAAAACACTATTCTGTTTTATTTTGTACACAATCCAATAAAAAATTGGAGGTAGCTTAAAAATGACCGTT